>JAYSYN010000294.1:0-3142 GCA_043727575.1 Fimbriiglobus sp.
GTCACTGTCGGCTTTCACCGCCTCTTCGTCCACCGCTCGTTCGAGACTTACTTACCGGTGAAGGTCGTCCTCACCGCCATCGGGTCAATGTCCGTACAAGGCTCTATGATTCACTGGGTCGGCTTGCACCGTTGGCACCACCAACACAGCGACAGTGTCGAAGACGTCCATTCTCCGCACCACGGCGGCGGCGGGATCTTGGGATTTTTGAATGGCTTCTGGCATTCGCACATCGGCTGGGCTTTCCACGCTGACCCACCGGGGTTGGATCGGTATGTGCAGGATTTGCAGAAAAGCCCGACCCTCCGCGTGGTGAGTGGCCTGTTCCCAGTTTGGGCCATCCTCGGGTTACTCGTCCCCGCCGCGATCAGCGGCGCGGTGGCCGGGTCGTGGTGGGGCGCTTGGATCGGCCTACTTTGGGGCGGATTCGTCCGGATCTTTCTGGTCCACCACGTCACGTGGAGCGTGAATTCCGTCTGCCATCTTTGGGGCTCGCGGCCGTTCCGAAGCGAAGATGAAAGTCGGGACAATGTCCTGTTCGGCTTATTGGCCTTCGGCGAAGGCTGGCACAACAGCCACCACGCCTTCCCGACCTCCGCCCGCCACGGCCTGCGCTGGTGGCAACTCGATTTTAGCTACTGGTTCATCCGCGCCTTGGCATTCTGCGGCTGCGCTTGGAACTTGAAACTGCCATCGCAAGAAGCCCAGCGCCGCGAACGGCGTGGGAAGTGAAATGCCGGGGTGAGCCGGCCAGCGTGAACTTCCGGATTCGGTGTGAGCAAAGAACCCGGCAGCTCACGCTGGCCGGCTCGCTATGGTAGTTGCGGTCGATGTGGTGGTGTGGTAGATTCTTTTATCCCACCGCATTCGTCGCATCGCCCGAGTCGACCCCGCCGTGAAACTCCTTTTATTTTCATCGATCGCATGGCTCGTCTGCACCGCCCCGGTCCCGGCGGCTCCCGGTCCGCATTTCGAAAACGATATCCTCCCGATCCTCAGTCGTCACGGGTGCAATTCGTCCGGGTGCCACGGTAAGGCCGAAGGGCAGGGCGGATTTAAACTGTCGGTTTTCGCGTTCGACCCGGACGCCGATTATGCCGGCCTCGTGAAAGAAGCCCGCGGCCGACGCCTGAACCCGAATGCCCCGGACGAGAGTTTGTTCCTCCGCAAGGCGAGCGGCGCGACCCCGCACGGCGGTGGCACGCGGCTCAAAACCGATTCCAAAGACTACGCGGCGCTGCGCAACTGGATTGCGGCCGGGATGCCCGTCGGTGATCCCGACGCTCCGAAACTGCTGTCGATCCGCGTCGATCCGGCCGAGCGAGTGTTGGGCACCCAGGCGAACCAACCGCTGAAAGTGCTGGCGAAGTTTTCCGACGGCCGCGAAGTCGATGTGACCGAACACTCACGTTTTCAGGTGAATCACGAAGGTCTGGCGAGCGTCTCCGCGAGCGGTGTCGTGAGCACCGCCGAGACGCCGGGGGAAGTCGCGGTCATGGCCGCGTACCGGGGCGAAGTCGGGCTGTTCCGCGCCATCATCCCGCGACCGGGCCAACCCGAATCCGGCGCGAAATGGCCCGAATACAATTTCGTCGATCAGCACGTCGGGCGGAAGCTCGCCAAGTTGAACATCCGCCCGTCCGGGGTTTGCGACGACGCCGATTTCCTGCGGCGCGTCACCCTCGACCTGTGCGGATCGCTCCCGACGGCGGAGGAAGTCCGGGCGTTCCTCGCCGACAAAACGATTGACAAGCGGGCCAACCGCGTCGACGAACTGTTGAAGCGCGGCGACTTCGCCGACCTCATGGCGAAGCGTTGGGCCGACGTTCTCCGCATCGACCGCCAAGCCCTCGGGCCCGAGAGCGCCTACGCCTACCACCGCTGGATCCGCGACGCCTTCGCCGCGAATAAACCCTTCGACGAATTCGCCCGCGAATTGCTGACCGCCGAAGGGCCGTTGAAGGAAGTGCCCGCCGGGAACTTCTTCAAAGTCGTGACGAAGCCGGGCGAACGGGCGAGCGCGCTCGCGCAGGTGTTCCTCGGCGTCCGCATCGCCTGCGCCGAGTGCCACCACCACCCGACCGACCGCTGGACGCAAACCGACTACACCGGCATGGTCGCGTTCTTCGCCCCGACGGCGCTCCAAGGCGAAGCCATCGTGAATTCGGGCGACCCGATCGCGAAGCATCCGCGCACCGGGGAGAGCGTCTTCGCCTACGCCCTCGGCACCGCCATGCCCAAGGCCAACCCGACCGGGGATCGCCGGCTCGCGCTCGCGGAGTGGATGACCGACCCGAAGAATCCGTACTTCTCCCGCAATTTCGTCAACCGGCTCTGGGCGTCGCTGCTGGGTCGGGGATTGGTCGAACCGGTGGACGACGTGCGGGCCACGAATCCGCCGTCGAACCCGGAACTGCTCGACGCCTTGGCGAAGTACGCCATCGACAAAAAGTTCGACGTCCGCGAAGTCGTCCGGGCGATCTGCGCGTCGAGGGCTTATCAAACGTCCTCGAAACCGAACGAGACGAACGAGAAAGACGAACTGAATTTCTCGCGGGCGCTCTTCAAACGGCCCGACGCCGAGGTGCTGCTCGACATGATTTCGCAAGTCACGGGCGTGCCGGAAAAGTACGCGGGAATGCCGGCGGGCACCAAGGCCATCCAACTTTGGGACAGCAAAACGAAGCACGAATTCCTCCGGCTCTTCGGTCGCCCGGCCCGCGCGACGGCGTGCGAATGCGAACGCAACACCGAGCCGAGTACCGGGCAGGTGCTCAACTTGCTGAACTCGCGCGAGTTGCAAACCAAGCTTTCGCACGATGCGGGGACCGTCGCGAAATTGGTGCGGACCCAACCGGACGACGCGAAGTTGGTCGAAGACTTGTATCTGCGGATGTACGGCCGCTTCCCGACGGCGAAGGAGCGCGGCACCGGCGCGGAGTACATCAACAAGAAACCGAACGACCGCCGCAAGGCGACCGAAGACTTGGCGTGGGCGATGCTGAACTCGCTCGAATTCCTGTTCAACCACTGACCGCGGGGCACCCGACGATGGCCCGACGATTCTGCGATGGCGTCACCCGCCGCGATGCCGTCCAACTCGGCACGGCCGCGCTGTTCGGTCTGCCGTTCACCGCGTCGA
>JAYSYN010000295.1:0-9526 GCA_043727575.1 Fimbriiglobus sp.
CGGCCCGCTCGTGGAACTCCTAGCCCTCTGCGACACCCCGGAGTGGAACGACCTCTGGACCGCCGCCTAACGCCGTGGCAAAATCCGGAGGGATACCCAATCGGGCGGGTGTAGCAACAACTCTTGGCGTTTTTGTAGGTCACGCTCGGCGTGACGCCAGACCCGTACCGGATGCTCACCGGCGTCACGCCGAGCGTGACCTACGAAAACCGCTCTTCGCCACACCTCCAAGAATTGTTGTGATACCCCTGAGTAGGGGTATCACAACAATTCCCGGAGATTCGGTGAACGACTCGGGAATCTGAGCCATGGAATGACACCGGAAATCGGACGTAAGTCCTTGCGGCGCATAGGTCGTTCCGAAAATCGGACCTCATTCCACGGTAGGGTGGGTGGGTTGACGCTGGAATGACTACTCCAAGAATTGTTGCTGCACTCCCAAAGGCTTGTGCAAACGATAGTTGTCAGCAATCAGTATTGAGCAATCGGCCAGAATGTCGCCCGCTTCCGGTCACTTGACCAGCTTCAGCTTGCGCTTCGCGTCGTCGATGCGGCCGTCCTGCCGGCCTTCGTGGGAACGGGCGTAGATTTGTATCGCCTTCTCATAGGCGGCCGCGGCGAGCTTGTTCTCATCGAGCCGGAGGTAGGTGTCGCCGAGGTGATCCCAGACGACGCCGTTCTCGGAGACTTCGACGAACCGGGTCGCGGCTTCGAGCGACTTCCGCGCTTCGGCGAACCGGCCGCGCTTGAATTGCAGCCAACCGAGGCTGTCGAGGTAGTTGCCGCTCTCGGCGTCCGGGTCGCCCGATTTGGTCTTTTCGTCGCGGTCGAGTTCGATGGCCCGGCGGATCATCGCCTCGGCTTCGTCGAACTTGCGCCCCTGTTCCGCGAGATGGTAACCGTAGTTGTTGAGGATCACGACGTCGTCCGGGTCGCGGTCGAGCATCCCCCGCAGGATCGTTTCGGCCTTGGCGTTCTCCTTCAAAAGGTGCAGCGTGCCGATTTGCGCCAAGAGCAACATCCGCAGGTCGGCGCCTTTGGGGCTTTCTTTGTCGAGCACTTCGTCGATCTCGCGGAGGGCTTGTTTGGGCTTGCCGAGGATGTTGTAAATCTCGGCCTTCTTCACGCGGATGTAGATGCGGCCGTCGAGTTTCTCGACCAGCGCCAGCGCGGGGGCTTCGTGCCCGAGTTCGGCGTGGGCCACCGCCGCTTGGATGGCGATCGACGGGTAGAAGCGGCCGTTGTCGGCGACGCTCAACGCCTCGGCGGTCGCGGCGATTTCTTCCCAATTCCGCTGGTGCCGCAGGCAGACGATGAGCATCCAGAGCGGGGTGAATTCGGTGCGTCGGCCGATCATCGCTTTCAGCGCCGGGGCGAAGGCGTTCAATTGCCCGTCCCGCGCGGCCAGCGCCATGGTCAATTCGAGCGTGTCGGGGAAACGCATCACACCGGCCCGGGTATCGGCGTCCATCTGGCGGATGAGCGACTTCGAAAAACCCTTGGTGGCCTTCGCCGCCTCGTTGAAGAAACGGGCGCGCTGGACGTCGGCGGCTTTGGGGGTCGGCACCGGTGCCGGCGGCTCTTTCGCACCCGTTTTGGGCGGGTCGAAAAAGCCCTTCGGTCGCGACGCCGTGAAGAGTCGGTCGGCGATGTCGAGGAATTTCTTCGCCTGGTCGGACGCTTGATGCGCCTGCACCAGCACGCGGAAATAGTCGGGCCGATCGGCGCGGTCGAGCAGTTTGGCGAACGCGGCATCGCCGGCGTCGGGGTCGGCTTCGAGGGTCGCGGCCGCCGCGAGCCAAGCCGGGGCGGTGTTGCCCGGGTTCAATTGGGCCAAGCGGGTCAGCGCGCCGGGGATGTCGCGGGTCCGTTCCGCCTCGGCCATCAGCTTCACCCAGCGTTCGTAGGGCGCGAAGCCGGTGGGGCGTTGTTCGAGGTAGAGATCGAGTTCCTTCAAAGCTTTCGTCGGTTCGCCCTGCGCCGCGAGGCTCTCGGACAAATTCCAGTGCAACCGAGCCGTCCCGGCGGGGTCGTGGGCGCCCTTCGGGTCGGCGTACAAATCACGGGCGGTTTCGAAGGCCGCGCTGGCGGTGTCGAACCTGCCGAGGCCGACAAGCGCCGCTCCGAGATCCTCGTAGGCGCGGGCGCGGCGACGGTCGAATTCCTGCGCGGTCAAGATGTCGGGCTTCAGCAATGCGGCTTTGTTCGCCGCGAGGACGGCGAGTTGCTCCCGGGCGGCGTACTCGCGCGCCGGGAAATCCCCGCCCTTCTCCGCGGCGGCAGCGAGTTCCTTCAGCAGCACGAGCCGGGCGGGAATTTCGTCCCGCCCGCGCGGGCTCTTCGCCGCGCCGAGGAACGCTTTGGCCGCATCGCGGTACTTCTTGCCGTCCATCAAAATGCGGCCGAGGCGTTGGGCGGTCTCGGCGTCGTCCGGATCGCGGGCCAAGACTTCGCGCGCGGCGCGGATGGCGGCGGCATCGCGGCCGAGTTCCGCGTACACGGCCACGAGTTCCCGCTGCGGCGCCACGGCCTTCGGGTCGTTCTGCAACGCGGCTTGAAACTGCTGCATCGCATCGGCTAGGCGGTCGTCGCGCGTGCGGTAGAAACCGAGACCGAATCGAGTGAGGGCTTCGCGACGGGCTTCTTCGGCCGGAGTCAAAATCGCCGCGGGCACGCGGACGGGCTTCTCTTCGCGCGGCGGGACATCCGGCTCGGAGGCTGCACATTCCGACACCGAGATGAACAGGAGAAGAATCAAAAACTTCATATTCCCCTCGGTCTGACTGACCACGGACCACGTCTCCCAACACTACCCCGGCGCGCCCGGCTTGTCTGCGCCGGGTATCTCAAAGTAGTTGCATCCGCGTGACGCCGCAGATTCGGCCAAGCCGATCTACGCCCGGATAGGAACTTTCAAAATCCCCCCGCGCCGCAACCCGAATCCGTTTCGCGCAAGGCGGAACTCTGCGAACTACAATGGTGTCTAAGTCGGCAACGGTTGCATACGGCGATTCGGAGGCGGAGTCATGCAGAGTTCGGTATTCGCGACGTGTCCGGGGTGCCAAGAGGTGCTCCGCATTCCCGCCACGTGGGCCGACAAGGCCGTGAAGTGCAAGAAATGCGGGTCGGTCGTCCGCGCGACCGGGAAAGTCGTCGCGGCAGTGCCGGCTGCGACAAACGCGTTTGCCTTCGGCGAAAGCGAACCGGAAGTCGTCGCCCCGCCCCCATTCGTCCCCGCGGCCGATACGCCGCCGACAATCTCCGCCCCGCCCGTCTATAGCCCGCCGCCGATGCAACCGCAGGCGGTGGTTCCCGGCGGCTACCCGTATAGTCCACCACCGGGCTACCCGTACGCACCCGCTCAACCGGCTTACGCCCCAGCGCCCTACGGCTACGCCCCGCCGCCCGGTTACCCCGGTGCCCCGCCCGGCTATCCGTATGCCCCACCGGTCGGTTACGCACCCAACCCCTACGGCTATCCGCCACAACCGCCGCCCCAAGTCTTCGCACCGCCGGCGGTCGAGGCGTTCGCCGATCAACCGAAGCTGAGCACCAAACGCCGTTACAAAAAGAGCAACAACACGCTGAAACTCATCGTGATGGCGGCGTTCTTTTTGGTCGTCGCCGGCGGCGTCGCCGCGGCCGTGATGTTCCAAGACAATGTCAAAGCCCTCGTCGGCATGAAACCCAAAACAAAGCCGGCCGACCACGAGACGCCCGGAACGACCGCCGCGACCAAACCCGGTACCGGCACCTTGGCCAATGCCTCCGCCGTGTTCCCCCGGCGGATGCTGTTCATCGGCATCACGAAATACCTCTATTGCAACACGCTCCACGGCGGCGTAAACGGCGGGCCGAGTGGCAACGGCCGCTCCGAATTCGCCGAAGCCGCGAAGCAACTCGCCTTCCAGTTCCGCGTGCCGACCGACAAAGACAACAACCAGCTCTTCTTGCTGACCGACGCCGAAGGCAAGATGGCGGCGAACGCGGCCCAACGGCCGATGCTCAAGGATGTCGTCCTCGATACCGTCAAACGCTTCGCCGAAAGCAGCCGGGGGCAGGATCGCGTCGTCTTTTACTTCGGCGGTCACGCCGCCATGAAAGACGGCGCAGCCTATCTCGTCCCCGTCGAAGGGGACCTGAACGAAGTGGAATCGCTGATTCCCCTGACCGATTTCTTCGCGGCCGTGAAGGATTGTCCGGCCCAGCAGAAAGTCGTGTTGTTCGATGTTTGCCGGGCGAACACCGACGGCAACGTCGTGCGCCCCGGCAGCGAGGCGATGGGCGAGGAAATCGAAAAGGCCCTGCTGACCCCGCCGGACGGGGCGAATATTCAAGTCGTCACCGCCTGCAGTGCGGGGCAGAATGCCGCCGAACTGCAAACTTCGGACGGCGAGCACTTCGCGGGCAGCGCCTTTCTGAACTCGCTGCGCGTCGCGGCCAAGCAGTCGAAGGCCGGGAATAAATCGATGAAGCCGGAAGATCCGCTGCCCGTGGCGACGTGGGTCGAGGTCATCAAGCCGATCCTCGCGGATTACGTCGGCGTGAAGATGAAACCCCCGGTGCCCAAACTCGGCGGCGGCGAACTCGCGAACTCCGTGGGCTACAACGGCGACGAACCCGCGGCGAAGCGGTTCGATTTCCCGGCCGCGCCGAAAATGGTCGACGCGGGCAAACTCAAAGACGTCTTCGCGCTGCTCGACTTGAAGCCGGTCCACGTCAAGACCGACTCGACCGGCGGGGACGATTCCATCGAGATGACCTTCCCCTTCCAAGCCGCGGCGCTCGAGGCGTACAAGCCGGAGTCGATGGGCAAGGAGATGGAGGAAGCGACCAAGGATGCGAAAGCCTTCCCGCTGCGGGCCAAAACGGTGCTGGCCTTGAACACCATCCGCGACTACTGGGGCGGTAAAGATGGCAAAGGCAAGTTCAACGGCATCCGCAACAGCTTCGCCGGCGAGACCAGCAACAACGTGAAGGAAGAGATCAAGAAAGAGCAATTCCCGTTGGCGACGTTGACCCCCGATCTCGAGGACCTCGTCAAGGAGTTGGAAGCGTTGATGCCCGAAGCTGAGAAAGAAGAATCGAAGGCGTGGAAAGCGAGTTTCTTCTACGCTTTGGCTCAGGCGAAATCCCGGCTGGCGTACCTGCACGAAGCGAATCTCGCCCTCGGCAAAGTTCTGACGGACAGCCTTCCGGAGCAGCTCGACAAATCGTTGGGGTTGCAACTCGTGTCGGTGGAGAAGATGCAGAGCAAGAAGGAGTTCCGCAAGTTTTCGGACGAGGCCAAAGTCCTTTACGATACTCTCGCCACCGAGAACAAAGGCACGCCGTGGGAAGTGCTCGCCAAACGCGCCCGCGTCGAATCGTTGGGCTTGGAGTGGAAGGCGTACATGAAACCGAAGGAGACCGGCGACGACGATAAGATGGAAATGAAGAAGGACAAGTGAGACACCGGAGGACTTGGACATGGTTGCGATTTCGATGCAGGAAGCCCAAGCGACGCTACCGGAATTGATCCATCGGCTGCGGCCCGGCGATGCGATGCAGATCACCGAAGATGGCCGAGCGATGGCGGTGGTGACGGCGTATGCGCCCGAAACTCGCCGAATGCCGAAGCTCGGCACACAACGCGGCTCCGTAGTGTACATGTCGCCCGATTTCGATGCGCCACTCGAAGACTTTCGCGAGTACACAGAGTGAGATACCTGCTCGACACTCACACACTGATCTGGAGTCAAGACGACCCCGCCAAACTGTCGGCGACCGCGATGTCCACGCTGATCAACCCCCGCCAACGACCGATTGCTCAGCGCAGCGACCCTCTGGGAGATCGGGATCAAAGTTGCGTTGAAGAAATTGACACTCTCGAAGCCATTTCGTTTATGGGTTGAGACCGCCATCCACGACTTGGTGCTGACCGAACTGCCCATCGAAATCGATCACATCGAACGGCAAATGACTTTGATTCACCACCATCGGGACCCATTCGATCGAATGCTCGCAGCCCAGGCGCTCGTCATCGGGATACCCGTCATCGGCAACGATGCAATTTTCGATGCGTACGGTGTCAACCGGATCTGGGATTGATTCGCGGCTATCGACCGCGAAGGCTCACCATCCTTATTTACCCCGCCTCGAACTCCTTCAAATCGATGCGGGTCTGGTGCGGGTCGAAGGTACCCGCGTCCGTCTTGCCGCGGAAATAGTCCTTCTGCCAGCCTTGTTTCAACGTGTCCGGGTCGTGGGTTTTCAGCCCTTCGAGGAACCCCGACCGGCTCTCCTCCCACGCCCGGTACTGCGCTTGCAACTCCGGCTCCGCGGCCAGCGGCACGATCTTCGGCACCAAACCTTCCAGCAATCCGCGCGGCACCGGGACCAGCATACAAATCGGGTCGCCTTTCGCGAAGCTCACCCATTCGCCCGCTCGTGTCAGTTTCCAGTTCATCGTGAAAGTGCTCGTCGCCCAATCGGTTTCGACGATCCCCTCCAGCGGCTGCGCACCGTCTTTGATCCAATTGCTCGGCCCCTTGACCCAGAGGTTCACCCCCGGCGGCGTCCGGAATAAATACGGCAAGCTGAAAGTGACGACCCCGGCCCCGAAGTGGCCGACGATGCACGGGTCGGCCGGTCCGTCGAAGGCGATTTCGACATCCTTCGGGTGCGCGCCGCCGTACCAATACGCGCGGAACGATATCGGGCAGGTCAGTACCCAGCCGTGCTGGTTTGCCATGTTCAACGGCAAGCACCGGTACGGGAAGCGCTGCGCGGCGGCGCTCATCCAATCGCGTTCGAGCCCGGCCGCTTCCAAACCGAAAGCCGTGGGGACATCGTGGACCCGGTAGGCGATGAAATCGCGGGCGTCGGGCATGGAATCTCGCTCCGGTATTCCGCGCGGCCCCTAGGAGTAGAATACATTAGCGATTCGACACGGCGCAACACTCGCGGAATCCCAAGGCATGGCGGCTAGGATTACGGTTTTGGGCAGCGGCAGCTCCGGGAACGCCACGCTGGTACAAGCGGCGGGGCGGGGCTTGCTCATCGACTTCGGTTTCGCCCCGCGCGACCTCGGCTTGCGATTGCAAACGGCCGGGTTGAATTGGTCGAACATCAACGTGGTGCTACTCACGCACACCCACGGCGACCACTGGAATCGGTACACCCTCGAGCAGTTCCGCCGGTTGAAAATCCCGCTGATCGCCCACGCGTTGCACCACGACGCCTTGGCCGCTTGCGATGAATACGGCCCGTTGAAAAAAGCCGGATTGGTCCATGGGTACACGGCGACGCCGTTCACGCTCGGCGGGTTTCTTCGCGTGCAACCGGTGGAGGTGCCGCACGATTCCGAGCCGACTTTCGCCTTCCGCATCGGGCAAGCTCTGCCGGATGGTACCTCGTGGAGCTACGGGCACGCGTCCGACTTGGGCTGCGTGCCCGAGTCATTGTTGAATCTCTTCTGTGGAGTCGATGCGCTCGCGCTCGAATTCAACCACGATGTCCAACTGGAACGGGCCAGCCCGCGCCCCCGGCACCTCGTGCAACGCGTGCTGTCCGACCGCGGGCATTTATCGAACGCGCAAGCCGCGGATGCGTTGAGGGCGTGGGTCGATACCGGGGACATCCGAGCGGTGGTCGCGCTCCACCTCAGCCGCGACTGCAACCGGCCGGAACTCGCGCTTTGCGCGGCGACGGCCGCGGCCCCGCAGGCGCAAATCTACGCGTCGACCCAAGCCCAGCCAACTCCCACGATCGCGATCATCCCCCGGTCGGATCGGCGGCAGGCGGATTGCAATCGCGAGCTCACCTCCGGTCATGCTGGGTAGTTTGGCGAATCTGTGCCGATTCTCGGGGCCGCGCGGGAGGGCCGCATCACGCGGATCATCGACCACGCGATAGTCGTGACGAACGCGACGCCGATAGCGAACATGCCGACCGTAGGTTCCCACGGAGTCGTTCGATGAAATCGATGCTCGCTTTGATTGTGGCGTTCGGCGCGACTTGCGTCGCGGCGGCGCAAGATTTGTCCAAACCGTTACCGGGGGTGATTCAATCGGCCCTGCCGGCGGGTTCGCCCGCCCCGGCGATGATTTCGCATTCGACCAACTGGAACAATTGCGACGCCCCCCGAGCAAGTTGCGCCGCCCCGCAGGCGCTTTGCCCGGCCAGTGCCTCCGGGTGTTGGGCGACGCGCGGCACGGCCTGCGAGCGCCTCCGGAACTGGTTGACCTTCCGCATCTGCGAACCGAACCACGCGGCGCTCGTGCCGTACCCGTACCACGCGCCGCTGCGGGCCTATTTCCCCGTGACACCGATGCCGATCGGGTTCAACGGCCCGCTCGAATGCAATTCGTCTCACCGGAAACTTTGCGGTTGGGAGGCGATGACGCGCGGTCCGTCCGAATGCTCGACGGCGAGCTGCGCTACGGCCCGCCCGGCCACGCAATTGCTCTATACACCGATGACACGCCCGAGCGAAGAACCTTGCGTAACTATGCAGCGGCCGTTTCTCTTCCGCCGCCTGATGTCGTACTTTTCGTTCGGCGGTTGCGGCAGGTTCAACCGCTGTGGTTACGCCCATTCGCCGATGATGTGCCAAAACAGTTGTGCGGGAAGTTGTGCGGCCACGGGCCAATTCGGCTACCACTACGCCGGGAATCAATCGCCGATGATGTACCCCGGCGTCCCGACGACAACCTCGACCGGCTCGGCGGCTGTCTTGGCGACGCGGCCCTTTACCAATCCGTAACGGATCACTTCTTCGGATCGCCGGTCATTGTGCTGCCGGGTTTGGGCATCGACTTCGACGAATCGATTTGGCGATTCGGGGCGTAGGGGACTCCCGGCGGGGAGATGAACCCCGGTTGCGGGAGTTCGTCCGAGCGCGGATTGCCAGCCGGATACGGTTGACCCGACGGATAGATGACCGTGCCGGGGCCGGGGTAGCTCAGGGTCTCCCCGCCGAAGCCGGTGCCGTTGCGGGACACGGGAGTACCGTCGTAGCAATCTTTTTTGCCCGACCCGTTGCGACGCGCTTCGTTGGCATCGTTATGATTGCCGTCGAGGTTCAGCCGCTCGTGGAGGCGCGGGAAGAGGTGGCGTCGCTCGCCGCATTCGCTTTGGCAACCGACGACGGCGGCGAGAACGATCAACATCACGAAGCAACGCAGGGTGCGCGGCATAAAACAGACTCCGCCATCGCCCCGGCCCATCGAGAGATGCGCCCCGGACTTGAATGAATTGTGCATTTTACAACCGATAAAATGAAGCGGAACCGGTCGGAAAGTAGCCGATTCCCCCCGTCCATACCGGGCGCGGCACGACTAATCGCCCGCGTTTGCCCAGCCCGAACGACCGTTATGCTCGGCAGACTCGGGAGTGATACATCGCGAAACTCCGCTGGTCCGAAACGTCGGACTCGCCCCACCGTCGGTTCGGAAAGCCGAGCTGAGCGGAGACAGTCGCTTTTCGCTCCGCGAAAAGTAGTTCTCACTAGAGGCTGTTATTGACTTTCCCATCCTAACGCCTG
>JAYSYN010000296.1:0-9468 GCA_043727575.1 Fimbriiglobus sp.
CCGACGCCACAGCTACGATAGGCGGAGCCGCCCCGAAGTTCCCGGCCGCCCGGAGCCGGGTCGCCCGGCGCCCCCCACGAACCAGGCGCTGCAGCAGACCCCGCCTCACAAGTTGTTCCCAAGGTACAGTGTCCTGAGCTGGGTCGTTCGGCGGCGGAGGTGCTGATGGCGCGTCGGCGAGCAAACCCCGAGGAACTCCGACGGCTCACTGCATTGTTCGGCCAGCACGGGGCCCGGAAAGTTTTGCCACACCCTATCATTCCCCTCATGCCGCGGATCTTCGTCTACGAACACATCACCGCGCTCGGGCTCGGCCGCGGGGCCGGTTCGCCGGGGCATTCGCTCTTCGTCGAAGGGCGGGCGATGCTCTACGCCATCTGCGACGACCTCCGGGCAATTCCCGGCGTGGAGGTGCTCGTCGGTGGGCCCGATGATTTCGGCAACCTGGCGGCGGAGGCCGATTGGTCGTTCGTGATCGCACCGGAAACCGATGGCGTACTGCTGAAGCTGGCCGAAGAAGTCGTGCGCGTCGGCGGGCGACTGCTCGGGCCGAGTCCGGTCGCAATCGCGCGGACGTCGGATAAGTACGCGCTGTTCCAAAATTGGAAACGGCGGGGCGTGCGGACACCGGAGACGGTGTTGGTTCCGGATCTCCCGCCGAGTTGGCCCTGCGTGGTCAAGCCGCGCGACGGCGCCGGGTCGGAGGGAATGCGGCTCGTGCGGACGGAAGCGGAGTATCAAACCATCACCGAGTCCATGATCGCTCAGCCGTTTTGCCCCGGTATCCCCGCCAGCATTGCATTCCTGATCGGCCCGCGCGATACCGTCGCGCTCCCGGCGACATTCCAACTGATTACGACCGACGGACAATTCCACTACGGAGGAGGGCTCATCCCCATCGCACCGGAGTTGACCGCACGGGCCGAGGCCCTCGGTCGATCCGCGCTCGCGGGTATCCCCGGACTGCTCGGCTACGTCGGCGTCGATTTGATCTTCGGGGAATCCGAAGACTTCGCTATCGAGATCAACCCGCGACTGACGACTTCTTATGTCGGGGTGCGACATCATCTCGAAGGGAATCTCGCGCGATGGATTCTCGAAATCGCTTCCGATGCCCCGCCGGGAATCCGATTGAAGCCGCGCGGCCGCGTTGCATTTTCGCCCTCGGGACCGTGCGAACTCGACCCCCGCTCCGACTTCTGGAACGACCCGTCCGAATTTTCGGAGAATGATCCGGGGTGATGGCGGCGGAGGGGGTGACCGGTATTGATTTCGGAGGTGGAACCGGCGTCTCGCCGGTTCGTGGATTCTCAAACCGGCGGGACGCCGGTTCCACCGAACGAGATCGGCTTCCTCAAATCCCCCTCGCGCCGGGTGATGCCGGCGCGGTCCAAATACTCGCAGATCGGGATCGCGTACTTCCGCGTCGTCCCGAGCAAATCGCGGATTTCGGCGACCGTCAGCCCCGGCTGGGACGCAAATGCATTCGCCAACGTCGCCCGCATCCGGGCTTCGACGTCCGCGTGCAAGAAGATCTCGTGCGTGACTCGCACCAAAAATCCTTCGGCGCAGGCCACTTCAAAAATGTCGTCGAGCGCCTTGGCGTTCCCGGCCGCTTGCGGTGCGAAACTCTTCGGTTCCGGCGGCGCGAACCCGGCGCTGCGGTGCTCCTCGACGATCTTGTCTTTCAACTTCCGTTGGTTCGCGCTCAACTTCGGTTTGAAGTCGGCGCGCGCGATTCGCTTCGCATCGCCGATCAATTGCTTCCGTTGAATCAGGCGATCCACCGTCGCTTGTAACAGGCCTTCGTCGCCGACGTAGTCGAGCAGGCCGACGACCTTGGCCCGTTCGTGGCTCGTGAACAGCGGGAAATCGGAGTGCAACCCGGCGACTGCCGTCAGGATTCGCTCCCCGAGTTCCGCGAGTCGTTCCGCGTGGATCGACAACTTGCGGTGCGGCGGCAGATCCAACTCGACGAAGACCCCGGTTACTTTCAATCGCTCCGCGACGCCTGCGACATCGTCGGGTTCGACGCCGACTTCGCGCACGAGGTCGTCGGGTCGAAAGCCGTGGAATTCGGCGAACCAAGCGAACGCCGTGGCCCGCGCGTCCAGATCGTCCGACCAGAGTTTCTCCGCGCGATCCAAGTGCTCGACGTGTCGGCGACGCAGTTTCACGGCCGTCGGTTGGAGCACCTGCCCGCCGCCGAGCGTCCGCTCGGCCGAGGAATCGCGCAGCACGAACGGCTGGCCCCACACCGCCGTGACGGGGGAATCGAGAAACAACTGGGCGAGTGCCCAGTCGCTGGGATCGATGGCATCGCGGTCGAGAACCGATACCGTCGCCAGAACTTCGGCCGTGCCCAAGTGCAATCGGCAGGGCAATCGGTGCTGGATGGCGCGCTTCGCCGAATCGAGCGCCTGCAAGCGCACGGTGAGCACCCGGCTCGGCTTCAAGTAGCCGGGCTTCGCCAACTCTTGGCCCCGGTGCACCAGTTCGAGCGGGACCCCGGCGAGATTGATCGCGCCGCGTTGGCCCCGGTGAATTTCCGGCACCGACTGGCCGTGTCGGTTCAAGCCACGGACGCGGACGAGTTCCGATTCCCCGGTTCCCTTGTGCCATTCGAGTTCTTGTTCTACCGCGACCGAACCGGACACAATCGATCCCGTGACAACGGTGCCGTGCCCGGCCACGGTGAAGGCGCGATCGATGGGCAGTCGGAACCATTCGGTCGATTCTTTGGCGGCGATCCGTTCGCAGACGCTTTGGAGTGCGGCTTTCAATTCCTCGATGCCTTGCCCCGTCTTCGCCGAGGTCGCGACGATCGGCGCGTCTTGCAAGAAGCTGCCGCGGACGAGTTCGCGGATTTCCAACTCGGCGACTTCGCGCGTCGTCGCATCGACCGAGTCGACTTTGGTCAGCGCGATCACGCCGTGCTTCAATCGCAGCAACTTCAAGATTTCGAGGTGTTCGCGCGTCTGCGGCATGATCGAATCGTCGGCCGCGACGATCAGCACGACGAGGTCGATCCCCGTCGCCCCGGCGAGCATATTTTTGATGAACCGCTCGTGCCCCGGCACATCGACGATGCCCAAGCGGAACCCACCGAGGTCGAGGAACGCGAAGCCGATATCGATGGTGATCCCGCGCGCCTTCTCCTCCGGCAACCGGTCGGTGTCGATGCCGGTGAGCGCCTTCACGAGCGCCGTCTTGCCGTGATCGATGTGGCCGGCCGTGCCGAGAATCAGGTCGATTTGGAATTTCGGATTTCGGATTTCGGATTGCACGGACGTTGCCTCCTTCGCCATAGAATAATCCGAAATCCGCAATCTCAAATCCGAACTGGTAAGCGATGGCATTTGCGAAGGTCGATTCCCAAGCCGATTTCCCCGCCCTCGAGCGCGACGTTCTCGCCTTCTGGCAGTCCGGGCAAATCTTCGACAAGCTCCGGGCGCAAAACCTTGGCAAGAAGAAGTGGAGCTTCCTCGACGGGCCGATTACGGCCAACAATCCCATGGGCGTGCACCACGCGTGGGGGCGAACCTACAAGGACGTGTTCAACCGCTACTTCGCGATGACCGGCCACGAGCTGCGCTACCAGAACGGCTTCGATTGTCAGGGGTTGTGGGTCGAAGTCGAAGTCGAAAAGGAACTCGGGCTGAAGAGCAAGCGCGACATCGAGGAATTGGTGCCCGGCGACCGCGAGGCGAGCATCGCCCACTTCGTGCAACTCTGCAAAGACCGCGTCGACAAGTTCGCCCGCATCCAGACGGAGCAGAGCATCCGCCTCGGCATGTGGATGGATTGGGACACCACCGACGCCGATTGGGCCAAGCCGGTGGACGAGCGGAAGTCTTACTTCACGATGTCGAACGAGAACAACTACACGATCTGGAGCTTCCTGAAAAAGTGCCATGGAAAGGGCATGATTTACCGCGGCTACGACGCCATGCCCTGGTGCGGCCGCTGCGGCGTCGGCCTTAGCGAGATGGAAGTGAAGGAGGGCTACAAGACCATCGAGCACCGCGCGGTGTTCGTTAAGTTCCCACTGCGCGACCGCCCCGGCGAGAACCTGCTGGCGTGGACGACGACGCCATGGACGCTGACGAGCAACGTCGCCGCGGCGGTGAATCCGGAGCTGACTTACCTGCGCATCAAGCTCAAGGGCGAGATCTACTACGTCGCCAAAGGGGCGTTCAAAATCAACCGGATGGAGTCGAGTGGCGATGCCGACGATTCCGCCGAACCGACCGCCAAGAAATCGAAACGGGACTGGCTCGACGGCGTCCCGCACCTTAAGTCCATCGAGCAACTCTTCAAAGAGAAAGCCGGGAAGGACGGCTTCGAAATCGTCGGCGAAGTGAAGGGCGCCGACATGTTTGATTGGAAGTACATCGGGCCGTTCGACGACCTCGAAGCGCAGAATGTACCGGGTGGCTATCCTGAGCACGTCGTAAAAACATTTGGCCTCAAGATTCCTTCGGCGGCTCAAGAACACAGAGTCCTTCTTTGGGGCGAAGTCGGCGAAACAGAAGGGACTGGCATCGTCCACATCGCACCTGGCTGCGGTCAGTCGGACTTGCTGTTGGTGCAGTTTTTGAAACTCACTGGCTCCCACTCAGAAGATCGCGAAGGCACAGTTGACACACCGGTGATCGCTCCACTTGATGATAGCGGCCATTTTCTGGAAGGATTCGGTCCATTCTCAGGCTTGAATGCAAGCCTTCCCAGTACGGCCGAGCGAGTTTTTGAAGAATTGAAAACTCGAGACCGGCTCTTCGCCACCGAACGCTACGCCCACCGATACCCGCATTGCTGGAGGTGCAAAAGCGAGCTGCTCTACCGCCTCGTGGATGAGTGGTACATCTCGATGGGCCAAAAACCATCGACGATCCATGTTTCAGTTGGAAGTCACGATTTCCCTGCCAGAGAAAGTTGGAAACCAAGCTTCCGCACCGACATCAAGAATGTCGTTGAAAAAGTCACGTTTCTCCCCGAGTCACTCAACGGTCAAGCCCGCGAAATCGATTGGCTTCGCAACATGGGGGACTGGATGATCTCCAAGAAGCGGTTCTGGGGTTTGGCGCTGCCTATTTGGGTCGACGAACAAACAGACGAGTTCGTTGTGCTTGACTTGGATGAGCTGAAAAAATGGCAGGCAGCAGGAAACGTGCTGGCGGGTTGGGAAGAGTTTCTCTCGAACTCTCCGCACCGTCCCTTCGTCGACCGCTTAAAGCTTCGCAATCCGAATACTGGGAATGTGATGTCCCGTGTTCCGGACGTCGGCAATCCGTGGCTCGATGCGGGCATCGTCGGCTTCAGCACGCTGAAGTTCAACACCGACCCCGACTACTGGAAGCAGTGGTATCCGGCCGATTTCATCACCGAAAGTTTCCCCGGCCAGTTCCGCAACTGGTTCTATGCGCTGCTGGCACTGTCCACCATGATGGGCGACGGCGCTCCGCCGTTCAAGACGCTGCTCGGCTTCGCGACGGTGAAGGATCAGTACGGCCACGACATGCACAAGACGGCGGGGAACTCTATCGAGTTCATCGCGGCCGCGGACAAAGGAGGCATCACGAAAGACGCGAAGGGCAACGACGTGGCGTTCGCGCCCATCGGCGCCGACGTGATGCGCTGGCTTTACTGCCGGCAAAGCCCGGCGCAGAATCTGAACTTCGGCCCCGAACCGGCCAACGAGGTGCGTTCGAAGTTCATCTTCAAGCTCTGGAACACCTACGCCCTGTTCTGCAATTGCGCGATTGGGGATGGGTTCGATCCGGCGTCGAAGGATCAACTCGTTTCGCATGCGGACTTGGCCGACATCGACCGCTGGATCCTGTCGCGATTGCAGGTGTTGATCCAAACCGGCCGCGAGAGTTTCGAGAAGTACGACGCGATGACATTCGCCCTCGCCGCGGAGCGGTTCGTCGACGACGACCTGTCGAACTGGTACGTCCGCCGGGTGAAACCGCGGTTGAACAGCAAAGTCGCCGACCTCGACGAGGCCGGGCTGAAAGACAAATGGGCCGCGTACCAGACGCTGCACGGGGTGCTGACAACCCTGTGTCAGTGTCTCGCCCCGTGCGTGCCGTTCATCACGGAAGTGATGTGGAAGGGTCTGGGCGAAACCGAAAGCGTTCACCTCAGCGACTTCCCGAAGGCCGACGAACGCCTGAAGGATCAGGCTTTAATGGAACAGATGGATTCGCTGCGGGACATCATCACCCTCGGTGGCGCCGCGCGGAACGTGGCGAAGATCAAAGTTCGCCAACCGCTCGCGGAACTCATCGTCCGCACCGCCGGCGACGCGGACGTTGTCGCGATCGCCCAGTTCGATCAACTGATCCGCGATGAACTCAACGTGAAGAAGGTGACGGCGCTTCCGTCGAACGCCGAGTCGCTGATGGCGGCGAGCGCGAAGATCAACAAGAAGACGGCGGCGTCGAAACTCGGCGCGAAACTCAAAGAAGCCGAGGCGGCTCTCTCGAAACTCGATGCCCGTGATCTCGGAGCCAAACTGCGCGCCGGGCCGGTGGACATCGCCGGCGTCGCGCTAGATGCGGCGGACTTGGTCATCGAATACGCCAGCGCGAAACCCGGCTACGCCGGCACCATCGACAACCGCGGCCGCGAAGCCGTGGTGAGCACCGTCATCACGGAAGACCTCAAACTTGAAGGGATGGCCCGCGATGTCATCCGCCTCGTGAACCAGGCCCGCAAAGACGCGGGCTTGGAAATCGCCGACACGATCTCGCTCTACCTGCATTCCCCGGCCGAGCTGCTGGCGAAGGCGCTGGTGACACAGCGCGAGACCATCGCGGCGGAGACCCAAGCGAGCGTGTGGTCCCCCGTGCCGCTCGGGAATGGGGCGCACACGAGCGAGGGCAAGGTCGACGGCCATGCGCTGACGATCGAATTCAAATCGTGAGCCGACCCGGAAACGCGAGCCGCAACCGCGCCGCGTCGGCTTCGCCGATCCGGTTGCCGCGCACGTCCAGCGATGGCAACTTCGCCAAGTGGGGGCAGGCGAGCAATTCGTCCATCAAGAAGGCGACGGCGATCAAGCGCACCTCGCGGAGCGGTGTCGCTTGGAACAAACTCGCGCCGAGGCTGATGAAGCTCCGGCCCGTCAGCGAGACCCCTTCGACGAAGCCGCGCCGGTAGACGAAATCTCGCGCCCCCCACGGTGCGAAGACTGCATTCCACCGGGGGCCGTGCTGTTCCAACAACCGGTCCGCGGCCGGGTCGCCCCGCAGTTGCAACCGGATGAATTCGCCGCGGGCGGGGTCGGCTGGTGCGATCCACTCTGCGTACACGAGCCGCGGGGCGTCGTCGTCCGGGTGGGCGAGTACGGCCAGCAGTAGCGGATTGGAATCGGGCACAATCGGTGGCGGTGGCGCGGGATTCAGCACTTCGGCTGCGGTCGGCGCGTAGGCGCTCGGATGGTGGGCCATGCGGCGGAAATTGGCGGCGCTTGCGGATTCGAGGCTCATACATTGCTCGCATCGGTCCCGAATCGAATCCCCGCACGAACGACCCATGACTACCTTATTCGACCGGATTCAGGAAGCGACTTCGGCGATCCGCACCCGCTGGGACGGGGTGCCGCAGGTCGGCATCGTCCTCGGCACCGGCCTCGGCCACTTCGCCGACGAGATTTCGGACCGCACCGAAATTCGCTACGAGGACATCCCGCACTTCCCGCGCTCGACGGCGCCGAGCCACAAAGGGCAGTTCGTCTGCGGGACGCTCGGCGGCAAAACGGTCGTCGCGATGGAAGGCCGTTTCCACGCCTACGAAGGCTACTCGATGCAGCAGATCACCTTCCCGGTGCGCGTGCTCAAGGCGCTGGGCTGCGAAGTGTTGATCGCCACGAACGCCTGCGGCGGGATGAATCCGCAGTATTCCCGCGGCGACATCATGCTCATCGAAGACCACATCAACCTGCTCGGCGACAACCCGCTGATCGGGCCGAACGACGAGCGCTTGGGCGAGCGCTTCCCGGACATGTGCTTCGCCTACGACCGCCAATTGCTGGCCCTCGGCCGGGCGATCGCGCTGGAACAGAAGATCCCCGTGCAGCAGGGTGTCTACGTCGCGGTGACGGGGCCGAATCTCGAAACGCGGGCCGAGTACCGATTCTTGCGCGCCATCGGCGCCGACGTCGTCGGCATGTCGACGGTGCCGGAGGTGATCGTCGGCGTACACGGCAAGATGCGGAACGTCGGCCTGTCGGTCGTCACCGACCTCTGCCTCCCCGACTCCCTGCAACCGGTGAGCCTGCCGGAAATCCTGGAGGTGGCGCGCGAGTCGGAACCCAAGGTCCGCGCCCTGGTCCGCGAGCTGGTGGCGCGATTGTGAACCGGGCGTCATTCCAGCGTCTACCCACCCACCCAACCGTGGAATGACGTCCGATTTTCGGAACGACCTAGCGCGGTAAGGAGTTATGTCCGATGGGCGGTCTCGGAAAGCGGATTGCCAGTATGATTCCGAGGAGATTTACCCCCCACCTTGTGCGAAACCAACGGACGCAGCGGAGCGCGGTCTCAGATCGGGGAAATATTTCGGAATGCCTTTGACTCTCGGTAATGAGTCGATACAGATGGCTCCACTGACAAGGACGTCACCCACTTCCCCGGTCGCATCGCGGCGGTAGACCTCACTAGGGAGTTTCGCATGTTGAACCGCATCTTCGGTTGAAAATCAAAGCCAAGTTGTCGACGACGAGCCAACCTTTTGCTTTCAAGCCGGTCCTGCAAAGCCTCGCAGATAACAACACCCGTATTCCTGAGGCTATTTCATGTCTACTTCAACAACTAGTAGACTGGCCCCTACGGTCGGATTTATATAGTATATTATCTGTCTAATCTTAGTTCCGCAGCACAAACCCTCTCCCATTTCTGATCGGCTCAAATGGCTTCGTCGTTTTCCGCTGAGGTGATGAGAGCGATGGGCTTCCGCCCGTTTGCCGCAGCGGAAATCGTACGCGCACGGTTCAGTTATTTAAATGCTATTGCCATTGAGGGCCTCACGGTCGCGTCTGTCGAAATGACATCTATGACGATTAAGGGTCAAATGTGCCGAGTGGCCATCGCAAGTACTCTGAACAAGGCGTGCCAAGCCCTTGTGTCCGACGACTACACCGCTGACGAATCCGAGTGGCAAAGGGTCAAGGTGTGTTGCGGACCCTATGCATTGGCCGTGTTCGGACCAACAGAGGAGTACACGGCTTCCACAGGTCTGATTAAGGAGGAAGCTGACGGAAGCATCACAACATACGATTGTTTTCCTGCCGCCAAGGCCAGTTGCGCCGTATCGCGAACGATGCGATTCCCGAGTTGCTCACGTCCCTAACCTGCAACCTCTCCATACCTGGCCAACACCTTCGCGTTCGATCGGTAGACGAGGCTATATCTGGACAAACACCAGAAAATCGTACTGTCCACGACCTTCTGTTCAACCTAG
>JAYSYN010000297.1:0-28154 GCA_043727575.1 Fimbriiglobus sp.
CCTATGCGCGGCAAGGAGTTACGTCCGATTTCAGGTGCCTCCCCTGGCTTGGATTCACAAGTCATTCCCCCGTGGCTCCAAGAATTGGTGTCATACCCCGGTCCTAAACCGGGGTCGCCGCGAATTCGCTAGAAAATCTTCCGACGCGCTGGGCGGGCGCCGACCAGTACCTTGCGGAACAACCGACCGGGATGCCCATGAGCCGGACGCTGCTGCGGACAATGGCCCGACTCGACACCGACGCTCCGGATTCGATTTTGATCGAACGGAGCCGCGCGGGCGATCCCGACGCGTTCGCGCGCATCGTCGCCCGGCACGGGCCGATGGTCTTCGCCATCGCCCGCCGGACCGTCGGCGACGGTCCCGATGCCGAAGATGTCTTTCAAGCGACGTTCCTGGTACTTTTTCGACGACTGAAGAACTTGCGGGACCCCGACAAACTCGCGGCTTGGCTCTTCGGCGTGGCCCATCGCACGGCGTGCGATCTTCGTCGGAGTCGAAACCGGCGTGCGAATCGGTTGAAGTCGCTGACTACGGCGGTCGCGGATGCTCCGATACCCGAAGTCGATTTGCCCGGGTTGGTCCAGACCGAACTCGCGGCATTGCCCGACCACTACCGGGTGCCCGTGGCGCTCTGCGATCTCGATGGTCGCAGCCGGGCCGACGCGGCGCGGTTATTGAACATCCCCGAAGGTACGCTGAGCAGTCGATTGAACACCGGCCGCAAGCGACTGGCGATCCGGTTCCAAAGGCTCGGCATGGAAATGTTCTCTTCGCCGGTCCTACGCCGGCTCTTTCTCTTCCCGAATTCGATCCCCGTGCCACGGCGACCCCGGCTGTGCTACACCTCGTGAACGGAGCTACGCAAATGCTGAATTGGAAAATCAAGTGGATCTCGGCGACCGTCGCCGGTGGAATCTTGACACTCGCGGCGGGGACGGCGATGTTGGCCGTCGCGCAAGCGCCGCCGAAATCGACGACCCCCGCGACCATGCGGGTACCGGGGTCGGACAAACTGATCGATGATCGCCTCGGGGCAGCCCCGCCGGTCGTGGTCAAAACCGTCCCCGAATCCGGCTCCGAAAACGTCGATCCCGACCTCAAAGAAATCCGGGCCATCTTCAGCAAGAAAATGATCGACAAGAGTTGGAGTTTCGCCACGGACGAACGCTACGGCGAAGACATCCCCGGGGAGAAACCGGCCTACGACAAAGATGCCAAAACCGTCGTGCGCGCGGTGAAATTGCAACCGAACACGACCTACGCCGTGTGGCTCGATTCCGAGAAGTTCGACAACTTCAAAGATACGAGTGACCTCGCCGCCGTGCCCTACCTTTGGGTCTTTCATACCGGCCCCGGCAAGGCTAAATGATCAGTCCAATGGCGCGAGCCCGGTGCGGATCACTTCCGTCAGCAGCGGGGCTTCGCGTCCGAATTTCGTGCAGAATTCGGTCGCCGTGGGTACCAACCGCACTCGGATCTTCGATTCGTGGTGCAGCGCGATGTCCGCGAATTTGTGGTCGAGGAACGGGTTCTTGAACCGTTCGACGGTCTGCTCCGCAAAGCGTTGGGCCCCTTCGACGCGGCCCTCCAACGTCGGCACGATCTCTTCGTGCAACAGGCGTTGTAGCCACGCCCCGAGCTCCGGATCGTTCACCGCATCGCGGACGATCTCGAAGCCGCGCGGCACGGCTTTGATGAGCAGCGCCGTGTGCGCCGCGTTCAAGATTCTCACCTTGCGTAGGAAATACGGCCCGACATCCGCGGTCCGGGTGATCGCCGGATGCTGCATGTGAAACTGCGAATCCGGGTGATCTTCGAGCGCCCAGAAAGCGAACGGCTCGGCGACGATGACCATCGGATCAGTCGCCAACAGCGGATGGTCGGCCGGGGTGCCCGTGACGATGCGATCGACGAGCGTGTGCAAGAACGGGACGTTCAAGAGCCATTCGCAGAACGCGGCCGGTTCGTTCCAGACCGCGGCGAGGTCGAGCACGACCCGCTTCAAAAGTCCGGCGTTGCCTTCGATGAGTTCGCACGGGATCACCGTCGGCGTCGTCAACCCGGCCCCCCAGCGCGCCCGCAACACCGCGAGCAACTTCGCCGGGAACGACTTCGGAACCGCATCCGTGGGCAGGTCCCCGTCGAGCCGATACCCGGCCTCGGTCGTGTTCGACAGGATCGTGCGCAACTCCGGCGAGCGCGCGGCCTTCAGCACCTCGTCCCACTGCGAACCCGCGTGCAGTGCTCGAGAAATGCTGTCGCAGACTTCGACGCGGTCGATCACGCTCCCGGCTTCGAAGCCGCGGACGACGACGTGGTAACGGCCGCCTTGGGCGTTCAACCCGCCCGCCCGGCCGTCGCCGGTCGATTGCACGACGACGATCTTGCCGACGGCTTGCCCCGCGGCGTTCGCCTGCGACACGAACAGGTCGGCGAAGGCCCGCAGGAATCGGCCGGAGCCGAATTGCAGAATCGTTTCGGGATGCGGCGGCATGAGTGGAGGCGTCCGGTGGCACGGGTACCGGACAGTTTACGGAACGACTACCGGCCCCGCCGCAGGAGATTCTGGATGGGTTGAGCGCGAAAAGAATCCGCCAGCTCACGCTTGGCCTCTCGCCGGTCAAGAACTGAATCTGCGGCTCAACTCGGGCAGCAGTCGATCCAGGATCGACGCGGTCCACGGGTGGTTGTCGTGGAAGAGCAGTACGTCGCGTGGCCGCAGCAATTCCAACGTTTGCCCCGCGCAGCATGCGGCGTCCTCGTCGCTGCGGCAGCGCCAATCGCCGGTGTCGAGAGACCAATTCGTCAGTATCATCCCGGTCCGCCGGGCGGCGAGTACGACGCTCGGTGTGATGCGCCCGTACGGCGGGCGGAATTCGGTCGGAGTCACGCCGAGGGCATCTTCGATCGCGTGTTGGCAGTGGAGGATTTCGCGGCGGATCGCCCGGTAATCCAGGTGGCCGAAGCGAGGGTGCGTGAGGCTGTGGTTGCCGATGCGGTGCCCGGCCGCGTGGATTTGCCGGAGGGTCGAACGGTGCCGGAGGACGTTGCGGCCGAGAACGAAGAACGTCGCCCGGATGCCGTGGAGGGCGAGGCGTTCGAGCACCGAGGGCGTGACGGTCGGGTGCGGCCCGTCGTCGAACGTGAGTTCGATACCGGATTCGGACGCCGGCAATCGGTGGCGCACGAATCGCGAGAGTGCGGAGCGCTTCCACGGATGAACGCGGCGGGCGAATATCAGCGGGCCGTGCGATTCCATCGCGTCTCCCGCCGCCAGAAACTGCAGACCGCCACCGTCGCCAGGCGTCCGATCAACCAGAAACTGCGGAATCCCGGCCAGCGGACTCGGATGCTCAGCATTACCTCTGCGTAGGTCGCGACCGTGAACAACGCGAGTGCCAAAGCCCAAACGATCAACGTCCGTTCTCCCGCGATCAGCGAGGCAATCAGCGTCGCAACCAAATGCGCGAGGATGACGGGCTTGCTGGTGAACCCGCGGCCCGCTCGCGGGACGCGCAGCGAAGCGCTCCAACGCCGCCGTTGGCCGAGGAACGCCGTCGGTTGCGGCGGGGCTTCGCAGGTGACCGATTCGTCGGCGGCGAAACGGATCGGTACCCCGTGCCGCTGGAGTTCCGCCGCGTACTCGGCATCTTCGGCCAAGCCGAACTGGGTCCAAGGGTGGCGCTCCAAAATTTCCCGCGCGAAGTGCATCCCCGTGCCTCGCAGGGGGACGAACCACCGGAGCCGGTCGGCGGCCGCCGCCATGCGGTTGTCGAAGGCCGCTCCGATGGCCGCGACGACGCTGGCGGGATTCTGTGAATCGACGGTCGAAATCACCGCGGCTTGGACGACCGTCGCCCCCGCAGCTTGTTCGCGGTCCAACCGTTTCAAAAGACCCGGCGAAATGCGGCAGTCGGCATCGAGAATCAAAATACCATCGGGGCGACTCGGGAGCAGCTCCGCCAGCCCGGCGGCGAGTGCATAGCCTTTGCCCCGTTCCGTCGAATTCCGGCGCACGGTGCAGTCGGCCCCGAACTGCCGCGCCAATTCTTCGGTGCCGTCGGTGCAGTGATCGACCACGACGTGGATGGTCAACAATTCGGCCGGGTAGTCAGCCGCGGCAATCGACGCCAATGCCCTCGGCAGCGTCGCTACTTCGTCGTGGGCGGGAATCAAGATCGCGAATCGGTGGGTCGGAGTTCGCGACGCGATCCGGCGGGAAAATCGCCCGATGAAACTGCCGAAAACATAGTACAGGCAAGCGGAACTCGCCGGCAGCAGGAACACCAGAATGACCGCCCCCGCCAGCATTCGCCGCGCTCCATCCGGTATTCTTCGGAACTCCCGCCAAAGAGATATCGGCAAAATGCCCCCCGCCCGCTAAGATACCGGTTCGATTTTCACGACGACTGTTTTGGGGACGATCATGGCGAAGGGGAAAGAGGCCCGCGGGATCATCAAGCTGCAAAGCTCCGAGAGCAGCCATTGCTACTTCTCGCAGAAGAACCGCAACAACAGCAAAGAACGCATCCAGCTGAAGAAGTACGACCCGATTCTGCGCAAACGGGTCATGTACAAGGAAGCCGGCAAGCTTTAATCGATTATTGATCCCGCCGACTGGCCGATCATTTCTTGTCGCCTTTCATCAGATCCGCCATCGCCCAGCCGAGGCGGAGACCTGTTTCCAGGTAAGTTTCCGCGTTGCGGTTGTAGTGGTAGCCCTGATTTTTGGGCGAATCGGCGATCTCCCGCCAGAGGTCGCGCGAATCGACCACTTTGACGTTGCCATCGAACTTCTTGTACTTCTTCGCATCCCCCACCGCGAGTTGGGCCTCGGCGATCACTTTGCCCAAGCCTTCGCATCCGGGGTTTCCGCATCCTGTCGCCAGCACGAACTTGGCCTTCGGTGCGTCGTAGTCCTTCCGGAGGCTGTCGATCAACCGTTCCAAGTTTTCTTCGTATTTGCTCGCGTGAGCGGCGTTGCCGGTGTCTTTGTGCCCCTGCCACCAGACGAACCCGGCGATCTCGTAACCTTGGTCCTTGTATCCCGGATACCATTTGGCGAGGGTCTTGAGGGCTTCCTTGGCGTTGGTCATGTCATCGTCGTACTGCTTGCCGGCATACCAATTGACTTCCTTTTTGGGCTGACCCTCCACCCACGAGTCTGGCGACTCTTTGTATCCGGCGTAGGTTTTACCGTCGAACGTGAACGCCTTGCTGCCGGGCGGAAGCAAGTCCCACCCGAGGCTTCGGTTGCCGATGCACGACTTGAGCACCAGCACGGGTTCGTCGAGCACGTGTCCCAGGACGTAGCCGAACCCCAGTTCCGGGCCGATCGATTTGCCATTGTTCGCAGTCGGGCTGAGCGGCGCCCCTTTCTTCGCACGGGCGTCGTAGTAGTACACATCCTTCCGCTCGGTCCATTTGTCGCCGTCCACCAGCCACGGGTATTTCTTGTCGGTCTTCGTCAGGTAGTTCAACGTCCCTTTGGCCGTGTCCGGACCGATGTCCCCCATGCCGACCATGTTCGACTGCCCCATCAAGATGAACACCTTGATGGGGCCGGCGGCACCGGGCTTGTCATCCGGCCGGGGGAGTGTCGGACGCTCCTGCGCGAGCGACACTCCGGGAGCGAAGACCAATCCGACGACGACGCAGGCGATGATCGTGGCTTTTTGAAACATGATGAACAGACTCCTTGTGATCTTGAGAGACACATTAGCCGAAGTTCGGAAGCCCAGGGGCCCCCCAACGAAAATCGCCGCCCACTCGGGCGGCGATTTCATTGCGCTCGGCTTTCGGAACTACTTCTTGAATTCGACTTTCGCGTCGGCGATGCTCATCTTGCCATCTTTTTCCGAGACGACACCCGTGACGGTCGCGTCCTTCGGGCCCTTGCAGATTTTGCCGTGGTAATCGGCCTTGGCGCCCTTGTCGGTGAGGTAGTACTTGATTTCTTTCTTCTCGTCTTTGGCGTCCTTGACGATGAGAACGTTACTGCACTCTTCGGTTTCGCTCAGCTTGCACTTGCCGCACACCAGCGAGCCGACGAGCTTCGTCGTCTTGACTTCTTCGGCGGGTTTCTTGTCTTCGGCGACGACCGGGGCCAGGGTCAGGGCGAAGGCGGCCACGAGAGCCACGAACAGATTGCGAACCATCGACGGTACCTCGAGGGGGAATAGGGACACGGACAGTCTAGACGCGAACGCGCCGCCGAACAAGGGGTTCGGTTGACGGAGTCGCCCGGCGGGCCTACTATTCGTCTTTCGGTATTTAGCGGTGCGAACTCTTGCGGAATGCCACTTGAACGACGGTTCGCACATCTTGGTGAAAATCTCCGATCGGCTCCGATCTTTGAACAGCCGCGCGGTTGTCGTCAAACTCGGCGGCAGCGCGATGGAAAACCCGACCGCGACTCACGGGATGCTCGACGCCGTCGCGGCTCTGCACACCCTCGGGGCGAAACTGATCCTCGTCCACGGCGGCGGCAAGCCGATCGACCGGGCCATGGACGCCGCCGGGTTGACGACGGTGAAGATTCAAGGCCGGCGCTACACCGACGACGCCACCCTCGCCATCGTCGTATCGGTACTCGGCGAGATCAACGAATCGTTAGTGTCTCGTTTCGTCGAGCGCGGCGTCAACGCCCTCGGCATTCGCAGCGGCATCGCGGGCAAAAGATTGCTCCTCCCCGGCCTCGATCTCCAACCGCTCGATTTGGGCCGCGTCGGCGTTGTCACGGGCCTAGACCGGGCGTGTTTCCTCGATCACCTCCGTGGCGGGACGCTGCCGATCGTTCCCTCCATCGCCCTCGACGACACCGACGGATGTTGGCTCAACGTCAACGCCGACTCGATGGCGGCGGGGCTGGCGCGGGAACTCGAAGCCGAGTCGGTGCTGTTCCTCACGGATACCCCCGGTGTGTTGCGGGATCGCCGCGTACCAGAGTCGCGCTGCGCCCGCTTGACGGTGGACGAGTGCCGCGATCTCATCGCGGACGGGGTCATCGACGGCGGGATGATCCCGAAAGTGCAAGCCTGTTTTGAAGCCTTGGAAGCCGGGGCCGCGCGGGCCGTGATCCTCGATGGCCGCGATATGCACTCCCTGCTCGACGATTTCCTGCAACCGGGATCGACAGGCACCGAAATTGTGAAATGATAATAAGCTCCCGAACCCGTTCGCTCCGTTGGTGTCTCGATTCCTTTTAATGTCCGGATCGCCCCCGACTTCCCGCAGGCCCTTCACCCCATGACCAGTTCCACCGACACCCTCCCTTCGACCGACGTCATCGCGCTGGCCAAGAAGTACCTGTTCGCCAACTACACGCGCTACCCGGTCTGCCTCGTCCGGGGCGAAGGTTCCTGGGTCTGGGACGCCGAGGGCAACCGCTACCTCGACTTCTTCCCCGGTTGGGGCTGCGGCATTTTGGGCCACTGCCCACCGAAAGTCGTCGAGGCGGTCCGTGATCAAGTTTCGACGCTGATCCACGTCCCGAATACTTGGTACACCGAACCGCAGGCACTACTGGCCCAAGCTCTCAGCGAGCGGACCGGTTGGGGCGGGCAGTGCTTCTTCTGCAACAGCGGCACCGAGGCGAACGAAGCGGCCATCAAACTCGCCCGCCTCCACGGCAAGCCGAAGGGCCGCTACAAGATCATCACCTTCACCAACGGCTTCCACGGCCGCACCTACGGATCCCTGTCTGCGACGGCCCAACCCAAGTACCACGCCGGCCTCGAACCGATGCTGCCGGGGTTCACGTACACCCAGCACGGCAGCCTCGAAGCCGTCGAAGAGGCTATCGATTCCGAAACCGCCGCAATTCTACTGGAACCGATCCAAGGCGAGGGCGGCATCAACCTGCCCCCGCCGGGGTACCTCGAAGGCCTGCGGAAACTGTGCGATCAGCACGGCCTGCTGCTGATGCTCGACGAAGTGCAGACGGGCATGGGCCGGACGGGCAAGTGGTTCTCCCACCAGCATTGGGACATCGTGCCGGACGTCGTGACACTGGCGAAGGCACTGGCCGGCGGCGTCGCCCTCGGCGGGGTCATCGCCAAACCGGAAGTCGCGGCTCTGTTGAAGCCCGGCACTCACGCGGCGACATTCGGCGGCAATCCGCTCGCCTGCCAAGCGGCGCTGGCGACCATCGAGACTTTTGAAGCCGAAGGATTGCTGGAACGCGCCGGGCAAGTCGGCGAGCGTTTCCGCCACCACTTCGAGCGGATGAAACTCGATTCGCCTTTGGTGAAAGACATCCGCATCCTCGGGGCGATGATCGGCCTGGAGCTGCACTGCGAAGGCGCCCCCATCGTGGCGAAGTGCCTCGAGCGCGGCCTGCTGATCAACTGCACGCACGCCACCGTCATCCGACTGCTGCCCGCGGTGAATATCCCGGACGAATTGATCGACGCCGGTTGCGCGATCTTGGCCGAAGTACTGATGCAGCATCAGCCGCAGGTCTTATCATCGTGACTTCGCCCCGAAGGGGCCGACTTGTACAGCCTAGGGCGGAAGCCCTAGGTCACGGCAGCAAAAGGTTTCGCCCCGAAGGGGCCGGCGTGACGCCCGAACGACGCCGGCCTCTTCGAGGCGGAGGGATTTGGGTTTTCGGTTCCTAGGGCTTCCGCCCTAGGCTGTACAAGTCGGCCACTTCGGGGCGAAGAGTAGCAGTCTTGCACTAATGGGAAACCTCCGACGATGCCGCACTTGTTGAACTTGATCGACCAGCCTCCGGAGACCATCTGGGCCTTGCTGGACCGCGCCGCGGAGTTGAAGGCCGAGCGCCGGGCGGGTGGGCGTTCGACGCCCCTCACCGGCAAAGTCGTGGGCCTCGTCTTCGAGAAACCCTCGCTGCGGACGCGTATGAGCTTTGAAGCCGGCGTCGCCCAACTCGGCGGGACGAGCCTCTTCTTCCCCGGCAACGAGATCGGCCTCGGCTGGCGCGAGACCCTCGCCGACTTCGCCCGCACCACCAGCCGGTTCCTCGACGCCATCGTCTTGCGCGTCTACCGGCAAGAGACCGTCGACGCCATCGCCCTCCACGGCAGCGTGCCGGTCATCAATGGCCTCTCGGATCGTTCGCACCCCTGCCAAGCGCTCGCCGACTTGCTGACGATCCGGGAGTGCTTCGGCGCGGTCGAAGGGAAAACCGTCGTGTTCGTCGGCGACGGCAACAACGTGGCGATGTCGCTCGCCGTCGGCTGCGCCCGGCTCGGGGCGAAGTTCGTCCTCGCCTGCCCGGCCGGCTACACCTTCGACGATGCGTTCCTCAAAAACTTCGAAAGCAAAGTGTCGGAAGAATTGCCGGTGACGCTGCACGACCCCGTCGCAGCGGTGAAGTCGGCCGACGTGGTCTACACCGACGTCTGGACGAGCATGGGCCAAGAAGCGGAGCGCGAGGAACGCCTGCAGAAGTTCGCCCCGTTCCAACTCAACTCGAAATTGATGGCGAAGGCCCCGAAGAGTTGCAAGGTGCTCCACTGCCTCCCGGCCCACCGCGGCGAGGAGATTACCGACGAGGTCGTCGACGGGCCGCAGTCCGTGGTCTTCGATCAAGCCGAGAACCGGCTGCACGTCCAGAAGGCCGTCTTGGAGTGGCTGCTGGCGAAGTGAGACCGCGGGGTGCGGATTGATCAACTTCGCCTTGCCGCGGGGGTTTGCGGACGTTATGGCGGCGGCATCGACGGGGTGAGTTCGGCGAGCGCCGCGACCGCCCGGTTCCGCGACCCCCGAGAAAGGCAGGCCATCGGATGGCGATTCGGCACATTCTTCGCACCGGCGGATTCGCAGCGGCCTTCGCATTCGCCCCCGCGCTCCGGGCCGACGAACCGGGCTATCCGGCCAACATCACCCCCGTCGTCGCCAAAGTGACGACGACCGCAACGCCGCTCAACGGCGACGAAGCCTTCCCAAAAATGATCGCGGACGCCAAAGCCGCCTACGCTAAAACCCGCGACTACTCCGGGCACATCGTCCGCCAAGAACGCGTCGGCGGGACGTTGCTCGCCGAACAAACCGGCGAGATCCGCGTCCGCACAGCGCCGTTTTGCATCGGCGTGAAGATGCTGTTACCGAAAGAAGCCGGCGGCTGGGAGGCGACCTTCCTCACCGGCCAAGGCCCCAAGGAAGATCGCTTCCGCTTCCGCCCCGCCGGCGTCGCCGGGGCCGACGGTCTGAAAATGATGAAAGCCAGCGACCCGAAGGCGCTCGAGGGCCAGCGCCACGCGATCACCGACACCGGCATCGCGGCGATACTCTTGCGGACGGAAAAGATCGTCGAAGTCGAGAAGAAGGCCAAGAACCCCGTGCAGGTCGTCGCGGCCGAATACGTATTTTTGAAGCGGAACGCGATCCGCTACGACATCTACTGCGAACGACCGCACCCGCTCCGGTACGCCCATCGTGTCGTACTTTTCGTCGATGCCGAGACGAAACTCCCGGTGCGCTTCGAGGCTTACGACACCCCCAAGCCGGGCAACGCCACGGGCGATCTGCTGGAATGCGTCAGCTTCGTAAATCTGAAATTCAACGGCGGCTTGGGTGAAAGCGCCTTCGACAAGTGACCCGGATCGGCCACACAGGGGACGTCAGTTTCTGACTTTCGAGGTTGCACGGGCGCGCTATTCTTCCAAAGGGATCGGGATTCTTCCAATTTGGTCGGTTCCGAGGTTCCCGAATTCGGGTCGTCGCAAGTCCTTGCTGCGCATGGCGAATCGGCCGCAGGCTCATCCCGTTGCCAATTCTTCCAGATTGTTCCAAGGTGGGGTGTCACCCATTCGGTTGGAAGCATTTTTCCGGCTCCGATAACCGCCTGCGACGACGAACTCCGAGCATGGTCGGGACACCCTCAGCCACACGGGGCTTGGCTTTCTGGTCTCGATCTCATTACAGTACGCAGAGCGATTCCATCATCCGCCTTCCGGCGTGCGAATTCCCAGTATGGATCAACTACCCCCGTCTGTATTGCCGTTCCGGGCGCCGAATCCGGATCACCCGTCCGCGACGATTCCCTCGGCCCGCCGGACGGAAGTCCTCCTCGATGCGTTGAAGTCGGCGGTGGCCGAAGCGCGGGAACACCGCTTGTTCGCTTCCGGGAAATTCGCCGGTTTGTTTCCGAGTCGCTCCACGGCCTGCGCCGAAGCGGCCCACGAGGCGAACGCCCTCGGCCTGTTCGAAACGGTGCGGACGGAAACGAAGGCCAAGCAGGTCATCGAGTGGGTGCGGATCACGCCGAAGGGGATCGCCTTCCTGCACGACCACGATTCGCCGAAGGCCGTGCTGCAAGATTTGAAGGCGACCCTGAGCGCGACGGCGGCGGGTATCCCCGATTGGATGCACGACACCCGCGAACAATTGACCGAGTTGAAGATCGACTTCGAGGCCAAAGCGGGCGAGATGATCCGCCGGCTCGCGGAATTGACGACGCGGGTCGAAGCCGCGCTGCGGCGGGTCGACGCGGCGACCCCGAAATTGCCGAGCATCCTGCAAACGGTGGTACCGTGGGGCGTGACGGCCCTCGAATACCTCGACAGCCGGCGAGAAGTCCTGGCCAGCGGCGACTGCTCGCTGCGGGAGTTGTTCGTCGCGCTGCGGCCGAAGTTCCCGGAGTTGTCGGTCCCCGAGTTTCACACGGGCTTACGCCGATTGCATGACAACCGGTCGATCCAATTGACCCGGACCGAGTTGGGAACCGACCCGGAATACGCGATCCTGATGGGCACGGAGTTATGCGACGGCGTCGGGCGATAGGAAAATCTGGAACTGCAGATAAAATGTGCCTTGACGGATGAATCGCTCATGTTCAGTTGATTTACATCCAAGGTGTGGGCTCGCTCCTGCGCAGATTCAGCATCTCGATCGACTCAATACTGTAGAACGGCGTGAAAACGATGCGACATTTCAAATCATCACTCGTTTATACGATTTTGATAGTGACACTCAGCGTGCAATCGCTTCGTGCGCAGGAGCGGCCTCACCTGCCGGAAGCGTCCCATTCGTTTCCGGTTATCGATCGCATGAATCTCGATGAACAGATGCCCGAATGTATTCAGTTCTCGCCCGACGACACCGCGCTAGCCGTACGGTCTTGCATCAGCCGCAAGGAACACACTCTCACATATTTCGATCTCTCCGAAAAAGTTAACCCCCGGTCGATTCGGTTGCCAAAAGTCGCCCGGTGTTGCAATTTCACCGGATCGCTGCTTACGGATTCAGACAATAAACGAATGGTCGCAGCTTCAAATACCGAACTCCGTTCCATTTCCATCTCGGGCAACAACTTAGAAATTCGATCGAAAAAGCTGATCGACGTGAGCGCCCCAGTATCGCAATCCATCCGCCGAATCGGAACCGGTGAAGTACGCGTGGCCCGACTCGATTGCGCTGGCAACATAGAAATTGGCTCGTTCAAGCCCGACGACCTCATTGTCTCCGGGAGCAACACCACAGCAACGCTCCCGAAAACCGACATCGGGAATTTTCTCGTTGATCTCGGAGATGAAATTGTCGTCTCCGCAACCCGCCCCAAATCAATCATTTCCTACCTTTCGACCATCGATCCGAACGCCAAGAAACCTAAGCTTGAGCCCCTCCTAAGCGTCGAGGACGGCTGCATCTCGTTCCAAAAAGTAGACGACTTCTACATCATTGGCTCCAATACCGGGCGGTTGTGCTTCCTCGGCACGGACAAGAAAACCGAACCGCTCGATGCCAACGTGCTCAATATGTGCATCCGGCAGATAATGGTCCACAAGGGAGCCGACGGGGTCTACACCTGCCTCGTGTGTGGGGCGGACGAGGGGAACAGCTTCGCGGTGGCCTTCGTGGATACCAAGAACCGTACCATCAAAAGTCAGACGTTCAAGATCGCGGCCAAGCCGGCCAAAGTCCTGGCCGCCATCTCCCACGACGGCAAGACTTTCGCGATCGTTGATTATCAATTGAAGGTATCGCTTTACAAAGCCGAACGATTCACGCACATTAAATAGCTTTGCGCACGACCGAAAGAGAATTCGCCACCTAAGTCGCGCAACGGCTGTTGGCGGCGGGCCACCGTGCCCTGTTCGTCGAAGCCTGCGTGCGCGAGGGACATCGGCTACCGGATGACCTTCCGCGAGAAGGCCACGATGAACAGCCCGAAGAGCAGCGTCCCCATGATCGATTCGACCATGACGGGGACGTTCATCCAGCCTTGGGCCAGTTCGCGGATGCCGCCCATACCCGAGGTGAACACCGAGACGCTGGTGATCAGCCCGATCATCAGCCGGTTTTCCGGGTCGGTTTTGTCGCCGGGAAAAGGCATCTTCTCGGTGTAGAACGACTCGACGTTCACGGCGTACAGCGCGGCGAACGACGCGATGATGACCAAGGCCATCCGCACGGCCCGCAGCGGGTTGGTGCCGTAGCCGCAGCCGATGTCGAGGAAGAGCCAGTCGCCCAAATGGCGCCATTGGGTCCACGGCTTCTTCCACGACCACGACTTCGATTTTCGCTGGTTGACCTTGAAGCGGTAGAAGGCCCAGTCTTCTTGGTCGAAGCGGTGCTGCTCTTGGAAGCATTTCTTCAGAAGGCCGTACTCTTGCATCGCCGTGGCGAAGTCGCCGGATTCTTCGCTCGCCAAGCGGCCTTCGATCTGTTCCGGCTTCACTAAGATGAGCTTGGCGATTGCGTTGAGGAACGCGAAGCGCTGCCCCGCCCCTTGGACGATCCCTTCGAGGTAGCAGAAGTCGTGGAGCTTCGCCTTCGACAAATCGAGGAGCTTCTCGAAGGTGCACCCGTCGGCTTGGAACTTCTTGGCGACGTTGGAACCGCGGAACAAAAAGTTCTCGTGGAATGTGCTCTTCGTGAGGACGAACCCCTCCCCCGCGTGGAGCGACCGGAAGTCGGCCTCGCCCCGGAAGGTGCAGTTCTTGAAGTCCGACCAGCAGTGGAACTTCGCCTCCCAAAACGAGACTTTCTTCTCGAACGTGCAGTGGGTGAAGCCGAGTTTACTGCGGAATTCCGCATTCGTGGCGTTGAGTTCGCCGCGGACGGTCAGCCGCGCGAACTGGACTTTGTTCAGCACCGAGTTGCCGATGTCCAGATTGCCTTGAAACACGGTCGCGCGGTTGAACGAGGGCCGGTCGAGCGTGCAGCCGATAAATGAAACGGCATCGGCGAATTCGACGCCGTCGAACGAAGTGCGCACGAGGGTGCAGTTGCGGAACAGCACCGGTTTGTCGAAGACCCCGCGGAATTTCAACCCTTTGATCCGGGCGTTCTGCACGGGCTTGCCCTCGCGCAACAGCGCGAGCGCTTGGTCCGGTGGCAGATCGGTTTTCGCCGGGTTCGCGTCCTCCGGGGGCACGTCCGGGGCGGTATCCGAGGACGGTTCGGCTTCCGACATACTCGCGGGCTCCGGGTGGTTCAAATCTCGGCTGTTGTATTCGGGAACACTTCCTTGGCTTCGTCGACGAGCGCCTCGTATTTGCCGGCGTACCGCGTCGCGAAGTGCATGAGCACCAGCTGATCGACCTTGGCGAGCTTGGCCAACTCCGCCGATTGGTGGGCCATCATGTGCCGGTACTGCGCGGCGCTTTTGGCTTCCTTGCGGGCGTAGAAACTATCGCAATACAACCGCCACGCCCCTTTGGCGAGTTTCGTCAATTCGGGTTTCAAAGCCTCGCTCCAGCGGGTGTCGGTGACGAACGCGACCCGCGCGCCGGTCGATTGTTCGAAGTAGCCCTCGGCCAGCGCGTCGAGGGTGAAGGTCCCGCCTTGGATCGTCAAGCTCGTCGAACCGGGTCGGCCCGCGCGCAACATCCGAAGCGCTTCGCCGACCCACGCCCCGGGGCGCAGCATCCCGCGGGCGATTTTATCCGGATCGGGGTGAATGCCCGGCTTCTCGCACAAAGCGTAGGCCCAACAGGGCACGGTGTGCTCCACGGGCACGGCTTCGACCCCCACGAATTCGTTCTCGTAACAGACGGGGCCGGACCAAACTTGTTCGCGGATTTCCGGGGGCGGGAACTTTTTCGTGCATTCCAACAGCGCCGTCCGGGTTCGCCCCGCCAACAATTCCGTGACGCGTACGACGATCTTTTGGAACGGGAAGAACGGGTATTCGTAACTCCGGATGCGGTCGTACACTTTCTGGATCGTGCTTTCCGGTCCGAAGACGTGCAGTGTTTTATCGCGGTCGGTATTCGCCCGCATGATACGGTCGAGACCGATGAAGTGATCGACGTGGTGATGCGTGATGAACACCGCTTCGAGGTCGCCGAGTTGTCGCATCGTCAGCGAACAGTTATCGCCGCCGTCGAAGAGGATCGCGTTGTCGCCGCCGGGGTAATCGACGTACAGAACCGGATCGCCGGCGGAGCCGTTGACGAGACGCAATTCGGAGAAGGCTCGGGCCGCGCCCATGGTCGCCTCGGGTTACGCCGCGCGCCGCACGGCGCGGTCCTCGTCGCCGGGTTGCAAGTCGATCCAATCGAGTACATTACCCGCGATCCGCGGCGCGGTGAACTGCGAAGTCGCCGGGCCGAGGCGCATCGGCATACCGGCGGTCGGGGCGAGCATCGTCGCGATCACGCGGGCATCGATCGCGGAATCGGGCACGACGCTCAAGCGGAAACGCTGCAAGATCGTCGGCAGCGTCGTCTTGATCGTCATCATCGCCAGCGACGAACCCAAGCACAATCGCGGTCCCGAGGCGAAGGGGATGTACGCGTACGGCGGGGGATTCAGCGTCTCCCAGCGGCTCGGGAGGAATCGCTCCGGATCCGCGAAGATCTCCGGCATCCGGTGCGAAATCAACGGGCTGAAGACCACGACCGCCCCTTTGGGCAGCGACAACGGCCCCAATTCGACCGGCTCGGACGTGACCCGCTGCGAATAGGCCGACGCGGATAAGATCCGCATGCTCTCTTTCAACACCCGGTTCAGCAGTGGCATTTGCTCGGTTTGTTCGAACGTCGGCGAGGCGTCCCCGAGGGTGCCGCGCATCTCGGCGACCAACTCGCTGGCGACATGCGGGTGCTGCGAAAGTAAAAAGATCGCCCAGGTCAGCGTGTGGGCGGTGGTGAGGTGCGCCGCGCCGAAGAGCACCGCCGCTTGGCCGATCAGTTCCCCGTCGGACATCCCCGCACCGTTTTCATCGCGGGCTTGCAGCAGCAGCGAGAGCACGTCCCGGCCGGGCGGGGTCGAGCGCCGCAGATCGATCATCCGCCGGATGCGCGATTCCAAATCGTCGGCGTGCCGCAGCAAATCCCCGTACGACGCGGTGATCTCCGGATCGGAGACGAACGCCCCCATGCCGACTTCGTGGTTCAACTTCACCCAGCTCTCGGTGGCGTGGCCGATTTCGTAAGCGAGTTCGTGTTGGTCGAAGCCGAAGAGCAAACTGCTGGTGACGCGCAGCATGTAGTCGTTCATTTCGCGGGAGATGTCGCGCGTCTCGCCGGCTTTCCAGCCCCAGACCATCTGCCGGGCGAGTTCGGCGATCCCTTCTTGGTAGCCCGCGATACCACTTTTTTGGAACGGGGTCGCCACCATGCGGCGGTGCCGCTTGTGGGCGTCGCCGTTCATGTTCAACAATCCGGAGGTGAGCCGGCGCTGGGCGGAGTCCCGCGGGCCACGGATCGGAAAGAATTGGGAGTGGAAGGTTTGCGGATCGCTGAGGACGCGGTGGTTGTAGTGCGGCCCGAAGACGAAAGCGATCCGCTGGCCGCGCTCTTCGAGCGCCGCGACTTCGCCGTGGGTCTCGTACAAGCGCCGCATGCAGGCGGCGGGGTCGGCGGGGAAATCGAGGAGCCTCCCCTCGGAGACCGGCGCAAGCAGAGGCCCGGTAGTCATATGCGAACCCGATCCGAATCTGGAATCAGCGAGCGGCCCGATCAGCGAATGCCACGGCGGTCCCCAAGGGCGAATTTCGGGACCGGCTTTTCCGGCGACTCTGCGACGACGTCGATCCTCCGTGGGATTGTGATTCTATCGGTAGTTCCGGGGTCGGAAGTTGATTCAACCTCCCGCGCAATAATTTGCGCGGGATCGGGGACTTCGGCAAATCACAATCCTGCGGATCGCGTTGTTCAAATCCCACACATCTCGGCCCTTGCTCCGGATCGACTTCCGCCGTAACAATTGTCTCCGTGACACCGTCGTCGTTTGTGGGGGATCGCCGTGCGCGAAGTGACTTGTCCCGGATGCGGTGAAATCCTCGGCGTGCCGAAGGAACTCGAAGGCGGCCCGATCCGCTGCGGTGTGTGCGAGCGCGTGATCGACACGAGCCAATCGGCCCCGGCCGCGCGCCCGCGGCGACCCGAAAGCCGCGACGACGAGCGCGCCGACGAACGCCGGCCGCGCGATCCCGACGACCGTCGCGACGACGATGCCCCGCGGCCGCGCCGGCGATCGCGCGAGGCCGACGACTCCGATCGACCCAAGAAAAAATCGGGCTGCGGCGTCTGGGTCTGGATCATCCTGATCTTCGGCGTCCTCGGCGTTGTCTGTTGCGGCGGGGGCGGATTTCTCGTGTACAAATTCGCCGGCGATCCCAAGTGGGAGAAATTCACTCCCGCCGATGCGCGCTGGAGTGCGGAGATGCCCGGTCAACCGAAAATGGAAACAAAACCTCTCGTCGGCGCCGTTGGGGACGCGACATACTTCACCTCGCAGCGGATGTTCGGCCAAGAAGCGTACCTCGTTGGCTACGGCGATTTGGCACAAGGCGACGCCGGCTTCGTCAACGATTTCGTGATGAAGGAAAGCCTGGACGGGATCTTGAAGGGGCCGATGAATCCGAAGGAAGTCTCACGGAAGGATCTGAAGATGTCCGGGGTCGCCGCCAAAGAATTGGTCGTCGACGTCACCGATCCGCAAAACGGCAGCGGCCGAATGATCGTGCGCGTCCTCATCGCCGACAACCGGATTTACACGCTCATCGCCGTGAAAATGGGCAAGAACGGCCAGAACCCCGAGCAGGCGGAGAAGTTCTTCAACTCGTTCGTCCTCACGCCGAAAACGCCCCCGAAACCACCTTTGAAGGGGCCGGGGCTCGAGTGAGGGTTGTGTCCGCGAGGAATAGCGCCCCGGCGTTCGGGCACCGTGCCCGCATCGCGGCGGGCATGTTTTCGGTTGCCGTGGTCAAGAGTAGTTTGACCCCGTCCGGGCATTGGACCAATCGCGGGCAGGTCACGCGCGGGGTACCGGGCGTCGCCCATTCTTCGAGCGTTTCACCGGTGTTCAAATTGTAACGCAGCGCAGACCCCGCTTCGGCGAATACCGGATTGTAGAACGCGATGATGACGTTGCCATCGCCGGCGTCGCACATGCCGTCGGGGAAGTCGGCCCGGTCCCGCAGATCGAGGGCGATACCATCTTCGGTCAACGTCCGCGCCGACGGATCAAAGCGGTAACGCATCACGACCTGGCGCGGTGTGTCGATGTCGTACAGGATGCGCCCGTCGTCGGCGAAAACTTTGCCGTTCGAACAAGTCTGCCCGCTGGCGAGCACGGTCAACCGGTTGTCGGCGGGGGAAAACAAGTACAGATGGCCGATCGGTTCTTCGAAGCGAGTATCCTTGGTCCCGAAGATCACCGAACGCCCGTCCGGGGAGACTTCGGCGTCGTTGATAATGACGCGCGGGTCGGGATCCGGCAGCATTGCCAACGGTCGCCATAGGCCGATGGCGGTATCGTAAACGCCGACGACGTGGTCGATGCCGAGCAACCAAAGGCCGGTTCGATCCGTCGGCAGCGCGAACCCCGGCCGGCCGGGCAGTTCGTGGACGGTCACCGATTCCGGATCGCCGAAGTCGGCCTGGTACAACTGCCCGGTGACTGACTCCGGCGACGTCTGGATGTTCACCCAAACCACCGACTCGCCGACGATCCGCGGCCCTTCGGGCAAGTACCGCCCTTCCTCGGTCACGGGATCGAACCAGACGCGAGCCATCGTGCGGGGGATGGGCATTCGGTATTCCAGATGAAGAGTTCACCACAGAGGCACAGAGACACAGAGAAGAACAAAATCTTATCATCTCTGTGTCTCTATGCCTCTGTGGTTAATCTGGTCCGTTGAAAGGTGAACTTCAATGTCATTGACCGGCAAACGGGTCCTCGTCACCGGCAGTAGCCAAGGCATCGGGCGGGCTATCGCCGAGGCGATGCTGCGGGCCGGGGCCGGGGTCGCGCTGACGTCGCATCTTCCCGAGGCGGAGGTGACCGGCTGGCTCGAGTTGCGGCGGGCGTTCCCCGGCCGCTGTCATTATTTCACAGCCGACTTCAGCCGGCCGGGCGCTGCCGGGCCCTTGGTCGAGGCGGCGTGGAGTGCCCTCGGCGGCATCGACGTGCTTGTCAACAACGTCGGTACTTTCCGCGAACCGCGGTTCTTGGATTTGACCGAAAGCGACTTCGAAGCGATCTTCCGGTTGAACGTCTGGAGCGCCATCGATACGACCCGCGAAGTCGTGAAGCGTTCGATCTCCGGCGGGCGGATCTTGTTCACGAGTTCGCTCAACGGCACGCGCTCCGAGCCGGCCCACACGCTTTACGACGCCAGTAAAGGGGCCGTCGATGCGCTCACTCGGCAGCTCGCGGTGGAACTCGCCCCGCTCGGCTTTACGACCGCCGCGGTCGCGCCGGGTTTGGTCGAAACCCCGCTGACCGACTTCGGACTGAAGTCGTCCCCCGTCGAGCGGGAGCAAATCCTCGGGCAGATTCCCCTGCGCCGCATCGCCACCGTGGAAGACGTGGCCGGGTGGTTCGGCTTCTTGGCCAGCGACGCGGCCCGGTACGCCACGGGGGTCGTCATCCCCGTCGACGGCGGATTGAACGCCCAACAAATGGGAATCCGCCCCATCGCGGACGCGGAGCGGACGTGACGGACTATTCCCCCGCGACTTCGTCGACCACCTCCGACCTCACGTCGGCTTGCTCGTATTCTTCGAGTTTCTTGTGGAGGGTGTTGCGGTTGATCCCCAGCCGATCCGCGGCTTTGATCTGGACACTTTCGCACATCCGCAGGACGTGCTCGATCAATTCCCGCTCGAAGCCGCCGACGAGATAACGGTGGAGCTTGACGCCCGGCGGCAAAGGGCTTTGCACGCCGGCGCGCACGAGCGCTTTGATCAGCGCCGGGACATCCATCGCCGCCATCGTGCCGCTGCTGCTCTTGGCGCTGCGCAATTGCACACGCGGCCGGTCGAGCTTCAGCACTTCCGGCAATAGGGCCCCGTGATCGGAAAGCACGACCAACCGTTCGATGGCGTTCTCGAGTTCGCGGACGTTCCCCGGCCAGTCGTGCTTCAGAATCGTGGCGATGACTTCGGGCGTCAGTTCGGGCATCACCTGCAGCTTGTTCGCCTCGGCGTAGCGCCTCAGAAAGAACTTCGCCAGCGTCGGGATGTCCTCGCGGCGCTCCCGCAACGGCGGCAATACGATCGGCACGACGTTGAGCCGGTAGTACAAATCTTCGCGGAACTCCCCGCGTTCGACGAGTTCTTCGAGCGAGGAGTTCGTCGCCGCGATCACGCGCACGTCGACCCGGCGAGTGGTGCTATCGCCGACGCGCTCGAACTCGCGCTCTTGAAGAACACGCAACAGCTTCACTTGAAGCTTCGGCGACATCGAATTGATTTCGTCGAGGAAGATGCTGCCGCCGTGCGCGGCTTCGAAGCGGCCGGCTTTGTTTTCGATGGCCCCGGTGAAGGCCCCTTTGACGTGGCCGAAGAGTTCGGATTCGAGGAGATTCTCGTGGAGGGCCCCGCAGTTGACGCGGATGTACGGGCCGTCTTTCCTCGTGCTGAGTTTGTGAACGGCGCGGGCGATGACTTCTTTGCCGGTTCCCGTTTCTCCGATCAGCAGCACGTTCGACGAGCGCGGCGCCGCAAGACGCACCATTCGGTACACGTCTTGCATCGATGGTGCCATGCCCACAATTTCGGGCAGAGGCGGTTCGATTTGCTCGTTTTTAGGCATTCGCCGCGGCAACCCGGGAGAGGAAGCCTCGGAAATCGGCGCCGAACGGCACAACGACTAAATCAGTATAGTCTCGACGCGTACCGAATCGACAGGATTCGCCCGATTATAAGCAGCGCCTCGCATAGATTGACGCCGATCACCCTTTTCCCTTCTTCAATTTCTCCGGTTTCGGCTTGGCTTGGGTGCCTTCGCGCTTTTGTGCTGCCATGAAGTCGTACAGTCGTCGGGCGGCCGAATCCCAGCCGCCACTGCGGGCCGTTGCGATGATCGACGCCAGCGAGTCGGCTGCGGTCGCGGGTAACTTTCCGACGTCGCGGTAGCCGGCCAGTTTCGCTTCGCATGCGGCCAATTGTTTCTCGTCTCGATTCCGCACCGCCGTATAAAGGGCATCGACCGTGTCGAACACTTCTTCGTCCGGCCCCATTTGCGGTTGAGTGCGCAAACTCAACACGACTATCCAAGCGAGGACGATAATTCCAACTCCCAACGCGATGCCCCCGAGCCAGCGCACTTGGCGCCGGGTCTGTTCTTCAGTAGTCACCATCGACCACCTCCCCGCCGTCGCGCGTCGAGAGGGCCACCCACGTATTCGGGCGGATGAAGGTCGTGATGAACCGCACCGAACCGTCGCCGAAGAGGACGTTGCACCCGAAGCCGTGTTCGCCCCACATTTCGTCGGTGTGGCCGAAGGGATCGTTCGGGGCGTGGATGATCACCTGCGGGTGATCGTGCGTGTCTGGCCCGCTGTGGGCGCCGACCAAACACCCCGCCGTGTTGTTCTCCGACGGCCACGGCTTCAAATCGAGCCGCGGCGGCGTCACGGCACCGGGCACGACGCCGACCCAGGTTTTGTTGCTGAGAATCGAACTGTGCTCGCCCAAGAAGACGGTGTTCGACAATCCGTCGGTCACTTTGGCGACCGTCGTTTTCGAGTTGCGGTAGAACGGCCCATCGATGCGGGCGAGTCGGTTGCCGTTCTCCGGGATCGGTTCGGCGATGTCGAAATCGTACGAGTACGCCGTCGTCCGGCCCCACGGCTGATGGATCCCGGCATTCGTGACGTAATGGCTGTGGCCGAAAACGACTTTGTTCCCGTTGTTCAGGACGATCGGCGTACCCATGCGGTGATCCACCGCTTGTTGAACCTCGAACCCGTCGCTGCCGCCAGTCGCCGAAGGGCAGAGGAATAGCTTGACCTTCGCCCGCGCCGCGATCGCATTCGCCGGCGACCAGCAGGGTTCGTTCAAGTTGAACGACCGGTACAGATTGTCTTGCTCGAGGTACGGTAACAGTTGCGTCCCCCACGCCCAGCCGGGCAGGCCGTTGCGGTTGTCATCGCCGTAGGCGATCCCGTAACTGGTGCCGTTCAACCGCGTGTCGGTGGTTTGGTACGCGGACGGATAGACCCCGAGGCTCGCCTCGTGGTTGTGCATCCCGAGTCCGAGTTGCTTCAAGTTATTGGCGCATTGGATCCGACTGGCCGCCTCGCGGACTTTTTGAACCGCGGGCAGCAGAAGCCCGATAAGGATCGCGATGATGGCGATGACGACGAGCAGTTCGATGAGCGTGAACGCCCGCCGGTTAAGAAATCGCAAGGTGATACTCCGAGTAGGTGACTAAAAGATTTTTCATTAGCCTAGGCTAAGTAAATTGTTTTGTCAATGCTACCCGCGTGGATCGAAGAAGTCTGGGGAAAGCGGCTCCCCGCAGACACAGGGAGAAAATCCCTTCGCAAGACGCGAAAAATGATTCCGCGGAGAGTACCCCCCACCCCTGTGCGGACGAAACGGACGAATCGGACGAATCGGACGAATCGGACGAATCGAAAATAGTCGCTTTTCGCTCCGCGAAAAGTGGCTGTGCTCGCCCGAGCCTCACGAATTTGGAGCGATGGCCGGAACCGCTTTTCTCGGAGCGAAAAGCGACACGCACGGTTCGGCTTTACGAATCGACGATTGAAAGAAGCCGGGCGCTGCGGAACAGAGCGGTTTCGCAGTCTTTTCGCGCTCACCGGTTCATGTTGGCGAGGATTTCGAGAACCATCCGTTCTTTGGCGCTTTCTTCGATGTGGACGCGGTCGAGCATCGCGATTTCCAGCACGTGGGCGTGGATCACGCGCTGGAGTTCCCCGGATGGAATCACCGATAAATCGTAGACCCCGGCGGCGGCGCACTTGGCGATGATGCGCTCGGTCACGCGCTGTTTGATCCGGGCCTGCGGGTCGGGGGTTTCGACGGGGCGCGCCGGCGGCGGAGCGGCGACGGCGGACGGGCGCGGCGCCGGGAACGCGATCGAACCGGACGCCCGGGGCGGCGGGGTCGGGATCGCCCCGCTCGGCGACGCGGGCAACGGCGACGCGGGCAACGGCGACTTGATCACCCCGCTCGGCATATTCCGTCGCAGGGTCGACATCATCACCGACGACGCCTCGGGGGGCATCGGCAGCGCTTCCCCGCGGACGAACAGCACGAGGGGCGGTTGATCGAGGATTTCCGGCGGCAACACGGCCAACACGCGAAAGCCGTTGGCGAGTTTGACATCGAACCCGCCGCTGGCGACATGCGTCGGTACGAGGGCTTCGCCCGATTCGGCGAGCCGGGCCAAATAGCTCCGGAGTTGCCCGGCATCGCGGAAGCGCACGCTGGTCGGCAGCCAGCCCTCGGTTTTTTTCGCGATGATCTGCGTCGCGGCGATCACCATAATTTCTCTGGTGGCATCGTCGCGGAACAGTTCTTCCAACGGCCCGAAGCCGGGGGCTTCCGTCAAGATTTCTTCGATCAATTTCTCGCGGTCGGGCTTCGCCAGCGCCGCCCATTCGACTTCGAAATATTGATCGAGCAAGCGCCGGGCTTCTTGCCGCAAGATCGAAAGCGGCTTGTGGCGCGTCTTGCTCGGATCGAAGCGCTCGGCGAGACGCGCGTGCGCCCGCCGCAGCATTTCCACGGGCGACGGTGCTCCCAGGCGGGAATTCGGGTTCGGCGTCGTCCAAATCGAGTTCGTGCCGGACAGCGGCGGGTTCATCGGCGGTCTCGGGCTGAGCGGGCCTGGGAACCGAAGTCTAGAACAGAAAAGAGTCCTTCGTCCTTCGTCCATCGTCATTCGGGCTACCCCGTCCCATATCCATCCACGGGAACGGCGTCGATGGTGCGGAGCCCGAATCACGGATAACGGATAACGGATAACTCTTTTCTACATGAGGAGCCCCGCGATGGCGGCGTTGATGAGCGTCGCGAGGAAGCCCACGAGGAGCGCCTTCAGACCGAGTTTGGCGAGGTCGGAGCGGCGCTCCGGAGCGAGCGCCCCGATGCCGCCGAGTTGGATGCCGATGGATGAGAAATTGGCGAAGCCGGTCAGGGCGAAGACCGCGAGGTCTTGGGATCGTTTGGACAGATACCCATCTTGGGACTTCCAATCTTTAAGTTGCAAAAAGGCGACGTGTTCGTTCGCGGCGAGTTTGATCCCGAGCAGGGTGCCGACTTTGTTCGTTTCGCCCGGCTCGACGCCGAGCAGGAAGGCCACGGGCGCGAAGATCGTGCCGAAGATCTTTTCCAAACTGAGGTCGTCGGACCACCACCCGAGTTGTTCGGCGGGGATACCGGATTGGACCAAGGCGGGCTTGACCGCGGCGATGACGAGGTTGAACAGGGCGATGAATGCTAGGAACGCGATCAGCATCGCGGCGACGTTGAGCGCGAGCCACAAGCCGTCTTTCACCCCGCCGGCCGCGGCGTCGATGACGTTGACGTAGGGCGATTTCACGTCGATCTTCGAGACGCCCATCGTCGCGGGGATTCCCGCTTCCGGCAGGATCAATTTCGTCAAGTAAAGGCTGGCGGGGCAGGCCATGACGCAGGTGCAGAGGATCGCCACCGGGTCGGCCCCGTAGCTGATGTAAACCGCCATCATTCCGCCGGAAATGTGGGCCATCCCGCTGCCCATCAGGGCGAGCAATTCCGACCGGGTCATCCGCGGCACGAATGGCTTGACGATCAGCGGCGCTTCGGTTTGACCCATGAAGACGTTGGCCGCGACCGAAAGCGTTTCGGCCCCGCTGGTTCCCATGACATACATCATGGCGCGGGCTAAGATCCGCACAAAAAATTGGAGGACGCCGAGGTAGTAGAGCACGCTGAAGAACGAGGAGATGAAGATGATCGGCGGAAGGGCTTTGAAGGCGAACACGAAACCTCGGCCAGCGCCGAAGACTTTGTCCAATTCTCCCGGCTTGGCGAGTGGACCGAACACGAACTCGGCCCCTTTGTCCGACGCTTTGATCAAGAAGCCGATGCCGGTGCCGGCGACTTCGAACCCCGCTCGCACCCATTCGGAATGGATCACGGCGACCGCGAGCGCGAACTGCAATCCGATGCCCCAGAGCAGCGTCTTCAAACGCACCGACTGCAAGCTCTTGGAAAAGCAAGCGGCGACCCCGAGGAAGCAGACGATCCCCATGCCCGCTTGGAAGCGCGGCGCGGCGTCCCCGAACGAGCGGTGCAGGCCGTAGGTGGCCGCGGCCAACACGACAACCCCGCCGGCAATGCCGAGCCGCCACGAAAGCGGCGTCGGCGGGAGCGGGAATTCCAAAGGCGTTTCAGAAACGGTTACGGCTGCGGGCGCGATCATGGGTTGGACCCGTGCGAGCGATTCGGCGATTGCGGCGAGAGGATCGAATCGTTATAGGCGGCAATCCGCCCATTGCCTCCAATGGACAAGAAATGCGATGAGTCCGAACCGATACACGACTATGTAGATATAATTGCAGATAAAACTTCACTTGCAATACCTTGGCAAGTCGATAGAGTTGGTGAAGCAAAGGAGACTCCGCATGAAAACGACCTCGATTCTGGCTTTGGTTCTGTTGACCTTCGGGCTGACATCCTGTTTCAAGTCGGACGGACGAAAGCCGACGTTCCCCGTGTCCGGCCGGGTCTTGCTCCCGGATGGCAAGCCGGCGGAACACGCGTTGGTCGTGTTTCACTCCGCGGGCGATGTCGATGAAGGTGCTGGCAAGCCGCACGGCAAAATCGGCGCCGACGGAACCTTCAAGCTGACGACCTACGACGCCGACGACGGTGCCCCGGCCGGGGAGTACCGGGTGACGGTCGAGCTTTGGCTCGCCGGGAAAGGGGACGAACCGCCGGCCAACCGGTTGAACCCGAAGTTCTCGAAACCGGAAACGTCCGGATTGACCGCGACCGTCGGCGCGGGGCCGACGGAACTCAAAGCGATTGAACTCAAACGCTGATCGACCGACCCCTCCACGGAGAATGACCATGACGACGACGCGACGCCGGGGCTTCACCCTTATCGAATTGCTGGTAGTGATCGCGATCATCGCGATCCTGATCGGCCTGCTATTACCGGCCGTGCAGAAGGTCCGCGAAGCGGCCGCCCGCATGAGCTGCACCAACAACCTTAAGCAACTCGGCTTGGCCTTCCACAACTATCACGACGCCAACCAAAACCTGCCGAGCAACATCCGGCCCGATGCCGTCAGCACCGTGCGCGTCCGCTGGGCGACCTATCTGTTGCCCTACATCGAACAGGACAATCTCTACAAGCAAGTAAATTTGACGGTGAACTGGCACCTTCAGCCGGCGACCTTCGGGACCCGATTGAAGGGCTTCGAGTGCCCCTCGGCCCCGAATGGCGCGGTCATCGATGGCGCCCCGGATACCGTTCCCGCTTGGACGCCGATCGTGGCCAACGGCGACTACGCCGGTTTCTACGGCGTCTCCCCGGAACTCTTCAGCCTCGGTCTGGTTCCCCAATCGTCCGTCGGCGTCGACAAAGGCGGAATCTCGAAGACGCAGAAACTGAATTTCGGTAGCTTCACCGACGGGTTGTCGAACACGCTGCAACTGACCGAATCGTCCGGTCGGCCCGACCTCTACCGCAACGGCAAGAAGGTGTCCGCCGCGACCGGGACCAACCGCGTCAACGGCGGCGGTTGGTGCCGCCCGGCCAGCGAATTGTTCCTGCTCCGCGGGTCGTCGGCCGACGGCTTGACCTTCCCCGGTTCGACCGCCATAAACGCGACCAACGGCGAAGTCCTCGGGACTTACCCGCACCCGTTTTACAACACCGACGGCACCGGTCACATTTACGGGTTCCACACCGGCGGTGTGAACGCGCTCTACGGCGACGGCTCGGTGCGCTTCTTGAAGTCGAGCACCGGTATCGCCGTCCTCGCGGCCACCGTCACCCGCAACGGCGGCGAAACCGCCATCGCGGATTGAAAGCCTCGGTCCGGCTCCGTGGTATTGATTTTCGCAGACACGGGGGCTGACGCCGACCCGTTCGGAAGAGCACTTCCGAGCGTCGTTGCCCCCGCGACTCACAACACCTTCGGCCGTGTCGCGATCGCTTTGCGGATGATCCCCAGCACTTCCTCGCGTTCGGCCCCGACCAGCGGCAATCGGGGCGGTCGCGTGACCTCGGTGCCGAAGCCGCATTCGGCGCAGGCGAGCTTGATGTACTGCACGAGTTTCACGTGGGTATCGAGGTGCAACACCGGCGTGTACCAGCGGTAGACTTCGCGCGCTTCGGTCCATTTCCCCGCTTCGACCAAATCCCAGATCAACCGATTCTCGGCCGGGAAGGCGTTAACCAAGCCGGAAATCCAACCGACGGCCCCGAGCAGGACGCACTCCAAGAACAGGTCGTCGACGCCGGCGAAAATTTTGTAGCGGTCGCCGGTGAGGTTGATGATGTCGGTGATGCGGCGCGGGTTGTCCGACGATTCCTTGATGCACGCGAACTTCGGCTCGTCGGCCATTTCGGCGAACATCTCGGGTGTGATGTCGACCTTGTAGGCCGGGGGGTTGTTGTAAATCATGATCGGCAGGTCGCTGGCCTTGGCGACGCTGCGGAAGTGGGCCATCGTCTCGCGCGCGTCGGTTTTGTAGACCATCGCCGGCAGTACCATCAGCCCGTCGGCGCCGAGCATCTGCGCGTCCGCGGCCCAATGGCAAGCCCCGGCCGTGGTGTACTCGGCAACGCCGACGAGCACTGGAACCTTCTTGCCGATGTGCGCCACCGTCGCCTTCAACAGGTCGCGTTTCTCCGTCGGGTCGAGGGTCGTGTTCTCGCCGACGGACCCCATCATGATCATGCCGTGGACGCCGGCCGCGAGCATCGCATCGACATGCTTCAGCGTGCCGGGGATGTCGAGGGAGAAGTCGGCG
>JAYSYN010000298.1:0-3106 GCA_043727575.1 Fimbriiglobus sp.
GCCTACTTCGGGCTTGCGTTCACGATCCCGGCAAACACTGTGCGTGCGTGGTCGTAATCGGCTTTGGCCTGCTCCTGCTCGTCCTTGCGGTAGGTCGCCTCCTTCATCTTCCAGCACTGCTCGACGCCGGCGAGACACCACTGGGCACTGGCCCGATTTGCCCGGATCGGCTTGCCATCGACGATCACGAAGAACGGATTGGTGTGGCCGGACGGCACGACGCGCACCGCGACCCAACTGCTGGCCGCGATGTCGGCCGCGAACGTCAGCGTGCGTGTCGTGCCGTCGCATGGCATCTCCTGTGTCTCGACCGGCAGACCATTCACCACCAATTCGACCGGTACGCTCTTCTTGCCGGGGTACCACGCCGCGGCCCGCACCGCGAGGCTCAACTTGCCGGGTTTCGCCGATGAGATCTCGCTGCCGTTGAGGCCCAGTTCGTACTTCTTGTCGCCGACTGTCGCCGTGGGGTCCATCAGGTGGGTGTAGCCGTCGCTCACGTAGCTGCGGCCGTCGGCCACGGACTTGATCCACTTCTCGAAGCTCAATTCCCCATCGACTTTGGCGTACACGCGGCCGATGCCGAGGCGGTCCCCGGTCATGCACGGGAAATCGGTCTCGCCGCTGGCCCGCACCCGGAAGCCGCAATTGAGGACGTGGTACCACATCGTCCATTCGGCCTCGCGCGGCGTGTTCATGGTGCTGATGAAATCGACCGCCGGGACGGGATTGCCGTTCGGGCCGGGAACCTCGTGCGTGACCTGGACGATGAACTCGTTCGCGCCGATGCCGTCGTAGGGCGGGACGTTGAAGTGGGGCAGGCCGCCGGGGCCGTCCGTCGCGCCGTCGATCCGGGAGACCTTGCCCATCAGTCCGCTACCGGAGTGGGCCGGGCCGCACGTCGCCCCTTGCTTCTTGGCCCACCGGAGCGTGTTCATGCCGAGCGTCGGCCAGTGGAGCTTCGAGTCGCCGCCGGGCGGGATCTGCTCCTTCAGGTTCAACAGATTCAGGTGTCCGGAGGCGTGCGAGCCGAAACCGCTCACTTCCACGTCGTAGCGCAGCAGGTGCGGCAATCGGGACACGTCGGCGGGCTTGCCGGTGAAGAACCGCTTCTGATAGTCGAAGCACGGCCCCCAGGTCAGGCAGCAACCGACCTTCACGTCCTCGCCGACGATGTGCCGCATCATGTGCTCGGGCTCGACGCCTTCGGTCGGGCTTTCGTAGTGCAGGCAGCCCGCCGCGTGGATGTGGTGGTCGCCGCTGTACCAGCCACCTTTCGCGGGGTCGATCCAGCGCGTCGCGACGTAGCGGAACTCGACCGGCTTGTCGGCGACGACGAGTTCCCGGGTTTCCGGGATCGACTCGGGGCCGCGGGAGCAATGCACCGCGTACTTGCCGGCGGGGAGCCGCACAGTCTCGCCGCCGGCCCGGTAGATTTGCGGTTGGAAAAAGAAGTCCGGCGCGAGCCGCTTCGACTGGGCGGGATAAACGCGGCCGTCTTTGTCGCGGATCAAGAACGCGGCGGTGGTCGGCTTCCCGTCGAACTCCATCACTTGAAACGTCACGGGCACGGACGGCTTGGCGGTGAAGTTCAACTTCGCGCCGGCGTTGTTCACCGCCGGGTCGGTTTCGTAACTCAGAGTGATCCACTCGAAGGTGGCCGTACCGGGGTCGTTCCCCGGATCGAGGCGCACGCCACGCAGATCATCATCGGGGGAATCGAAGCGGACTTCGTATTCCAGCCCGCGTCCCGGCTCGAACGAGAAATTGACGACGTGCGCCCCGTCGGGCATTGGTCGTTCCTTCGTCCACCAGAAAATCTGCCCGATACCGGCCTTCTCGAACTTGGCCCAGAATCGCAGCACGAACCGCCCCTTCTTCGCGTCAATCTTCGTGGTGAAGTACGGGTCTTCCTCGGTGATCGTCACGCGGAGTTTCTTGTCCACGACATCGAGTTTGCAGTTCTTCTCGGCCTTCCAGCCGTCGGCATCGTTAGTGAACTTCCACTCGCGTACCGTCGGGCCGGCCCCGGTCTTCAATCCCTTGCCACCCTCGACGCGGAACGACACCTCCGCCACCTTATCCCCGGCGTCGCGACTGTAGACCTGCACGAGGGTGTATTCCAGTTTGAGACCGCCGAGGTTCGGCAGCAGCGGCTGCGCGGTGTACGGCAACAGCGACATCCACCGATTGGCGACCTCGGCCTTGGGCGAGTTCGGCACCGGACGGGCGCTCGGGCTTTCGACGCGGAGCTGCCCCGTGGCACCCACGTTGTTGACGACCTTCACGAGGTAGGTCCGCCAACCCTGTTCCACCAATTCGAGTTTGCGCGGCGAAGGGATCACGCGGGCCACGCCCTTCTCGTCGATCTCGACGACCGCCAGGCAATGCGGATCGAGCAGTTCTTGGATCCCCCGGGTCGCTTTCGCTCCGTCGGCGACAGTCCAGGTCGCGAGCGACTGCCGTGTTGCATTCGGGAGCGGCTGACCCAAGGTTTCCAGCGCGCGATCGACGCGCATGACCTGGGCGAGCAACGGTTGCACTTCGACTCCGCTCACCTGCGGCCAGTCGGCGGCGGCGAGCAAACCGGTACTCATCCACAATGCGACCGCGATCATCGGGGGTTTCATGATGCGATACTCCGCGAGGGGGATCGAGCTTATTTAGGGCGAGCGGTCGCGCGGAACAGGACCGGCACTTCCGCGCGAAAACCGAGGTCTTGGGTCCCTTGGCCCGCAGCGATGCTGATCGTCAACTCGTGCGCGCCGGAATCGGAACACTCGACCGTGAGGAGCCGATATTCCACGGCGAGCCCGACCAGGCGGGGTTCGCGTTCGCCGAATTTAATGATCGCGAGTCGAAACGGATTCTTCGCCGCGCCGATGTAAGTGCCGATCGGTGTCAACGCTTGCTGCCCGCCGCTGCCGTTCTCGATCTTCAAGAGGAAGGTTTTCGGTTGGCCGACGAAGAGCGCTGCGGGAGCCGGCCCCGGCTGCACTTTCACCCGACCCTCGGGGTTGATCTGAACCGTGAGGAAGACCTCGTCCGCAAGCGCGCGATGCAGGGCCGCGTCGTCATTTTTCTGGCGGGTATTTTCGACTTTCGC
>JAYSYN010000299.1:0-9421 GCA_043727575.1 Fimbriiglobus sp.
GCCCTTCCCCGCGATATCGTAGGCCGTGCCGTGGGCGACGCTCGTCCGCACGATCGGCAGCCCCGCCGTCACGTTCACCGCCCGCCGGCCACCGAGCAATTTCATGGCGATGTGGCCGTGATCGTGGATCATCGCCGCGATGCCGTTGAACTTCGCCCGGTTGTGCGGCAGGAAAATCGCATCGCTGGCGATCGGCCCGGTCGCGTCGATCCCCTCGGCCCTCGCCCGTTCCACCGCGGGGGCGATGATACGGGATTCTTCGTCGCCGAACAATCCGCCGTCGGAGGCGTGCGGGTTGAGCGCCGCCACACCGATCTTCGCGGCGACGCCGGTGAGTCGCGGGACGATGTCGCGCAGCAGGCGGATCTTGTCGAGGACCGATTCGACGGTGATGCCCGCGACCGCCGTGCGCACCGATTGGTGCAGCGTCACGTGGGCCACGGCGAGTTGAATTTCGTCGTCGTACAGCAGCATTGCGTGCGATTTCGCCCCGGTGCGATGGGCGAGAATTTCGGTATGGCCGGGGAACGGCACACCCGCGGCGTGCAGTCCTTCCTTGTTCAATGGGCAGGTGACGATCCCGTCGGCGCGACCGGCGAGACATTCGTCGATAGCGAAGACGAGCCAATCGTACGCGGCCCGCCCCGCCTCGGCAAAAACCTTCCCGAGAAGGACTTTCGATAAATCCGCCGACGATGGATTGAAGCACTCGATACCCGCGGGCAATTTGTCCGGATCCCCGATGACAATTGGGTGACAGTGCTCGCGCAATTGCGGCCACGCCGCCGCGATGATCTCCGGGCCGATCCCGGCGCAATCGCCCATTGTGATCAGCAGCTTGGGTTTGGACATGGTCTTTCGGCGCCCTCCAGTTGGGGGTGTAGCAACAATTCTTGGAGTCGTCATTCCAGCGTCAACCCACCCACCCTACCGTGGAATGACGTCCGATTTTCGGAACGACCTATGCGCCGAAAGGACTTACGTCCGATTTCCGGTGTCATTCCACGGCTCAGGTTCACAAGTCGATCACCGAATCTCCGAGAATTGTTGTGATACCCTCCGGTTGCGGTTGTGCCGACGGTATCCCTCCGTTATAGGCCGAAGTCGGACGTGCCGGAGGGGGAACCGGGATGCGGGGGGGACGCGATTATTGGGCGCTGGTCGCCGCCGGGCTGTTGCCCGGCATCGCGGTCGCGCAGGCTCCCGGTATCGCCGCGCCCCCGGTCGGGTTGACTCAGGGCCGCGAGCCGATCGCGATGACCCCGTCCAAAGCCGAATCGTTCGAGCGCACGTTCCCCATCAACCTCGCCACCGCGATGCGACTGGCAAACGCCAAGCCTATCGACGTGCAAGTCGCCGAGCAATCGGTCGCGATCGCGGCCCGGCAACTCGATCGGGCCAAACTGCTCTGGGTGCCGAACCTCGTCGTCGGGGCCGATTTCTACCGGCACACCGGCGGCCAGCAGAACTTCGCCGGAGACATCCCGCGCTCGGATCGCGGCTCCGCGATGGTCGGCTTCGGGCCCAACGTCGTCTTCAATATCACCGATGCCATCTATGCCCCGCTCGCCGCGAAGCAGGATCTGAAAGTCCGCCGGGCCGCGATGCAAACCGCCACCAACGACGCGACCTACGCCGTGGCGGAGGCGTATTTCCACGTTCAACAAGCGCGCGGCGAACTCGCCGGGGCGCTGTTGGCGGCACAGCGGGCCGACGACGTCAGCAAAAAAGCGGAAGCGCTGGCCGAGGGATTGGCCCCGCCATTGGAGGCTTCCCGGGCCAAAGTCGAACTCGCCCGCCGGCAGCAAGCGTCGACCGCGGCGCGCGAGCGCTGGCGGACCGCGAGCACCGAACTCGGCCGGTTGCTCCGCCTCGAACCGGGAACGCTCATCGAACCGATGGAGCCGCCGTTTCTGCCGATCACGGTGATCCCCGGAGACGCCGCGCTCGACGCGCTGATCCCGCTCGGCCTGACGAACCGCCCGGAATTGCAGGGCCAACAGGCCTTCGTGCAGGCGACCCTCGCCCGGTTGAAGCAAGAAAAGCTCCGTCCGCTCGTCCCGAGTTTGGCGCTCCGCAGCGTGTCGACCAACCCGAGCGGATCGCTCGGTTACGGCGCCTTCGCCGGTGGCCGCGGCGATACCCTAGGCGGCTCCGGTTCGCGCTTCGACCTCGACTTTCAAGTGCTTTGGGAATTCCAATCCCTCGGCTTCGGCAACAAGGCTCGCATCGGCGAACGCCAAGCGGAATACCAGATCGCGACGCTCGAATTGTTCCGCACGCAGGATCGCATCGCGGCGGAAATCGCGGCGGCGTTCGCCCAAGGCCGGGCCGCGTCCGAGCGGATGGCCCAAGCCGAGCCTGCGTTGAAAGAATCGCTGGACCTCGTCGAAAAGAGCCTGCTCGGCATGGCCCAAACCCGGCGACTCGGCGAAGTGAATGTCTTGATCGTCCGGCCGCAAGAGGTCGTCGCGGCGGTGCAGGCGCTCGGTCAGGCCAACGCCGATTTCTACTCCGCCGTCGGCGACTACAACCGGGCGCAATTCCGCCTCTACCGGGCTTTGGGCCATCCGGCCCAACTGCTGCCGGCGGCGGTCCCGCAACCGGCCGTGCCGAACCCGACCCCGCCGGGAATGTTGCCCCCCGCCCCGCTGTTGAACAAGCTCCCCGCGTATTTGCCGAACGTGCCGATCCCGGAAGTCGTCGATCCGGTCGCGTTCCGCACGCCCGGTCGGCGCGGCGACTGGCCGCCGATCGTCCTCGCGCTCTTGCAGCATGCGGCCAAACGGACCGAACCGGTCGAAGTCGAAATCCAGCGCACGGAGTTCGTCGAACCGTCCGCGACGTGGGGTGCGCCGAAGTCGCCGGAACCGGTGCTACCACCCTTGCCCGCACCGGTGTCGGCACCGAAGTATCTCCCGCCGCCGCTGGAAGAACCGACGCAATGGGCGAGGCCGGCGCACCTGAAAAAGTAACCGGAGGCGGACACTTGCCCGCCGATCGCGGGCTAGAATAAACTGAACACTTTCATCGGGGTCGCCGCTCTTCCAGCGGCCCCGATTGCGACCTTTTCCCGCCCGTTCGTAAGGAGGAAATCATGGATACCATCGTCCCCGTCCAACACCCGCTGCGGACGCTCTTCGCCGGTCTCACCGAACACGCGTTCGTCGCGCAAATGGGGATCGCCGATCCCCCGCTCGTCGATTACATCACCGATTTGCTCGCCCGGTTCTTGCACGTCGATCAAGTCTTCCGCCTCCGCGATTCCGCCGGCCGGCCGATTTCCGAACTCGCGCTGATGGCGATGGAAGCCGAGAAGCTCCCCGCCGCGGGCCGGACGCGCCGCGAGTACCACCGGCACATCGGCGACTTCGCCCTCTACTACTCCGGATTGTTCCCCGAAGCGGTCGATCGCTTCCAACACACCGCCAGCCGGGATCACCTCGTGAACTTCACCCGCCTCGGCAAGCATTCATACCGGCTCGCCAGCGAAGCCGACCGGAGCGCGGATGAATCGGCCGTGCTGCAACGCTTGGGTCACGATTTTGAACTCTGCGCCCTCGGGCTGCGCGAAGTCCGCCACGAATGGGAAGAGTTGGCCCGCTGCCCCCCGGCCCACGGGCGGTTGTTCCGGTGAAGTCGCGGTATTACAATCCGGGTCCTTCCCACCCGGAGCGTCCCATGCGGTCCATCATTCTTCTACTTCTAATGGCGTCCCCCATGCTCGCCGCTGACAGCCCGGTGTCACCGGGCGCCAAGCCCGTGAAACTCTCGGGCGGTTTCAAATTCACCGAAGGCCCGACCGTCGACGCCGAGGGGAATGTCTACTTCACCGATCAACCCAACGATCGCATTCACATCTGGAGCACCGAAGGCAAGCTGAGCACGTTCCTCGAACCGGCCGGGCGGTCCAACGGTTTGTGCTTCGACGCCGAGGGAAATCTCTGGGCCTGCGCCGATGGCAAGAACGAACTGTGGAAGATCGACGTGAAGACCAAGAAAGCGACCGTCGTTCTCGACAAATACGACGGCAAATTGTTCAACGGCCCCAACGATCTCTGGGTGCGCCCCGACGGCGGCGTCTACTTCACCGACCCCTTTTACAAGCGGGATTACTGGAAACGCGGCCCGGAAGAGCAGGACAAACGCGCCGTTTATTTTCTGCCGAAAAAGGGCGAGTTGGCCCGCGTCGACGGCGACTTCAACCAACCCAACGGGCTCGTCGGCACGCCGGATGGGAAGACGCTCTACGTTGCGGACATCGGCAAATCGAAAACGTACCGCTACGACATCCAAGATGATGGCACTTTGAAGAACCGCAAACTCTTCTGCGAGGCCGGGTCGGACGGGATGACCCTCGACGACGCCGGCAACGTTTACCTCACGGGCAAGGGCGTGTTGATCTTCGACAGTGAAGGAAAGAAAATCGACACCATCGCCATCGACGAACCGTGGACGGCCAACGTCTGCTTCGGCGGCAAAGCCATGAAGACGCTGTTCGTCACGGCCGGAAAAAGCCTGTATTCGGTGGAGATGACGACGAAGGGCGCCGCTCGGCAGTGACCGGCGATATTCGAAATCACTTCGCGTCGTAGACGCGGATCTCCGGGCCTGCCGTATCCTTCGATTTCGGCACGCCCAAGTAGACTTTGCCGTTGCCGAAGACGCAGGTGCGCGACGACTTCGGCGTTTCCAGCTTGGCCGTCACTTCGAACTTCTCGCCCTTCTTTTCCAAGACGCACAGCGCACCGTCGCCGCACGAGGCGTAGATCCGTTTGAGTTTCGAGTCGTAGTGGATGTCGTCGATGCCCGCGGGGATTTCGACGCCGGCCAATTCTTTGCCGCTCTTGGCGTCGAAGACCACGACCATCGCTTTCTTCGGGCAACCGACGAACAGCAAACCGTTGGCCGCGTCGTAGGCGATGGGGCTGCCGGCGTCCGAAAGCGTGAGCGGGAATTTCTCGGTCACTTCGTTCTTGGCCAAATCGATGACGGCGACGAGGCTCGGCTTCGTGAGCACGGCGAAGATCTTCCCGGCTTTCTCGTCGATCTCGAACCCGTGTACGGCGCCGGGGAGTTTGATCGATGTCTTGGCTTCGCCGCTCTTGGCGTCCAAGATCATCAGGGTTTCGCCGCAGCCGACGTACACGAGTTTGGTTTCCGAGTTGTAGTGGACGTTGTCGGCGCCGGGGGCTTTGGTCGAGAAGGCCGATTTGTAGTCGGCGCCCGCGAAGCCGTTGCAGGTACCGGCGCCGTTGCCCGCATAAATCATGTCGAGGTCGGCAGCGTAGGCGACTCCGGAAATCTTGCCTTGGTCGGCGATCTGCTTCACAAGCTTGCCGGTTTTCAAGTCGACGATATCGAGCGTGTTGTTCGGCTTGTTGGCGACGAACAGCCGTTCCCCTTTCGAATCGACCGCGAGGTGGTCGAGTTTGCCGTCGACGCCTTTCAGCGCAATGGTCTTGGACAGCGTCAAAGGCGCTCCGTTGGCGGCGAAAGCCGTACCGGCGGTGAACGCGAACGCGGCGGAGAGCAACAGGCGTAGCATGGGGCGTCTCGGTGTGGAGTCGGACAGTCGTTGGGAATCGGCGACCACGGTCAACATAGGAATTGCCCCGATTGGACCGATGAATTCCCGATGCGGGACGATCCGCCGGATTTCGGATAACCTGTTCCCGAAGCCGCTCACCGAAGGGGACAGACCATGGCGACCGTCCGCATCACCCGGTACGAAGTTCAAAACAACCTCCTCCCGCAGGTCTGCGTCGTCACCGGCGAACCGACGACCGATATCAAGCGGCGCACGTTCCGCTGGACACCACCGTGGGTCGGCGTCTTGATTCTCGGCGGGTTGCTACCGTACATCATCGTGGCGATGATCCTCCGCAAAGAGATCACCGTCGATGTCCCGATCGCCCCGGGAAAGAAGGGCCATTGGCTCTGGCGGCAGCTCTTCGCCCTATTCGGCGTCCTCGGCTGCATCGGCTTGGTCGTCGTCGGCGCGCTGTCCCACGAGCCGGGCGGTCGGAACCAAGGCCCCGATTTCGGACTGTACACGGCGCTCGCGGCCGGGGTCGGGTTGCTCTTCGTGTTGATCGGTGCGTTGATTTTGCAGAACACGAGCGTTCGCCCAAAGGAAATCACGGATCGGGATATCACGCTGGCGGGCGTGCACGAAAACTTCCTCGTCGCCTTGGAAGAAGAGCGGGATCGCGACGAGGAAGCGCGGCAAGAACGTCGGGCGGCCAAGCGGGAACGTGAGATGGAACGCGGGCCGCGCCGGGATCGCGATGAGGACGACCAATCTCCGCGGCGGGCGAGGCGCGTCCGCGACGACGATTGAATTCACACGCCTCCGCCGCGCCGCAACCATCGCACGCCCCGAAATCCTCTCAGCGCGGCGCCGTACGCGGCGACGGACCAAAACGGAATCGCCTCGGGCGACTCGATGCCGAGGATTGCCGCAGCGACCGCGCCCAGCAGCAGGAACGACTCGGGTCGCCAACGTCGACCCCCGAGACCGGCGAGTGCGGCCACCGCCAAGACTCCGAAGAGCCAGATGCCCGGCCGCAGCGACCCGCTCGGGATGGGCTCCGGTTTTTCGACGGCGTCGGACGGCGATGCCGCGACCGGTTGCGGCGCCGGGGTCGGGGCGATCGGCTTCGGCCGTTCGGCGACCGGTTCGAATTTCGGATTGGACTTCGCGGTGAATTTGACGGCGGAGATCCGATCCGATAAGGCGGTCAACACCCAGTCGTCCGGGGGCGGGGCCGGTTGGATTGTCAACCCGACGACGGGGATCGGCTGGATCGACCAACTGGATGCGGCGCGCACGCGGACCGTCATCGGTTCGGCGAATTTGGCCACGGCGGAGGGCCAGCGCGGCAGCGGTAATTCGACGATCCCGTCGGCCGGGGCCGCATTCGGCAATTGCCCCGACCAGCGGATGATCACTTCGGCCACCGGTCGGGTCAACCAGACTTGGACTCGCGAACCGGCGCGCGACCAACCGGCCAATTCGGGCGCCCAAAGGTCGTTCAGCTGCACGTCAGCGGGCACGTCGAACTCCACGCTCCCGGACTCTTTTGCCGAAGCGCGCATCGCCCCGTCGACGCCGATCCGCCGGCCGATCGTGTAGGCGACCTCCCCGGCCAACGGTTGGTAAGCTGCGTTGGGAACCAGGGTCGGCCGGAGTTCGGTCGATTGGCCCGCGGCCCGGCGGACGACCCGGGCGGGCGGGGATTTCACGAATTGGAACTCGGGGACGTTGGCGAACTCGCGGGCCACGGCGTCGGCGGGGTAATCGATGGCGCCACCGACGAGGACCCCTTGGGACTTGAGCCCGGCGAAGCGCACGGCGTGGAAGCTATCGCGATCGGCCTCGGCGACATCGGCGCACCGCGGGTAGCGCAGCACGGGTTTCGCCGAAGGGATCTCCGTCGAATCCCCGTTCACAATCAGCGTGAAACGCCCTTCCAAGGCCGATTGCAACTTCACTTCGATGGGGACAGTACCGTTGGCGGGCGAACCGACTTTCCAATTGCGGACCCCCGAATCGAGCGGCACCCCTTGCGCCGTGACGAGGCTCACGCGCGCGGGCGGCACGTGCGCGGGCCATTCGAGTTTCAACGTGCTCAAGGTGCCCCCCTCGACGCGGTATTGCCATGCGGCCGCGAGCGTGGACTTCGCTTCGCCGAGGTCCCACACGGCCCCTTCTTTCACCGTCACGGTGGGTTTGGCCCCGTCGGCAGTCCCGCTTTCTCGCCAATAAAGTCGGATCGTGCGTCCGCCGCCGTGAGCCGCTTCCACGCGCAGGCCGTCGGCGCTCACCCGCAGCGATTGGCCACCCCGCCGAGACGGAATGTCGAGTTGACGGCCACGCAATCCCGCCGCGAATGAAACGTGGGCGATGGGGAGATCGGGCGCGCCGAATTTGGCATCGCGGTCGATCCCCGCCGATTGAACGGGCACGGCGAAGGTCGCGATCAATTCGTGGAGCCCCGCGCCGCGGATCGCCACGAGGTAGCGGTCGGGTTGGCCCGCGTCCGGAAACGCATCCCGGCCGTCGAGCGCGGCCTTTTCGAGCCGCACCCCCGCCAAAGGGAGCGCGAGAATTTGTTCGTCCGCTTTTTGGGACAGGATTTGAAACTTCGCTCGGACATTCACGGTCTCCCCGGCGGCGAGACACTCGTACTCCGCCGAAAGGATCGCCAGCGTCGGCACTCCCGGCCGGGCGAGCGCGTCGAGTTTGTCGAGCGCCGTTTTGGGAACCATGACCCTGTATCCCTCCGGCGCGTCGCTCGGGCCGGGCACCACGTAAACCACCACCGTTTCCGGCGCTTGGGCAATCCCGTCGGAGGCGAACACCGACGCGGCGACGATCCACACGAGCCCGGAACTCGCCGGTCGTTGTGCCGGTTGAAACCAGAGCGCGATTGCGGCCCCGCCCAGGGCGATCAACAGCGCGGGACGCAACGCCGAACCCCAGCCCGGCGGGGCCAGCCATGAAGCGAATCCGAGCGCGGCCGAGACCGCGAGAGCCGCGACGAGCGCCGCGCGGTACCGGGACGACGCGACTCCGATCAGTATGGGAAATGCGATCAGCACCGCCGCGATCCGGCCCGCCGCCGCGACGGTCGATTCGCGGACGAATTGTACCCGCTCCGCCCGTTCGTTGAGTTCGCCGGTTTCGAGGCTCGGCCAACTGCGGAGGTCCGGACCGGCACTCCAAGTCCGCGCGATTTCGGGTCCGCCGGGCAACGGAGCCGGCGTCGCGTCCGCCACGGCGATCGGGGCGAAGTCGTCCCGTCGGCCCGGAGCGCGGAAGCGAACTTCGATTTCTGTGCCGGCCCGGATCGGCACACCGGGATTTTCCAACTCGGCGGCGGTGACGACCACGAGTTTCCCGTCCAGGGTCACCGATTCCAGCTTCGCTCCATCGAGAGCGACGGGCAGCCTCGCCGCCCCTGTTTCCGCGACGACTCCGCGGAGTGTGAAACGGACGCCGTCCGGTTCGACTCGGCCTTGGAGCTGCAAGTTGCGATAAACCCAGGCCCGCCCCGCCGGAGTCGCGACTTCCGTGGGGGCCGAATCTATCGGCTTCAGGAGGATACTCGGCCGCGCGGCCGGCGGATGACCGGCGGGCTCCGCGCGGAACTCCCGCGCCGAGTCCGGGTCGAGTTTTACAGTCTCTCCGGTCACCGACACCCCGAGAAAATAGGGACGCGCAACGACGCGGTCGCCCCGCCGACGCGGGACCGAACAGTCGACTCGGCAGATGAAGTCGCCCGATACGGGTTTGCCGAACGAGATCCTCCACAACGTGCCCGGTTCGGGTTGGGCGACCGCCGCGAGAGCGACTCCAAAACCGCGTTGACCCGCGCCGAAGTAGGCCAGCCAAGGGAAGAGAGCGTCGCCGGGC
>JAYSYN010000300.1:0-9400 GCA_043727575.1 Fimbriiglobus sp.
CGTCAACGATCCCGTACCCCACGCCAGCAGGTAGATGTCTTCCGTCGTGCGGAGCTTCAAGACGTCGGCGTCGATGGAGCGCAGCCGGAAGACGACGAGGCCGCGCTCGGTGCGTTTGATCTCGCCCTGCAGATCTCGCATGATTTCGTCGGCGGCAATCGATTCCAAGCCGGGGTGCACGTGGGCGTACAGGGCGGGCAACTCGGCGTCGGCATCGGGGGCACGGCGGGCCACAGCGGGCACTCCTCACAAAAGGGTATTGTACAGCCGATGCGGAGTGCCGCACCATTTCGCTTGCCCGCGGAAGCGCGCGGGTGTACTGTCTTGGCACCCGCCAGTTGCATCTCGGCCGAGATTCTCCCATGCTTTCCCTGCTCACGCCATCCCGCCGCGAGTTCTTCCGCGTCGGCGGATCGGCCCTCGGCGGCTTGAGTCTGCCGAACGTTTCCACCCGCGCGGGGTCGTCGCTGCCGGCCGCGAATGTGGGCACGCCCGTCACCGATAAATCCGTGATCTTCTTGTTCCTCCACGGCGGGCCGAGCCAGATCGAAACCTTCGACCCGAAGATGGGCGCTCCGGCTGAAACCCGCAGCGTCACGGGGGAAGTGAAAACGAACATCCCCGGCGTCACCTTCGGCGGCACCTTCCCGAAGCTCGCCACGCGGGCCGACCGGTTCACCGTCGTCCGGTCGTTCGTCACCGGCGACGGCACCCACGACATCAAGCCGATCGTCGGCAAAGACGGGCACCTCGCCAACCTCGGCAGCGCGTACTCGAGCGTCGCCGGTGGCAACCATCCGGGAACGGGGATGCCGACGAACGTCGCCCTCTTCCCGCAATCGGTCGATCCGAAGGCCCAGCCGAAGCAGACCGGCTTCGGCGACTTCCTCGCCACCGGGCCGTTCGGCGCGAATCAGGCCCCGTTCGTCCCCGGCAGCGGCGGGGCCTTCCAAAAGAATCTGTCGCTGACGCTGCCGCAGGATCGCATCGGGGACCGCCGGCTGCTCTTGGCCGAGTTCGACAAAATGAAATACGCGTTGGACGGCGAAGCCGGGGCCATCGACGGCTTGCGCGAGAAGGCTTTCCGGCTGCTCCTCGGCGGCGTCGGCGATGCGTTCGACTTGACCAAAGAAGACCCGAAGGTGCTGGCCAACTACGACACCGAACCGCTGCTGCCGGTGGCGAAGATCGACAAGAAGTTGAACAACCACAAGTTCTACGCCGACAACACCCGTACCCTCGGGAAGCTACTGCTGCTCGCCCGGCGCTGCGTCGAACGCGGCGCCGGCTTCGTGACCGTGACGACGAATTTCGTTTGGGACATGCACGCCGATGTGAACAATGCCCCTGTCGCCGAGGGCATGGGCTACATGGCCCCGTCGCTCGACCACGCGGTGAGCGCCTTCCTCGACGACCTGAAATCGCGCGGCCTCGACGACAAAGTGCTGCTCGTCGTCTGCGGGGAGATGGGCCGGACACCGAAGATCAACAAGAACGGCGGCCGCGATCACTGGGGCGAACTCGCCCCGCTGCTGCTCGCCGGGGGCGGATTGAAAATGGGGCAGGTCATCGGGCAATCGAACCGCGACGGCGGTCGCCCGGCCACGGAACCGGTGCGCATCAAGAACCTCGTCTCAACCGTGATGCACACGCTGTTCGAGACCGGCAAACTCCGCGTCACCCGCGGCGTCTCGCGGGAGTTGCTGGGCATGACTGACGCCGACCCGATCCCCGGATTGCACAAGGGGTGATCGATTCAATCGCCGAACCTCGGAGGTCGTCGGTGGGACACGGTCCATGCCACGCGGTCGCAGACGAAGTGGCACCGGCGTCTCGCCACTCTAAAAATTCGGGAAGAAAGGCATTTCTGCCGGTGTGACTCGGCCGGATGCATTCACAACTCGACTCGCAGTGAACTGCTCGATTTCAACCTTCACGCCATGATTTCCTTCACGACGCGGCCCTTCACGTCTGTGAGGCGGAAGTCGCGGCCGGCGTATTTGAACGTCAGTTTCTCGTGGTCCAGCCCCATCAGGTGCAGGATGGTCGCGTGGAAGTCGTGGATGTCGACCTTCCCTTCGACCGCCTCGAAGCCGTGGTCGTCGGTCCTGCCGTGGACCATCCCGCCCTTGATGCCGCCGCCGGCCATCCAAGCGCTGAAGCCCTTGTTGTTGTGATCGCGGCCGTCGGTTCCTTGGGCCACCGGAGTCCGGCCGAATTCGCCGCACCAGACGATCAGCGTGTCTTTGAGCAGCCCGCGCTTTTTGAGGTCGGCGATCAAGCCCGCGATCGGTTTATCGATGGCCCCGGCGTGCCGTTGGATGTCGGCTTTGAGGTTGCGATGCTGGTCCCAGTTGCCGTAGGTGATCTCGACGAAGCGGACGCCCGCTTCGACGAAGCGCCGGGCGAGCAAGCACTCGCGGCCGAAGGTCTCGGTGGCCCGGTCGCCGATGCCGTAGCTCGCTTGCAGTTCTTTGGTTTCGCCGGATAGATCCATGACCTTCGGCACGTCCCGCTGCATCCGGAACGCGAGTTCGTAGCTCTGGATGACCCCTTCGACTTGGGCGTTGTCTTTGTCCTTCGCCAGCTTTTCTTTGTTCAACTCTTGCAAGAAATCGAGCTGGGCCCGCTGGCTGTCGGTCGACAATTTGGGGTTGGCGATGTTGGCGACTTTGCCAATGCCCCCGCCGCCGCCCATCGGGCCGTAGCCGCCGCCACCGGAAATCTTGGTCCCTTGGAAGACGGCCGGGAGGAAGGCGCTGCCGTAGTTTTGGGCCCCGCCGCCGGCCGTGGGCGGGTTGAGGCTGATAAAGCCGGGGAGGTTTTGGTTCTCGGTGCCGAGGCCGTAGAGAGTCCAAGCGCCGAGGCTCGGGCGGACGAACTGCGAGGTGCCGGTGTGCAGTTGCAAGAAGGCCTGCGCGTGCGCCGGGACGGTTGTGTTCATGCCGTTGAGGATGCAGAGTTCGTCGGCCTGCTTGCCGAGGTTCGGGAAGACTTCGCTCATCCAAAGGCCGGCTTGGCCCTGCTTCTTGAACTCGAACGGGCTGCCGAGCAGCGTCCCACCGCCGAAGCCGCGACCGCTGCCCGCGGGCGGGGCCTTGCCGTTGTCTTTGGTGAGTTGCGGTTTGTGGTCGAAGGTGTCGAGATGGCTCGGTCCACCTTGCATGCAGAGGAAAATGACGTGCTTGGCCTTCGCCGGCAACGGCGGCTTCTTGGGTGTCAGCGGCCCGCCCGCGGCTTCCGCCGCTTGCGATTGCAATCCCTGCAGGCCCGCGAAAGCGAGGTAGCCAAAGCCGCACGACCCCAGTTGAAGGGCGGCCCGGCGGGAGAGACCACGAGGGGTTTCGGCGTAGGTGATCATGGGAATGACTCGGTTGATGTAGGACAGGCCTCCAGGCCTGTCCGAAAAATGGATGGCCAGCACGAATCGGACAGGCCCGGAGGCCTGTCCTACAAAGGTCAGTCCAAATACCGGAACTCCGCCGTCCCGTACAGCGCTTGCAGCAGAGCGGACCAGGCGGCCTTCTGGCCACCGGACTTCTGCATCTTCGCCAAGAATTGCTCGGCGGCTTTCGCTTCGGTCTTGCTCGCCCCGCGACCGAAGGCGAGTTTGAACGCCGCTTCGATCCGCTCCGTCGGAGACAAATACTTCGCGATCAACTTCTCGGCCCCCTTCTCGGCGAGCTTCATCACGCTCGAGTTGTTCATCAGGTAAAGGGCCTGCGAGGGCACACTGGTATCGTCGCGGTGGCCGCTGACCAAGCTGGCGTCGGGGAAGTCGAAGTGGTCGAGCGCTTCGGGCGTCAGGTCGCGGAGGATGGGCAGATAGACGGAGCGCTTGGCGTTCTCGTTGAGGTTGCCGAGTCCGCCGAAGCGGCCGAGTTGCTGCGTCGGCCCCTCAAATTTTTGCAGCGGCGAGCCGGTCGGCGCAGATTTGTCGAGTTCGCCGCTCACGGCGAGCATCGCGTCGCGGATCGCCTCGGCGTCGAGCCGGCGTTTGCTCATCCGCCAGAGGTAGTCGTTGTCCGGGTCGGTCGCGGCGTTGGTTTCGTTGTGGGTGCTCGCCTGCTGGTAGGTCCGGCTGAGCATCAGTTCCTTGATGATCGCCTTCGTGCTCCAGCCCTTTTTCACGAGTTGCCCCGCGAGATAATCCAGCAACTCCGGGTGAGTCGGCTTCTGCCCGGCGGTTCCGAAGTTCTCGGTGCTCGCCACGAGGCCTTGGCCGAAGAGGTGGCCCCAGATGCGGTTCACGTAGACGCGGGCCGTGAGGGGGTTCGCAGGGCTGGCGACCCACTCCGCGAGTTCCAACCGGCCGCTGCCGCTCTTGATCTTCGGTGCGGCGGGGCCGATGACTTGGGCGAACCCGCGGGGAACCGTCTCGCCGGGTTTGCTGAGTTCGCCGCGGTTCAGCACGGGTATATCGCGGGCGAAGTTGCGGTCGCTCACACCCATGGCCATTTTCTTCGGGTTGCCGTCGGCGTCGTAGTAGCCGAGTTGCTTCTCGACCGTCGAAAGTTGCGCCGTGATCCCGAGCAACCGGATGTTCGGCTGCATCTCCTTCTTCCCGGCTTCGATCGCGTCTTCGCGCTGCTTTTTCAGGTCGGTTTGGCGGGTCTTCAACTTCTCGACCTCTGCCTTTGTCAACATGGTGCCGACTGGCACCTCGGCGTTCGCGGGGAGTTCGACGAGCGGCGCGGTTTGGATGCTGCCGACGGTGCGGGCGGTGCCGTACTTGGTTTCGGTGCTCGTGAAAATCCCGGCGAGGGCGTAGTAGTCTTTCGTCGGGATCGGGTCGAATTTGTGGTCGTGGCAGCGGGCGCAACTGACGGTGATGCCGAGCATGCCTTGGCTGAAGGCGTCGATCTGTTCGTCGGCGACATCGAGTTGGAACTGGCGGGCGTTGCGTTCGTTGTGGCTCTTCGCCCCGAGGGCGAGGTAGCCGGTGGCGATCAGATACTCGGCCTTCTCGGTGTCGTTCTTGGCCGGCAGCAAATCGCCGGCGAGTTGTTCCTTGAGGAATTGGTCGTAGGGCTTGTCTTTGTTGAAGGCGGCGATGACGTAATCGCGGTATCTCCAAGCGAACGGGTAGACGATGTTCGTTTCTTTGCCGCTCGATTCGGCGTAGCGGGCCACGTCGAGCCAGTGCCGGCCCCAGCGCTCGCCGAACTGCGGGCTGGCGAGGAGTTCATCGATCACGCGTTCCACGGCCTTCGCCGAGGTGTCCTTTAAAAAGGCGTCGAGTTGATCCGGCGTCGGCGGTAGGCCGACGAGGTCGAAATAGATCCGGCGCAGGAGCGTCGGTTTGTCGGCCGGGGCCGCTGGGGTCAGGCTCTTGTCCGCGAGAGTTTTCAGAACGAACGCGTCGACCTGGCGTGCCGAACTCGGTAACGAGTCGGGTGATCCCTTCACCGGCTGGAAAGCCCAGTGCTCCCGGCCCTTCGCAATGTCGATCGGCTTCGAAGTCGCCCCGGCTTTCCCGGTGCGGGGGTCGGGGGCCCCCATCGCGATCCACTTCTCGAAGTCGGCGATGACGTCCGCACTCAGCTTGTCCTTCGGCGGCATCTCGTTGAATTCATCCCCTTTCATCGCTTTGAAGATGGGGCTTTTCTTCGCGTTCCCCGCGATCACGGCCGGGCCGGATTCGCCCCCTTTCAACATCCCTGCTTTGGTGTCGAGGACGAGGCCGCCCTTGGCCCCCTTCGGCGTCTCGGCGGTGTGGCACGAGTAGCACTTCTCGACGAGCACCGGCCGGATTTTCTTCTCGAAGAAGGCCGATTCGTCCGCGGTCAACGGCTTCTCGGTGGCCGGTGGGGCCGGCTCCCCGGCTTTCAATTTGTTCTTGAAAATGCCTTTTTGGGCGTGGGCGATTTGCGGCTCGGACAGTAGCAATACCGAGGAAAACGCGGCCACCGCGAACGCGGCCGCTTTGATCAGTCGGGATTTCATGACGGCATCTCACGGGTCCGCGATGGGGGCAGTGCCAAGGTAACACACGCCCGTGCGCCGTGTTACAACGCGACCCGTGAGAAATGCATGAGGGGGAGACTCCGCGTCGCAGCCAAGCTTATTCCGCGTTCAACCCCGCCACCATCTCTTTGAATTCCTTCGCCAGTTTCAGTCTGAGTTTGTTCAACTCCACGATTTTGGTTTGGCGATTCTCGATCTCGGTCTCTTGATCATCGAACTTCTTCAGGTAGCGCTTGTAGATGTCCGATGCTTTATCCGCGACGGCGAGGTTGCTGCGCATCCGGGCTTGGGCTTCGTTGATGGTCTTCAACGCCGCTTCTTCCTCGGCGATGGCGGCTTCGTTCAGGCGCGGGGCGGACATCGCGTCTTGCACTTTGGCGAGCGCTGCCTTCACCGCGGGGCTGGCCACGTCCATCTTCGAGATGCGCTTCGATTCGGAGTCCGAGATCGCGAGCAGCGCGGTCGTTTCGGTCACGTCCCGTTCTTCGACGATGTCCAAACTCGCTTCCTTCCCGGCCGCGACTTTCAATTCGAAGCGCTGCAAGTCGGCGGTGGTTTCCGCAGCCTTCGCCGGGGCGATCAATTTCCAATCGGTCTTCTTGGCCTGCGTGATCCAGATCGTCCGCGCTTCGGCACTCTTATTGAAGGCGGTGAATTTCGCGGTCGCTTTCTGCCGCGTGGCCACCCGCAGTTCCCCCGCGACGATCTTCACCGAGAGCGATTTGGTCTCGCGCACTTCGTCGGTCGCCGTCATCGCGACGTCCAGGTCAATGGCGTAGCTGAGCAGCCGCGTCTCCCCCGGTTTGACGTCCGCCAGCCGGGCCTGCCCCGCGACGGTATCGCCTTCGAACACCGTCACCGGCCCTTGGGCGAGGAAGAGCTTCGACGTGTTCTTCAGCCGCAAACCCTTCAGCGGGTGCGTCGATAAGACTTCTTTTGTGAACAAGCTGATGCGTTCCATTTCGATGGTCTCGTTCACGATCGGCAGCAGGGCCGATTTGAACCGCGGCAAACTGACCGGTTCGAGGACTTGGTACTCGAACGATTCGCCGAGATTCATCCCCTTGGCCGCGGCCGTGAGCAATGAGGACGCGGCGACCGGGGCCGAAGGCGCCGCGACGCGGGCCCGGTAGCTTTCGTGATCGAGCCGGTTGCCGAGGAGGCTGCGAACCGAGGGACGGGCGAGGACATTGGAATACTGGCCGTAACCGCCGCCCATCGCCCCGAGGCCTCCTCCGGCGAACCCACCTTGGCCGCCCCCGAACCCACCTTGACCACCGCCAAAACCGCCTTGGCCCCCGCCGAATCCTCCTTGGCCCCCGAGTTGCCCGACGCCGTTGCCGAGGTTGCCGAAGCCGCCGCCCATCATCCCTTGGGCCGGGCCCTGGTAGACCGGCGGTTTCAGCGACGCGTACAGCTCTTGCTCGACCTGCGGGCGCGGCACGAACAGCGGGTCGTACAGATCCATCGTGAACGCCATCGGTCGGCCCGAGACGAGCTTGATCTTCACGTTCTCCCAGTCTTCGTCGGTTGTGTTTTCCACGGCCGCGAGCCCGACGATTTTCGGGGCGCCGTCGCCGACGGTCAGACGGTAGGTCGGCTTCCAGAGCGGAGCTTCGGTGACGTAGCCGACGCTGACCTTGCGCACGCCCGCGCCGGGGAACGAGACGCCGACGGACTTGGTCGCCGCACCGCGGGCGTTGGCCAACGCTTCGAGGGCTTTTTTGAACTCCGCTTGGAGTTCGGGCTTGGTGAACTTCACCTTCTTGATCTTGGCGAGCGATACGGTTTGCAGGCCGTCTTCGGTGAACACGCCGACTTGTTCCGACCCTTCGGGGGCGGGGATCACGGTCGTTTTGGGTTCTTCGCCGGACGATCCCGAAGTCTTGACCCTCGGCTCGGGTTTGGTGACACTGACGATGCTCCCCGCGATGGTCGACCCACTGACTTCGGTGATTTCGACCTTCTCCCCCCGCACTTGGTGCAGAAGGTTGCCGATCGACGGGTTCTCGGTGAGGTCGATGGCGAAGGCCTTCAGGGTGATCTCGGCCGGGGCTCGGTTGTCGTAGGTGACGGCGCGGGCCGTGCCGGTGGGGTCGTTGACCATGAGGGTCAAGATCAAATCGTTGATGTCTTCTTCGTTCACTTTAAGGGCGAGCTTGGATGGGCCGTCGATGGTGCCGGTGCGTTCGAAGTAGCCGAAGCCGGCGTTGAACAGCACGACGCGGGTCAACGGCAGTTTGACGGCTTTCGGCCCTTCGGCTGCGGGCGCCGGTTTGTCGGCGGGTTGGCCGAACAAGGGCAAGGCGCAGAGGGCGAACGTCAGCCCTCCGGCGACGATCCAAGGTACGAATCGCATGGCGGCGGACTCATCGACGAGGGAGGGGTGTCGTGCGGATGAAACTATAACGGTGTGGAGGCACCGGCGTTGGCGCAAACCGCTCGCTGAACGCGAACGTCGCCGAAGCCGACGGGGCAAAATGGCGAAGAAATGAGCGGTAAAAACCGAGCCGCACCGTCGACCGGTGCGGCTCACGCCGAATTACTTCTTGGACTTCACGTCCCAGTTTTTCTCGTTCGTCCCCGACTTGACCTCGAATGTGAGCGTCGACTTTTCGTTGTACTCGGGCGGCAAAGATTCCTCGATCGGTCCGCCGACGCCCTTTTCCGAACCGGGTCCCGCTTTCGGAGCCGCCGCTTTGACCGCGCCACCCTGCGGCCGAGGGATGCGGATTTCGACTTTGGTCGCACCGACGGGAACCTTCACGCTGTACTTGCCCTGTTCGATCAACCCACCCGCCGTGGAAGCGCCTCCGCCGGTGGAAATGAAATTGATCGACGATCCCTCGGCGGGGATCTTCCCGTCGACCGAAACCGTGCCGGTCACCGTGCCGGTGTCGGGTCCGCCGGAGCAACCGACTCCCGCGATCAGCGCGAGGAGAGCGGCGGCGATGCCGGAGCGGAGATTAAAAATCGCTGCCATTCACCACCTCCCCGTTCTGCATGGTGCCCAGCGCCGACCACGTACCGATCGAGATGCTGTTGCGGAAAAAGCGAATGCTACCGTCGCCCAACGCCGCGTTGACACCGCCGGTGTGCCGACTGCGCGCCGCGGCCAACTGGGGGTTGCCCAAAGCGATCGGCATGAGCGGATCGCCGTTCATCGTGAAATAACGGTTGTCGCTGATCAGGTCGGGGGAGGTGGAGTTCGGCGTCGTGACGGTGTGGAAGCGGAAAACGCCGTCGTCGTTGTGAAAGTCGCCGCGCCAGTCGTTGTCGCCGTTGGTTTTCGCCGACAGCGATTCGGACAGCATGAGCGTGTTCGACGTGCCGTCAGTGAGGGAGCCGAATGTCGTTTTGCCCGGCGACGAGCGGTTGCCGCCGTTGTGGTTGAACATGCCGAAGTTGTTCGACGTCGCGGTGCCGCCGGACC
>JAYSYN010000301.1:0-9318 GCA_043727575.1 Fimbriiglobus sp.
ACGGCGTACTGGGTCGGCGAAGGGAGCGCCATCACCGAGAGCACGCCGGCGACGGGCAACCTCGACCTCCAAGCCAAGAAGCTCGGCGTGCTCGTGAAGATCAACAACGAGCTGCTGCGGTTCGCCAGCCCGTCGGCGGAGGGCTTGGTGCGCTTCGACATGGCCCGCGCCGCGGCGATCAAGGCCGACCTCGCGATGCTCGAAGGGACCGGCGGCACACAGATCAAGGGGTTGATCACGTACAGCGGCATCAACGCCCACACGGCGGGCGCGGTCGCGGACAACGGCAACATCTTCCAGCCGCAAGACGTGGCCGCGATGGAAGCGAAGTTGCCGGATGCCATCGACGCGCCGACGGCGTGGATGATGCGCAAGAGCCTGTTCGCGGGGCTGATGAACCGCCGGGCCGACGCGGTGACCGCGGCGGATAGCAAAGGGCAGTTCCTGTTCCGCAACACGCCGTCGACCGCGGCCGCGCCGCCGGTCGAACTGTACGGGACGAAGGTCGTGCGGTCGGCGCAGATCTCGGGCGCCCGCACCAAAGGCTCCGGCGCCGACCTCAGCTACATCCTGCTCGGGTACTTCCCGGATTGGCTCGTCGCGCGGCTCGGCGTGATGGAGTTCCTCGCCTCGGGGCAAGGCGACACGGCCCTGCAAAACGACATGACCTACCTGCGCGGCATCCAGCACATCGACGCCGGCCCGCGCAACCCCGCCAGCTTCGTCTGGTGCGACCAACTGCTGCAAGCCTGATCCCATTTCGGATTGCGGATTTCGGATTGCGGATTGAAAGAGGAAGTGGGTCACTCCCAATTCCTCAAATCCGAAATCCGAAATCCGCAATCCGAAATCGACCGTCTCCGACCCCCACTCCAGAAAGGTTCCCGAGATGTCCGTCTTCCTCGACCCGCTCGAAACGCGGTCCCTGTTCGCGACCGCGCTGGCGCCGATGACCGTGGGCGAGTCGGCGACGGGGCCGGTCGTCGCCCTGCCCGACTGCGACGGCCCGGTCTACGCCCTGGTGCAAACGGGGGCCTACTCCGACGAGAGCGATTTGGCCGTGTCGTTCGAAGAATCGGACACCGGCGCGGCGTGGGCGGCCATCGGCGGGAGCGCCGTGCCGGGGTTGTCGCCGAACAGCCTCGCGCGGCACGCGTTCCCGCGCGCCAAGCGGTTCCTCCGCTGTCGAGTGGTCGTCACCGGCGCGGACACCGACGCGACCCTCGCGGTGCTGGTCGGCCAAGGCTACAAGCTGTTTTGAAAAGTGCGGAGTCCGGAGTGCGGAGTGCGGAATCGAAAACCGCCGAATCCGATCCAATTCCGGTTTCTTATCGTCTATTCCGCACTCCGAATTCCGAACTCCGAACTTCCCCAGGAACTTGCCATGCCCCTCGATACCCTGTCCAACGTCAAAGTCTCCCTCGCGGTCGCCGGCGCCGGCGACGATGCCCTGATCGCCCAACTGCAAGCCGCGGCCGATTCGTTCCTCGAAACCGTCTGCGGGCGGAACTTCACCGGCGGTACCTTCGCCGAGGATCACCCCGGCGGCGGGCACTTGCTGTTCCTGAAGAACTACCCGGTGACGGCGCTGGGCAGTTTGAAAGTCGATGCGACCCGCGAGTTCGCGGCCGACTCGCTGATCCCGGCGACGCGGTACGTCGTCCATGCGGACCGCGGCGTAGTCGAACTGCTCGACGGCACCTACGTGCCGACGCTACCGGGCTGGAAGATGGGCGCGGGCGCCTTCCCCGGCGCGGTCCGTGTCATCTACACCACCGCGACCGGCGCCGTCCCCGCGGCGGTGCTGCAAGCCTACGCCGACCTCGTCAGCCATTGGTACCGACAAGCGAAAACCCACGCCGCGACGGGCCAATTGAACCTCGGCCAATCCGGCGACACGATCTACCCCTGGGGTCAATCAAGCGGCTTCAAGATCCCGGAAGGAGTACTGGCGTTGCTGCGGCCATTCCGATTGCCGGTGGTGTGAGGGTGCGCCGGGCGGATTTTGCTCCGCCTCAAAACTGCGCAATTTCTGAATGAGTTTTCAACGTCGATGCCAAGCCCTTGTGCAAGGTCGCCATGCGGTACTCATCCGCACCCAGGATTTTCGCACCCGACAAAAGCTTTAATTTCTGGGCCAATTTACCTGCGGACCTCCGGTCCTCGCCGATGGTACGCGACTTGCTTCAGTGCGTAATTCTGAAAGTTTGATTAATTTTGCGAGAAAATCTGAGCGAAATCGATTAGGCTTCGGATTGCGTGCTACGCCGAGGCATCTCATACCCCTCGGCATCATTTTTTTGTCCCATCGTCCGCACAAGTTGGGGAGGTGTCCCGTGGTTTCCGTTCGCCCGACGATCCGGCGCGGCTTCACGCTGATCGAACTTTTGGTGGTCATCGCGATTATCGCGATCCTGATCGGCTTGCTTCTGCCGGCGGTGCAAAAGGTCCGCGAGGCCGCCGGCCGGATGGCGTGCAGCAACAATTTGCACCAGATGACCCTCAGCCTGCACAGCTACCACGACGCCAACGGCGGGCTGCCGCCGGCGTTCAAAAACCCGGGCAACTTCAACTCCGGTTGGGGTTGGGCGGCGCTGTTGCTACCGTACGTCGAACAGGAAAACCTCTACCGGCAGTTGAACGTGGCGACCACCGACTTCGGCGGCAACACGTCCCCGTCCGTCTCCGCCGACTTGCCGGTGTTCCTCGGTTTGACCAAGACCAAATTGAAGGTGTACCGGTGCCCGTCCGACACCGGCCCGGATCAGAACGACCAGCGGAGCGGCCACGGCCTGTCCAATTACCGCGCGGTCGCGGGTCCGTACACGTACCCGTACATCAGTGTCAACCAAGACTTCGGCGGGGTGATGTACATGAACAGCAAGGTGACGCTGGTGGCCATCACCGACGGCACGAGCAACACGCTGGCCGTCGGCGAGTGCATGTGGGAGTCGAATCCGCGGCCCGGGTTCAGCGTGAAGACCGCCTGCATCTGGGCCGGGTACACCGGGTTGAACTCCGGCGGGTCGGCCCGGATCAGCGACATCATGTGGTGGGTCGACGAGGCCACCGCGACGGTCAACGGCACCGCCCCGCAAGCGTTCAGCTCCCGCCACCCCGGCGGGGCCCTGTTCGGGTTCTGCGATGGCTCGGTCCGGTTCTTCCGCAACGGCGGCGACCCGAACAACATCCGGTATCTCGCCGGCCGCGCCGACGGGGTGATCGTGAACACCGACTTCTAACCGGAGGCCACCCGTGACCCGTTTCCTTCTATTCGTCGTCCTCGCCGCCGGCGCCGGTTGCGGCGCCGAAGAACCGAAGCCCACCGGCGCGCCGGCCGACGCGGGGATCTTCGACAAGACCTCGCCCAAGCCACCCGGCGGCAAGGGGAAGACCGGGCCGGCGATGGAATGACGCGGCGATCGGGAAAATTCATCCCGCCCTCACATTTGCCTCTCGCATCCGACACGGGGCGATGGTAAAATCACATGTCATTCATCCATCAGCCCCGTTCCGCGTGCGGAGTTTTCCCATGCCCCGGTTCTTCCGACGATCCGCGTTCACCCTGATCGAACTGCTGGTCGTCATCGCCATCATCGCGATTCTCATCGGCCTGCTGCTGCCGGCCGTGCAAAAAGTCCGCGAGGCCGCCACGCGGATGAAATGCAGTAACAACTTGAAGCAGTTGGGCCTGGCGGCGCATAACTACGAGTCGACCAACGGCAATTTGGTGCCGAAGCAGCACACGAAGGTGTTCGGCGCCTTCACCCGGACCTCCGGCGCGACGCCGCTGGTCATGCTGCTCGCCTACGTCGAAGGCGCGAACAAGTACAACCAGTACGACCTCAATTACAACGTCAACAGCGACCTGCCCATCGATCCGTCGCTGCCCGCGAAGGCGAACGCGAACGCCGCCGCCCGGTCCCAAGACTTGCCGATTTACCTCTGTCCGTCCGATCCCTCGCAGATGTTCACCTTCACGAACGCCGGCCGCGCGAACTACTTCGGCAGCATCGGAGCGTCCGCCGACCAATCCAACGGGGGCGCGCTCGGCGGCATCTTCACGATGCCGTTCCCGACTGGATCCGAGATGAAAGGGCCGACGATCGTCAGTCTGACGGACGGCACGAGCAACACGGTGATGTTCGCCGAGGTCATGCGCTCGCGCGAAACCAACTCGGCGACCGGCTCGGGTATCCGCGACAACATCACGGTCATCATCGACACCGCCGACGCCGGTTACAACGACGTCGACGGGACGACGATTCCGCAGTGCGTCGACGGCAGCAACTGGGGCACGTCGATCAAATACGTCGGCCAGCAGTACTACCGCAATCTGCCGTCCAACTTCATTTTCACCCACACTTTGCCGATCAACTGGAATCGCAAAGTCAGTTCCGGTCCTCAGCATTACAGTTGCGGGGCCGCCGGGTTCGGCAAAATGCACATCGCCGCCAGCAGCTACCACACCGGCGGCGCCAACGCCTGCATGGGCGACGGCAGCGTGCGCTTCTTCCGCGACAGCATGGCCCTGCAAGTTTGGCGCGCGTACGGCACCCGGGCCAACGGCGAAGTGATCAACGACAATTGAACCCCTTCCCGGAAGCCCCCATGACCGCGCGGATCCTGCTACTTTCGATCTGCTCCTTCGCGATCGGTTGCTCGTCGGATTCCAAACCGCCGGCCGGTCCCGGCGGTGCGTCCCGCGAGGAGGTGCTGAACGAAGTCGCCGTCTTGCTGCGCTCGCAAACGGGTAAAGCTCCCTCGAAAATCGAGGACTTGGCCCGCGCCGAACCGGGCGGGCCCTTGGGATACGCCGCGATCAAGTCGGGCGAGATCGTCGTGGTCTGGGGGGCCAAGATGGGCGGCGAAGGGCAAGCCGGCTCGGACGAGGTGATCGCGTACGAAAAGAAAACCCCCGCCGACGGCGGGATGGTGTTGCTGCTCAACGGCAAGGTGAAAACGATGTCCGCCGGCGAGTTCGCCGCGGCCCCCAAGGCGAAGAAATGATCGTGCGATTCACTCCGACGGGAAAAAGCATTTCTAGAGTCTCGCAATCTCTTTTTCCGCCCATCGCGGGAATTCCACTGGATTTTTCCCCGGCGGGGGCTATACTTCTTCATAGCAGTGGTAATCGAGTTCGTTCGTGATCCCTTTTGCTTCGTCCCGCCGGAATCCGGCAGGACGTATCCCGGCTTCTCAAATATCTCGAGAGTTCGCACCCGTACTCACGATCCCCGGCCTCAATTCGGTACTCATCCCAATTGACCTTGCGATTTTGGCGGATTCGGCGTCAGATAGGGAATCGGGAACCAACCCCACGGGTCTTTGCGTCGTGAAATGGTGTGCGAATCGGCGCTCGAATTGCTCTCAGAATCGTGAATCGAACGGAATGAATTGAATCTCAGGGTCGCGGTTCCAGAACCCCGTCGGTTCGTGGAGTACCGCCCCGGCATCACCACATTACATTGTCCATTGTGCATCCCATTTCGAGGAATTAGTTATGCCCGACGCCAAAAGCGTCGACGGGGCACCTGCTCCGCGTCCCTTGATCCGCAAACGCATCCTCCGCAAGCCGGGCGAACCGGTTGTGGCACCTCCCGCCGCCCCGACGCCGGCCCCCGCGGTCTCCGCCCCGGCTCCCGTCGCGGTCGTCGCGGCTCCGATTCCGGCCCCCGCCCCGCTTCCGCCGCCGCCGCCCCCGCCGCAACCGCGGATCAGCTCCCCGGCCGGGCCGATGAAGGATAACCGCGAGCCGCGCGGCGATTTCCGTCCCCGCACCAATAACAACAACGGCGACTTCCGCCCCCGCAACGATCACAACGAAGCCCCGCGCCCGCCGGCCCGGCCCGTTCGCGATCCGAACGAACCGCGCGGCCCGGCGCTGCGCCTCGACGACCTGTACCGCATGCCCATGCCGCAGTTGTTCAAGATGGCCGAGGGCGAAGGCATCCACGAAAACAGCGGCATGAACCGGGCGCAACTGATCATCGGGATCGTCCGCAAGCAGATCGAGCGCGGCGAAATCGTCAAAGGCTCCGGCACCCTCGAAGTGCTGCCCGACGGTTACGGCTTCTTGCGCAGCGCCGCCCACAACTACCTCGCCAGCCCGGAAGACATTTACGTGTCGCCGAGCCAAATCCGCCGGATGAGCCTGCGGACCGGATATATCGTCGAAGGGCCGATCCGCCTGCCGATCGAGAACCAAGACAATTTCGCCCTGATGCAGATCGAAATCGTCAACGCCAAACCGGCCGAAGAAGCGACGAGCCTCACCGGCTTCGCCGACCTGACGCCGCTGCACCCGAACGCCAAGTTCCGGCTCGAAACGACCGCCGACGAAATCAGCATGCGGATCGTCGACTTGGTCACGCCCATCGGCAAGGGCCAACGGGCGCTGATCGTCGCCCCGCCGCGGACCGGCAAGACCATCTTGCTGTCCAAGATGGCCAACTCCATCATGGTCAACCACCCCGAAGCGTACGTCTTCGTGCTGCTCATCGACGAGCGCCCCGAAGAAGTGACGGAAATGCAGCGCCTGGTCCAAGGCACCAATGCCGAGGTCGTCGCCAGCACCTTCGACGAGCCGTCCGAAGAGCACATCCACATCGCCGACATCGTGTTGGAGAAGGCGAAGCGGATGGTGGAACAAAAGCGGGACGTCGTGATTCTGCTCGACAGCATCACGCGGTTGGCCCGGGCCCACAACGCCGAGGCCCCCGGCGGCGGCAAGCTGCTGTCCGGCGGTCTCGATAGCAACGCCATGCAGAAGCCGAAGCAATTCTTCGGAGCCGCCCGCAACGTCGAGGAAGGCGGGTCGCTGACGATCATCGCCACCGCCCTCATCGAAACCGGCAGTCGCATGGACGACGTGATCTTCGAGGAATTCAAAGGCACCGGGAACATGGAACTGCTCCTCGACCGCCGGTTGGTCGAGAAGCGCATCTACCCCGCCATCGACGTCAACCGCAGCGGGACCCGCAAGGAAGACCTGCTGCTGACCCCCGAGGAACTCGGCAAAATGGCCATCCTGCGCCGGGTGCTGTCCGACATGCACCCGGTCGAAGCGATGGAACTGCTGATCAACCGCGGCAAGAAGACCAAGTCGAACGCGGAGTTCCTGATCACGATGAATTTGAATTAGCCGCGAGCTGTGCGTGAATTGTGGCGACACGTTTTTAACGTGTCGGATGGATACGATTCTCCGACACGTTAAAAACGCGTCGCCACAATTGCTCACCTTCGAACCAGAAGCTTGCGTTTCCGTCCATCTGAAAGAGGATGTACCGGGGAACGCAGGCTTTTTTGATGTCCGATAGAATGACATTGGCCTCGGAGAAATGAACATGACCGCGATCACATTCGAAGCGACGATCTCGCCCGACGGAATGTTGCACTTGGAAATACCCGGCGCACTCCCCGGTTCCGAAGTGGAAGTCTCGGTATCGCCGAAGCTCACGGCAAATAGCGACGACCGTTGGCCGGCGGACTTCCACGAGCGGATGTTCGGTTGCATCGCGGACGAGACATTCATCCGCTATCCCCAACCTCCGTTGCCCACCGCCGTTACATTGAATTGACCATGCGGTATTCGCTCGATACCAACGTGTGCATCCAATACTTGCGGGGTAAAAACGCCGCGGCGTTGCAGCGTTTCAACTGCGTTCATTTCTCGGATATCGTCATCTGTTCCATCGTCCGCTCGGAACTGCTGTACGGTGCGGGGAGAAGTCGGGATCCCGCTGCGGAAACGGGGAAGGTCGAGAACTTCCTTTCGCTGTTCGCACCAAAACCGTATGGCGATATCGCGGCCGATCTCTTCGTCGAACACCGCTTGCGATTGGAGAAGTCCGGGTCGATGATCGGATCGTTCGATCTCATGATCGCCTCGATTTCTCTCGTCGATAATCTCACTCAAGTCACGCACAACACCGCGGAATTCTCGCGTGTGACCGGTTTGGTGGTCGAGGATTGGGAAGTGCCGTGATGGCATCGGTTCCATGAGTTGCGGTCAGCGGAATGCAGAGGTTTATCCGACTTGCACCCGGTCGAAGCGATGGAGCCGCTGATCAACCGCGGGAAGAAGACCAAGTCGAACGCGGAGTTCTTGGTGACGATGAATTTGAATTGAGGCGATCCGGCACGAATTGTGGCGGCACGTTTTTAACGTGTCGGATAGATTCGATTCTCCGACACGTTAAAAACGTGTCGCCACAATTGCCCACCTTCAAACCGAGAAGCTTGCGTTCCCGTCCATCTGCAAGAAGATGTACAGGGGAACGCAGGCTTTTTTCGTGTGACATCGGCCCGGAGCAGTCCGAGTCGCCGCATTGCGTTCTCTTCTGAACCGAAATATTTGGCGATCTACCTCGTCTCGATTGTTTGCAGGTTTCGACACACTACCGGATCACCCAAAGCTCGTCCGTCGTGCCGACGTCGTACACGGATTCTTTGTCCAAGAAGCTCAGGGCGTTCGTGGGCAGTCCCGAGGGCAGCGGATTCCGCGAGCGGTCGGTGCGGCCTTCGACGTGGCCGTCGACGAACAGCACGTTCGCCGTGGTGCCGAGGAAGCGGTAGCGCGTGCTCGGGATCTGCCGGCTCGGTGGATAAGCGTAGAGCGTCTCGACCAACTGCGGCTCGGCTCCGGTCCAGTTGACATCGACGCCGTTCGTGAAGGCGATGGTCTGGCTCGTGCTGGCGATGTGCGAAATTTTGATCGGCGTCCAGACGGTACCGTTGATGATGTGCAGGTTCCGGTTGAAGCCGTAGCCGCCGGTGGCGCCGTCGTAAATCAGCTTCACCGGCCCGGGCGATTTGGCCGGGGCTTGCAGGGCTTGCGGGTTGCTTTCGAGGTAGGGCATCAGGTGCCCTTTGGTGAGGTCGGCGGTCTTGGCGACGGTGTCGTAGGTTCCGAACCAGTAAACTTCCTTGGTATTTTCGACGGTGTACGCCGGCGGGTAATTCTCCGCGTTCGCGCTGATGTAGTTGTGCGTGGCCAAGCCGAGTTGGTGCAGGTTGTTCTGATCTTGGATCCGCCGCGCGGCGCCGCGGACGCGCTGCACGGCCGGCAGCAGCAAGCCGAGCAACACCGCAATGATGGCGATGACGACGAGCAATTCGATGAGGGTAAAACCGCGGCGGCGCATCGGAGCCGACCTCGCATCGGAACAATGGAGACATCTTACCGCATCGCGTGCCGACGTGCATCGGTCTCGAGACTATCGGGTGTAGCAACAACTCTTGGAGTTTTGGGGACCCGGCTCAGGCCGCAGTCCAGTAGCGGTCCCAGCAGTCGCTGTACAGGGCCGAGCACAGCCC
>JAYSYN010000302.1:0-3043 GCA_043727575.1 Fimbriiglobus sp.
CGCCACGGCGGCTTCGGTGATCGCGTGCTGCGGCTCTTGGAACGCCGGATCGCAGAAGTAGATCCGGCAGCCGAGCGGGCGCGAATCGCGGGCGGTGCAAAGGCCATTCACTTGGAAGGGGCAAAAGTCCCGGCTCACGGGCTTGGAGTAGGCCGGGGCCGTTTCCAACAAGATGTCCGCTTCGAATTGGCTGAGAAACAGGGTGTGGCCGTATTCGGTGAACCGGCAACAGCGGCCCGACGCGTCGCAGCGCGGCTTCGCGGCGGCCACGGCCGCATCGACTCCGGCGTAAACCTCCAGCACCCGGGATCGTACTTCGGGGTCCATCAGATTTTGATGACCTTGACGCGGCGGAGAATCTCTTCGACGGGGATCAGTTCCCCTCGGCCGGATCCGGGGCAATCCGCTTCAGTGCGGTCCCACGCCTCGGGCGACTCGAGATTGCTTTCCCAAAACGGCCACGTCCGGCACTGGCGGGGTCGCACGGAATAGACGGTGCAGCCGCGCTCGGTGTCGTAGAAGACGCAGGCCCCGTCGGCCTTTTCGCGCAGCGTGACCTTGCCGCGCGACTTCTTGGTGTACAGCGCGGTGAATTCGTGCCGGACATCGCCGCGGAACTTGGCGAGCTTGTCGATCTCGTCGTCGTTCACCCAAACGAACCCCGGTTCGCCGGTGCAGCACTTGCCGCACTGCGTGCACTCGAAGCGCAGCCCGTCTTGAAACCAAGGTTGTTCGACGGGTGTCATCGATCCGCCCCTTCGCCCCGCAGCGCCACGAGCAGTTCGTCCTGCACCAGCCCGTTGGTCGCGCAGCAGTCCATGCGGAAGGGGTCGAACGGCGCCCCGTCGGCCGCGTTCATCGCCCCGCCCGCTTCGAGCACGAGCGCCGCCCCGGCCGCGACATCCCAACTCCAGTTGTCGTAGGCCCAGTAGCCGTCCAGCCGACCGCAGGCGACGTAGGCCAAATTGAGGGCCGTCGAACCGGTCCGGCGGATCGATTGCGAATGCTTGGCGACCCGCTTCCACGCTTCGAGGTTCCGCAGTTGCGTTTCGTAGTTCGACGGGAAGCCGGTGCACAGCAGCGAATCGCCGAGCATCGCCGTCCGGCTCACCCGCATCGGCTCGCCATTGAGGAACGCCCCGTGACCTTTCGCGCAGGTGAAAATTTCCTTCATGCGCGGGTCGAGGATGACACCGACGACCGGCTCGCCGTGCAGCCACAGACCGATGGACACGCAGTAGGCCGGGAGGTCGTGGACGTAGTTGCAAGTTCCGTCGAGCGGATCGACGATCCACGCCGGCGTGTCGCCGGTGGGCCGGGTGCTCTCAATGCTATGGCCGAAGTGATCCTCTTCGCCGACGAAAGCGTGATCCGGATACTTCCCGAGCAAGTGCGCCCGCACCGCTTTTTGCGACGCGATGTCGGCCTCGGTCACGAGGTTGTTTCGTTCCTTCTCGGTAACGTGGAACTTGCTGCGCCAATCCTCGAGGATCGCCGCGCCGATTTTCGCGGCTTCGACGGCGGTTTCGAGATACTCGGCCAGCGGGTACGATGCGATGGGTTTCATACCGCAATGATACGGAACCGCCCCGCCGCGGCGTTGCGGGCTTTCGTCTCCGTCGGTACAACAATTGCCAGCAGGAATCGAACCCCCGCTTCCGACATCGGGACAGGCCCGGAGGCCCGCCCCTACAAAAGACCCGGTTCGACCCCCCGTAGGGGCAAGCCTCCGGGCCTGTCTGATCGAACCCCGAGGATCCGCGACGATGTTCTCCCCGCGCCGCTTCGCGCTGCTCCTCAGCCTCGCCCTCCTCGCGGGGTGGGCCGTCACCGGGGCCGTGCGCGGAATTTCCGAGGCCGATCCGTCGCTCAACCGGGTCGCGCCGACACCTGGCGTCGTCGAAGGCGTCCGTGCGAAAGTGGAACTGCCCGAAGGGGCCTCGCCGGCCAAGTTCGAAGGCGAGCCGATGTTCGCCTCGGTGAAGCTCAAACCGAACTACGGTCTCGTCGAGTTCGACACGGCCAAAATGAAACAACTCACCATCGACAAGGTCGAAGGCGACACCGTCAGCGCCACGGTCGAACTCAACGACGGCCATCTCTTCCACGGGCAATTGCTCACGGCCCAGCTCCCCGTCCGAGACGGCGCGGAAGTCCGGCAGTTGCCACTCGCGACCGGGTTGAAAATCAAATTCTCCAAGCCCGGCGATTTCAGTCTGCTCGCCGCGATCGTCGGCCTCGTCACGCTGACGCTCATGGAAGTCGTCCTCGGGATCGACAACGTCATTTTCCTCGCCATCATCTCCGGCAAGCTGCCGGTCGAGCAGCAGCGTACCGGTCGGCGCATCGGCTTGGCGGCGGCGCTCGTCACGAGGCTGGCCCTGCTCGCGACGCTGTCGTTCTTGCTCGGGTTGACCAAGCCGCTGTTCGAATTGCCCGAGTTGCCCTTCTTCGACAATCACGAGGCGCGCGGGATCTCGTGGCGCGACCTGATCCTGCTCGTCGGCGGGACGTTTTTGATCGGCAAAAGCACCTTCGAAATGCACGAAAAAGTGAAGGACGCCAAGCAAACCGAATCGTCGGCGGTGAAAACCGCCGCGAGCTTCGCGTCGGTCATCGTCCAGATCGCCATCATCGACATCGTCTTCTCGCTCGACTCCGTCATCACCGCCGTCGGCATGGTCGATCAACTTTGGGTCATGGTCACGGCCATGATCATCGCGGTGCTCATCATGCTCGCCTTCGCCGAGCCGATCAGCCGGTTCGTCGAGAAGTACCCGACCGTGAAAATCTTGGCGCTCAGCTTCCTCATCCTCATCGGCGTGCTGCTCGTCGCCGAGGGGTTGGGACAGCACATCGACAAAGGCTACATCTACTTCGCCATGGCGTTCGCCGTCTTGGTCGAGTTCATCAACACCCGCCTTCGCCCGTAACCATCAATCCGCCACGCGCTTCGTCAGGCCGCCGTAATAGTCGATCCGCCGGTCCCGGAAGAAGGGCCAGTTCCGGCGGATCTCTTCCATCCATTTCCGACTGCACGTCA
>JAYSYN010000303.1:0-9263 GCA_043727575.1 Fimbriiglobus sp.
CGATCCGACCGCGCATCACAAATCCCCCCCGCGAAGATTCGCCCAAGATAGCGCGACCCAAGGAAGGTAGCAACGGGGTGTTTTTCAACACCCTGCTAGAGCTCGAATGATCCCCTCCCGAACATTAGGGGAATACGCCCTACCGAAGTAACGGACGAGGATCGGGATGGCTTCGGATGGTGTAGCCCGCTTACCCACGAAGTCGTAAACGGATGCCGCATGGATTTCGGCGACTGTCAAGTCAGCAAGGATCGGGGTCTCTTTTGCCTCAACTTTCTCCTCCGAATCGGCAAGTCGGATTTGTCGCGCGGCCCGGACGGCAATCCACGTTGGATCGGCTTCGAGTTGAACCATCAATTGTTCAGCGGTGATCGCATGCCGTTTCGCCACAACTCACCTCCGCCGCCGAATCGGCCCAACTCAACGGCGGCTGGGGCTGAGTGAACTACGAATCAGTGAGAGCCAATTGACCGGGGGGCGGCGATATATTCATCGGGCTATCCGGTCGTGTCAAGTGCGCGACTCACTCTTTGTCCAACCGATCCACCACGCGGTCGATCCGCTTGGAGAGTTGCTCCCATCGGCCGACAACCGCCTCCAAATGATCGAGCACCCGGTCGAATCTCGCATCTTGTCGATCGCGACGATCAATGAACCGCTGAGACTGCTCCAGTTGGCGGCCCGCGATCTCGAGTTGTCGATTCGTTTCTCGGCTTTGCAACTCGTAATCGTGAGCGTTGCGAAGTGAGGCCGCCTCGAGCAATTCGGCCGTCGTGGGCGGTCGACCGACATCCGGCACATCGACCCATCCTTGGCAGTAGGGGCAGTCCGCAACGTTCCCCTGCTCGGTAGACGGGACGAGGAACGGCTTTTCGCAGCCGGGGCATTTCACTTCGATCCGTATTTCCACCATCGAAATACCCCACGCCGGTTATGAACTCGACCCGGTTCGAGTCGGATCAACTCCGGCTCGAGCGTCATTCTACGGCGACATCGACCATAGCTCCCGAGCCGAAATCATTTCTCAATACGGGCATCGCGATGAAGAAGTTCGGCCTCAGCTACGGGGCAAAGATGCGCCGCCGCTGGTGGCTGGGGGAGTAGTGGGCGGTGAAAGCTCGATCGGAACGATGAACGAACCGAGGCATTGAAATCATCTCAATCGGCGCAGACCCGTCAGGCAGGGCCAACGAATTCCATCCTTGCCGGCCCAAAACAAACCCGGCCCGAAAGTCCAAGAAAACAGAATTAAGGGCAGTTCCATCCAGCGCTGCGTCCGGTACGCATCCCGGTCTCGCTGGGGTTGTTCTTCGAGCGACTTGGTCAACTCGCGGTCCAGCTTGTCGAGATCCTGCGCCCGCTCTTCGACCGTGCGGTTGTGCAGCGCGCCGTGATCGTTCAACGCCTTTCACCGCCGAAGCCTTCCGATCCCGAACACCGATTTCGCCGGCGTATCGCAAACATACTCGTCCGACAAATCCGGCGTGTCAATCGAAAACCCGTTCTGGGGTGTCGCAAGGATGTGGTAAAACTTTCTGGCAGCATTGGAAGGGTTTTCAATAGGGCAGGTGGAGTCCACGGAACCCGCCGCCGGGGAGAAGGCCCTCCTATTCCGCGGCGGGCTCCGTGGACTCCACCCGCCCTACGCCGACCGGCTCGGAAGGGCACCTTCAACCGTTGCTACATCCTTTATAATCCAGCCCGATATCGAAGGCCGGGGCGGAGTGCGTGAGGGCGCCGATGCTGATTCGATCCACGCCGGTTTCGGCGATGCTTCGGAGGGTGGCCAGCGTGATGCCGCCGGAGGCTTCGAGGAGGGTATCGGGGGCGAGTTGGTTTCGCAACTGTACGCCGGCGCGGAGTTGGTCCAACGTCATGTTGTCGAGCAGTACGATCTCCGGTTTCATCCCCAGCACTTCCCGCAGTTGCGCGATGGAATCGACTTCCACTTCGACCGACAGACCTTCGTTGCCGGGGTAGGCGCGGGCCAATTCCACCGAGCGGCGGACCGGGTTCGGGCCGTCGATCCCCGCGATGTGGTTGTCTTTGATCAGGATCGCATCGTAGAGGCCGCTGCGGTGGTTGATGCCGCCGCCGCAGCGGACCGCGTACTTTTCGAGCAGCCGCCAGCCGGGGGTCGTTTTGCGGGTGTCGAGAATCTGCACCGGCAGCCCGGCCACGGCATCGACGTGCTGGCGGGTCAGCGTTGCGATTCCCGAAAGGCGTTGCAGAAAATTGAGGGCCGTGCGCTCCGCCGCGAGAATCGACCGCAGCGAGCCGGACAAGGTGGCGAGCACCGCACCGGGTGAAACGACGGCGCCGTCGAGGACCTTTGGTTCGAGTACCAAACGGGGATCGACCGCACCACACACGAGCTTGGCCAAGGGCAATCCCGCGACGACGCCCCGACGCCGGGCGACGAACAACGCCGTGGCCAGTTTGTCGGCCGGGATGGTGGCGAGGGAGGTGCGATCTCCGGAATCGCCGAGGTCTTCGGGGAGGGCGAGCGCAATCAGAGCGAGCGCGGCGGCGCTTTCGGCGGGGGGCAGTTCCATCAGCGCATGTTAGGCCTGTCCGGCGAACTGAGCAAGTCGATGGCTTTGGACACGGCGATGGACAACTGCCGTTCCGGATCGGCCTCGGTGATGTGCGGGGCAACCCCACCGCCGTTGATCCCCTGGCCGCGCGGTGTCAGCGCGCTGGCCACGGACAGCACGAGGAAACCGGACTTATTCGGGTGCTCGGTGGTGTCGAGCGAATCCAGGCGGATGGGCGATTGGACGAACCCTTTGCCGAAGGTCGGCAAGCCGACGAGCGTGGCCCGGTTGTTGTCTTTGAGCCCGGCCGCGAAGACCTCGGCCGACGACATCGTCTTGGTATCGACCAGCAAGACGACGGGCATGTCGTGGGCCGTCATCCCGGCGTCCGATGAAAAGATGCGGTTGTGGAACTCGGCCGCTTGGCCTTGGGTCGTGACGATAATGCCGTTGGGGAGGAAGCGCTGGGCCGCGGCGATGCAAGCCGTGAGGGAACCGCCGGGGTTGCCGCGGAGGTCGAGGATGAGGGCTTTCATGCCCCGGAGTTTCAGGGCTTCGACGGCGTCGTCGAGTTCGCGGGCGGTCGAATCTTTGAACCCGGCCAACCGCAGATAGCCGATGTTCATCTTCAGAACTTCGGCCCCGTAGACGGTCGGCAACGGCGTCGGCAGGGTGAACTTCAAGGCGCCGTCCCGCTCGTCGACGGGGGCGATTTCGAGTTCGTGGCCCATGGCGCCGGGCGGGGCTTTCATCGCCTCGCGGAGCATCGCGGGGGTCGCATTCGGCATGGCTTTATCGTTCACCTTGGCGATGCGGTCGCCTTTGCGGAAGGGGCTGTGCAGGGCCGCCCAAGAATTCGGGACGATGGCGTCGATGGTCAATCCTTGGCCCGCGAAGGCGACCAAAAGCCCGTAGTTGGCCAGTTCGAGAATCGGCGCGGCGAGTTCGGCTTGGGCCCCACTCGGGACGACGTAGGCGGTGTATTCGTCGAGACCGCTGCAAGCCCCGCAGAGCAGTTCCAAGACGATGGCCGGGGGGTTCTTGATGCCGAGGTTCGTTTGGGCGCTCATGACGACATCGCGGGCCACGCGGCGGACTTCCCCGGCGGTCGCGGGGAGTTTGGCCCGCCAGCCGTCCCGCAACGATTGCCGGAACTTCATCAACTTCAATTCCGAGGCTTCGGCCAAATACTGCTGGCGAAATGAGGGGTCGGTCAGCGCCCGGTCGAGTTCGTCCAGACTCCCGGCCATCAATTTTTCGAACGTGGCCCGGTCGCGATCGACATAGAGGGTTTGAATCTTCGTCAGCGCTTCTGTGTACAGGGAGAGCGCATCGGCGATCGGCAGCGTCAGAATGAATTGTTGGAAGGCGGGGTCGCGGTGCCGTTGGATTTGCGCGACATTGCGGAGGCAGAATCGGATGCGATCCCGCACTTCAGGGGTCGGTTTCCCGGCGAGGTACGATTTCAAATACAGGTCGAGGGCCGTGTCCCACTTCCCGAGGCGCTCGGCTTTTTCCGCTTCGGCCAACAGCTTGACAGGGTCGACGCGCGGGGCCAACAACTTGGGGAGCTCCTCGGCCCCGAGGGCCACGGGGGAACCCAGCAGCAGCAATCCGAGTGCGAACCAGCGCGGTGCAACAGGCATTACCCACCTCGGGCGGCGTGAAGGTCTGTCCGATGCCGACGCCGTGGGGGAGAGTGGAGACTCACGGTTAGCAGATACAGTACCGCCCGGACGGGTCCCGTGTCAAATGGTCGTTACCATCCGTGACAACTATTTCCCGGCCGCGAGCGCCCGCAGCGCCGGTCGGAGCTTCCCGATCGCCCGGCCCCGGTGGCTGAGGGCGTGCTTCACGCGCGGGCTGAGTTCGCCGAAACTCGCGTGGTATTCGGGGACGATGAACAGCGGATCGTAGCCGAAACCGCCCGCGCCGCGCGGGGTACTCTCGAGGAATCCCCAACAGCGGCCCTCGGTGACGGCCAAGACTTCCCCGGCCGGATTCGCGAGTACCACCGCGCTGACGTAATACGCCCGGCGGTCGTCGCCGGTCTTCCCGGCGAGTTCCGCGAGCAGCTTCGCGTTGTTGGCCGCGTCGTTGCCGTGTTCCCCGGCGTAACGGGCGGAGGAAATCCCCGGCGCCCCGCCGAGGCTCGGCACGCACAGTCCGCTGTCTTCGCCGAGCACCCACTCGCCGAGGACGGGCGCGAGTCGCACGGCTTTCAAGCGGGCGTTGGCCTCGAAGGTATCGCCGGTTTCGTCGACCTCCGGCGCATCCGGATACGGCGAAAGATCGACCAAGTCGAAGCCGAGATCGCCGAGGAGATCGAGCAATTCGCCGAGCTTCTTTTTGTTTCGGCTACCGAGCACGAGACGGGGCATTCGGATTCCTTGAAAAAGATGACCTCGCGCATGACCGCATCAAACCGTGCGGGAGTGTCCCGGGATCCAGAGCACATCGCCGCCCGGATTCGCCGTGCGACCGAGGACGAAGAAGAAGTCCGAGAGCCGGTTCAAATAGATCAGCGCGTGCGGGTTCACCGGCTCCGTCTGCATGAGCGTCACGAGCGAGCGCTCCGCCCGCCGGCAGACGGTCCGCGCCAGATGTAACCAAGCCGCCGCCGGGGTACCACCCGGCAGGATGAAGCTTTTCAGGGGCGACAAGTGCTCGTTGAGCCGGTCGATGGCGCGTTCGAGCCGGAGGTACTGCGCTTCGATGATGCGCAGGGCCGAGGCCGGGTCCTCCCCCGCCGCGGGGGGCACGCAAAGATCGGCGCCGAGGTCGAAGAGGTCGTTTTGAATCGTGTGCAGCAGCGCGGTTTCGGGGGCGTCCGGGCAATGGGCCGCGAGCAACCCGAGGACGGAGTTCAGTTCATCGACCTCGCCGTAGGCCGTCACGCGCGGGTGATCTTTGGGGACGCGGGCGCCGTTGCCGAGACCGGTTTCGCCGGTGTCGCCGCCCTTGGTGTAAATCCGAGACAAGAAGACCATGATGACCCCCGAGTGCGATGGAATCAGGATAGGCCGATGCCCCGGTGCGGCCTACTCGCAATCTTCGCTTGCTTTCAAACGGGTGATCGATTCAACAGAAAGGGTCGATGCGTTCCGCGTGTGTTTGTTGTGGCGACGCGTTTTCAACGTGTCGGGTCGATCCTTCCGCTAATGTGGATATTCCAGAACACCCTAGTTTTTTCCCGACACGTTAAAAACGTGTCGCCACGATTCTGCTTCCCCGAGGTTCATCATGCTGCGATTCCTGCTCTCCCTCGTTCTCGTCGGCGGCTTGGTGTCGTCCGCGTCGGCCCAGCCGAAGGATCGACCGCTGACGAAAATCGCTTTCGGATCCTGCGCCGATCAAAACAAGCCCTGCCCGATCTGGGGCACGATGGCCGAGGCGAAGCCGGAACTCCTGCTGCTGTTGGGCGACACGATTTACGCCGATATCGAAGACGGCAAGTTGAAGGCGGCCACCCCCGAAAAGATCGTGAAGAGTTACGAAGCCTTGGCCAAAGTGCCCGGGTGGCAGAAGCTGCGCGCCCAGACGCCGATCTTGGCGATGTGGGACGATCACGACTACGGCCACAACGACGCCGGCGGCGAATGGGAGCACAAAGTCGCCGCGCAGAAAGCCTTCCACGACTTCTTCGAGACCCCGGCCGATTCGCCGCGACGGGCACAGAAAGGCGTTTATCACTCCGAGATTTTCGGGCCGGAAGGCAAGCGCGTGCAGGTGATTTTGGTCGACACCCGCTACTTCCGCAGCCTGCTGAAAAGGGCCGACAAGCCGCTGCCGGGCACGCGCATCGTCCCGTATGTCCCGGTCACCGACGATACCGCGACGATGCTCGGCGAAGAACAGTGGAAGTGGCTCGAAGAGCAATTGAAGAAACCGGCCGAAGTGCGGTTGATCTGTTCGGGGATCCAAATCGTGAACGACGATCACCCGTTCGAGAAGTGGGGCAACCTGCCGAAGGAGCGCCGGAAGTTGCTCGACCTCATCAAGAGCACCGGCGCCAACGGCGTCGTCCTCCTCACCGGCGACCGGCACCTCGGCGAAATCTCGCTCGATTCGAAATCGGTCGGCTACCCGCTCTTCGACATCACCGCCAGCGGGTTCAATCAAGCCTCGGCGAACTACCGCGATCCCGAAGCGAACAAGTACCGCGTGTCGTCGTTGCCGTACGGCAATCACTTCGGCATGGTGACCATCGACTGGGCGACCGACCCGGTCATCCGTTTGCAACTGCGGCACGAAGACGGCGAGATCGCCGTCCAATCGAAGGTGAAGCTGAGCCAACTGCGAGAGAAGCCCGGCGAGAAGGAACCGATCAAACCGGCCATCGCGCTGCCGAAGGGCGTACTGACCCCGGCGGAGGTATTGATGAAAAAAGATGGCGACGAAGTGACCGTGCAGTTCGCGGTGGAGGCCGGGCGCCTCGCGGGCAAGCGCATCTTGCTCAACTCGGAGAAAGACTTCAAAAGCGAGAAGAACTTCACCGTCGTGGTGAACGAGAAAGCATGGACCGGCAAGCTCGACAAAGCGACGTTCGACACCTTCAAAGGCAAAACGATCCGCGTGAAAGGGAAGCTGAGCACCTTCCAAGTGAAACTGCAAATCCAAGTGAACGACGAGAAGGACATCGAAATCGTCGAAGGGAAGAAATGAGTTTTTCCGCTCGGGACCAAAGGACCTTCTGGCTGATTGCTGAATACTGATCGCCGATCACTGTCGCTTTCAAAACATCGCGAATCGAGTTTCCCCCGCGTGCCAAAATCGAGAGGTGGACCCTCTTCCCGAGACCGCCATTGACGGGGCATTTTCGCCCGGTTATTCGGCGCGGCTATGAAACGGACACTCCTCGCGCTCGCGCTGACCCTCTTCGTCACCGGCGCCGCCTCGGCCCAGCCACTCGACCGCCGGCCAACCTCGAGCTTGGGCCTGTTGAAGGCCCGCCCGAAACGTCCGACCGCGATCGCGGTGCCGGACGTGGCGATCGTATCCGAAGACGTGGCCCCATCGTTCAACGGCGAATCGGCGAAGGCCTTCGCCGCCAAAATCCACCCGATCTTGATGAACCTCTGCGCGGGTTGCCACGGCCGCCCGGACGCCGGGGCCTTCCAACTGAAGCGATTGGAACCGGGCTACGCGAACGCGCAGGGGATCGAACGCAACTTGGCGGCGTCCGCGAAACAGCTCGACCGGGCGAACCCCGGCGCCAGCCCGCTGTTGGTGATGGCGGTCACGGCGCACGGGAAGAGCAAAGACGCCCCGATGTTCTCGAAGGCGCACCCGGCTTATAAATCGCTGGAATTATGGGTGCATTGGGCCGCGGCGCGGGAAGGTTCGCCCGTGCCGACCGCGATCCCGCAAACGGTGGCGAAAGGACCGGCCCCGATTCCCGCGAATCCGATCCAGTTGACCGGGGCGACCAAACCCGTCGAACCGGCGAAAGTGCCCGCGGCGCCGGTCGAGAACTTCGCCGTGCAACCGAAGCCCGCCGACCCCGGCCGCGTGAATCCCGACGATCCCTTCGACCCCGGCGCATTCAACCGCGCCGCCCACCCGACCAAGAAGTAATCGGTTCAGTCGTCGTCTTCATCATCGCGCACTTTGCGTTTGCGCCGCGCCGCGACTTTGCTCCGCCGCGCCGGTCGCTTGCTCGCGCCGCGCGCGATGACGACCGTCGCGATGATGCCGATGACGATCAGCAGGACGACGCCCGTCACGACCCCCGCGATGATGATGAGCACGGTGCCCAGCGGCCGACTCGACGGTGCGGTCGTCGGCGTCGGGGGATTCGAGGGCGTATTGTAAGTCGTGGGGTAGTTGGTCGTCGGGTAGTTCGGGGGCGGAACATAAGACGTCGTCGGCGTGATGGGACTCATCCCCGGTCCGCTCGGCATGCCGGTGCCCGGCCCCGAGATCGGAATATTCGGACTCGTGCCGGTCCCGGCCGGGCGATCCCCGCGGCCGATCCCGTTGATCAATTGCACGCCGCAGTGCTGGCACGACGACGGGGGGTAGTTCCCGCGGCCCACTTCTTTGCCGCACTTCTCGCACGACCAAACGCGTTCGAGCAAGGGGCCGGTGGGTATCGTGGGGAAGTTCGACCCGGTGGGGAAATTTGACATCGGCGGTTGGCCCGCGAAGTTCCCGGTGCCGGGGATATTCCCATTCGCCCCGCCGCCCGCGGCCGGGAAATTACCCCCCGGCATACCCGGCTGGGGGACGTTCCCGAAAGCACCGTTGCCACCGGGCATGCCGGGCTGGGGGACATTCCCGAACGCGGCGTTGCCACCGGGAGCCCCCGGTTGGGGCGGACTGCCGAAGGCCCCGCCTCCGCCCGCCGGGAAGTTCGGCCCGCCGCCCGGCCGCGGAGCCGAGACTTGCGCCGCGACGCTCGGCACCGCCAACGCTAGACCCAAGAGGAGGAAGACCGCGAGAATCGCACGGCGAACGCGGAGTCGGGTCGGATTCGACATGAAAATGGCCTCGGGTAAGGTGGGTATGTTACCGCGACCGAGCGGTCGCGTCAAACGCTCTCCGCCCAACGGGTACGCCTCTGGATTTTGCCACTGGCTTTCTGGTAGAGTTTGTTTCTCCATTCCCGACACCGGAGGCACGGATGCCACGATCAGTTTCCAATACGACACCGACGCGGAACGCCTCGAACTCGAACGCGCCGCCGCTTACGTCGCCGAGATGCGCCGGCTCGGGCGGACCGCG
>JAYSYN010000304.1:0-9212 GCA_043727575.1 Fimbriiglobus sp.
CGTCTACATCCACAGACCCCGGAAACCGTCGGGGATTTCGAGCTTTTTGGCATTCGCAGAAAAGAAGCGGGTCGAGATTACGCTTGGTTGAGGACTAGCCAAGAAATTAAAGCCGGTGTCAGCGAAGCATTCGCAAAGCTTTCCGCACAGGGGATGTCGTTTCAGAACGAGACCACGGAGAGTCTCACAGATTATAAAAAACAAAGACGCTCCTAAACTTGTGTACGTTAAAGTCTACAAACGCCGCACCCGACCCGATGGATGTTATCTCACAGAATCAACACCTGTTGACGCATCGGCCACATCGCCCGAATACACGCAAAAAGGCAGAATTTGGGGCTATAATTCCAAATGCTCCTTTCGATTATCGTCGACCGGAACTAGCCCTTGGGTCCTCGACGAAGCGTCAGTTTACGATTCGCCAGATTACAAAGAGCTCCAAAAAAAGACGCGAGAAAGTGCACTCGCAAGCATTCCGAATTCCGCAAACTACCGCAATTGCCTTTCGATCCCTATCACGCGAGTATTGAATCACCCCAACTTTCAGTTATTGTCAGTGTCAAAGCTGGACGCAACCGGTGACCGGTTCCGCATGAATTTTGAAGTGCAAGGCAACGATCTTGTCGATGGGATGACGTTTGATATTCGCATCGTCGGATCGTTCGATATCGATAAAAATAGATCTTGGAGTATTACTGATCGATCCGAGGCTGTTTACTCCGCGGGAGTTGTCCGTACCACATCTTCCAAATTCGAAACCACCAAAATCGGCGATCTCCACTTTCTCATCAAAGAACATCAAGCCAACCATGTTCTAGCTAACGGCACCGTGACTAGGAACGATCAAATCGACTTTAGCCACACCCCGAGTTTGTCTGTATCATCGCCCGAATCCGAATTCACTCTTTCGTATTACGGATTTCCCGAACCCGTTGGAGTCACCTGGCAACGGCCAACGCCGCGCTATATTTGGTGGATGCTCGGGGTCGGCGGCTGTGCTCTATTCGCGTTCCTTTGTCGGATAGTCGCGATACGGATTCAGCGCAAATCGCGGCCGACAATGGTTTGAAATTTCGAGGTTTCGATGCGCTACTCCAGTTTAATCTTCCTACTCGCCGCGCTCGGCTGCTCAGTAGTGGCGGTATACGAAAAACTCCGTTCGGCGAAGCCCGACGGACATCGGGATTTTGAAATCGGACAAACGGACTTTGCTCTCGCGAATGTCCAGTTCGGTTCGCACGAATCTCAAACGACGATCACCAATCCGTCCGCGGAGCCGAGGCGGGTGCTGGGTATCGCCGGCCAATGCACGGGCAATTTCTGCATATCATCCGCCCAGAGCCCACCGATGCTCATTCAACCCGGAAGTTCACTCGCCTTAAACTGCGTGTTGGAAGTAAAATCACCCAGTCCCATCGATGCCGAGATCAAAATCTACCTCGAAGAAAACGGCATCCGAACCGTCACCCTGCGTGTCACCGGCAACGCGGTGGAGGCTCCCCGTGCGCCGAAATAGACGCGGCTTCACCCTGATCGAATTGCTCGTCGTCATCGCCATCGTCGCGGTGCTGATCGGGCTGACGCTGTCGGCCGTGCAACGGGTCCGCAATGCGGCGGCGCGGCTGAGCTGTCAGAACAACCTCAAGCAAATCGGCCTGGCCCTGCACAACTATCACGACACCTACCAGACCTTGCCCGTCGGCCATCGCTCGCTGTTTCAGGCCGACCGCAAGCCGTTCACCGGTTGGACGCTCGATATCCTCCCGTTCGTCGAGGCCACCAATTTCAACTTCGCGGCACTCGGCGATTTCAAACGCCAACCGCTTTGTTTCACCCCGCCGCACCCCGGTTTATCCACCGTCTTCAAACTGTACAGTTGCCCGAGCGATCCGCGCGTGAGTACATCGCAAATCTCCGCGAGGACGAAGACCACCATCGCCCTCACGAGCTACCTCGGTGTCTCGGGGAAAGATTACCAATCCAAAGACGGCGTGCTGGTGCAAGATCGGCGCTTCGGACTGTTGGCTATCACCGACGGCACCGGCAACACGCTGATGGTAGGCGAACGGCCGCCGAGCGCCGATTTCCAATTCGGCTGGTGGTACGCCGGCGTCGGGCAATGGCTCAGCGGTTCGGCCGACATGGTCCTCGGCGTCCGCGAACAGAACCTGCAACCGATCGTCAGCGGGTCGGCGTGCGGGCCGGGGGCTTACCCGTTCCGCGAGAGCCGCTTCGACGACCCCTGCGGCATGTTCCACTTCTGGAGCCCGCACGGCGGCGGGGCCAACTTCGCGCTCGCCGACGGCAGCGTCCGGTTCCTCGCCTACTCGGGCAACGCCGTCTTCCCGGCGCTCGCCAGCCGCGCCGGCGGCGAAGTCGCCGGCTTGCCCGATTAATCGAACATGCGGATCAAGTCCGTGACGCTGGTCAGGTTTTCCAGATCCCAACAGCGGGCCAAGATGGCGTCGGCCTGGGCCTTCCCGTATTTCGGTTCGACGGTGCCGCGGAACTTCGCCTCGACTTCCGCGTCGGTCATCGGGTTCCCGGCGTGACCGCGCGGGAATTCGACTTCCTTCACCAGTTGCGTGCCGTCGGTCAACGTCACCGTGATCCGGTTTGGGATGCCGTGAGGGTAGCGGTGGTCGAGGCTCGCGTCGTGGTGGACTTTCACCTTGCCCGTGAAAGCGACGATCGCGGGATTCGTGAAGTGCGTTTCGCCGAAAGTGTCCAGCGTCACGTCGCCGTCGTGTAGCGCCGCCGCAGTGCAGTAGGGCAAGCTGTGATCGGCCGTCTCGCGGGTCCGCGGCGCCCACGCCTCCGGGTACTTACCGATGATGTTGTAGCTGGCCTCGAAGGTGTGGATGTCGATGCTCGCCACCTTCGACACATCCCCATTCAACTCGGCCCGCAGTTGGATGGCGGCATCGATGGCGCTCTGGCTGTGGTATTCCGCCGGCCAGAATTTGAGGTAGGTTTTGTTGATCATGAACCCGTCGGCGTTGCCCGCTTCGGCCCCGAACGGCGCGGGGGTGAAGGCTTCCTTCGCCACGAGTTTGAAGAAGCCCAAGTCGCCCTCGAAGATCGGGGCGGGGCCGGTCATGCCCTCGGCGGCGAGGGTCGCGGCGAAGACGCCGTTGCGGGCGGCATTGGCGAAGGCGCAGCCCTTCCACATGCTCAGTTCGCCCGAGCGCGTCTGCCGGAGGGCCGTGTTGCAGACCCCCGCGATACCGAGGGCATGGGTCGTTTGTTCGACGTTCAAGTTCATCAATTTGCACGCGGCGGCGCAGCTCGAAATCGCCCCGTAGGTGACGTGGTCCACCCCGTGTTTTCGCAGGCTCGCGGCATCGCAGAAGCGGCACTGGATTTCGTACGCCAGCACCGCCGCGACGATCAAATCCCGCCCGCCGGACTTTTGAATCTCTCCGACGCTGAACACGGCCGCGAGGTTGTCACTCGGGTGGGCCGGTTCCAGTGACAAGTAAGTGTCGTTGAAGTCGAGGTAGCGGATGAGCAACCCGTTGACGAACGTCGCCCATTCGGGGCTAGATTCGCCGGACGCCAGAATCGACGCGCTCGGATTACCGCTGACGCGGGCCGCGCATTTCTTGGCGACGGCGTAGGCCTCGCTCGGCATCGCCCCGACGGCTGTGGCGAACGAATCGATGAACCGCCGTTTGGTCTCGTGGATCGCGGCGGGGGTCAGTTGTTCAAACGTGAGGCCGGCGGCGTAACGGGCCAGCCGGTCGGCGAGGGTTTGGGGCATGGGTTGGTCGTGGGTCGGTGGATAGCGTTGCCGTCTGTTCTATCCGCGACCCGCGATCCACCAACCACTACGCCGCAATGCGCAGCGGCAGCAGCTGGCCTTGTTCTTCGCGCATCGCGCGGAGGGCGGCGCCCACCGGGCGGAGGGCGTTCGCCCCGAAGAGCGACCGGACCTTGAAGCGGTCGAGCCAAACCTGCGTCGGGCGGGTATCGCCTTCTTCGGTCAGCGGTTCAATGAGGTCGGCGTCGAGGTGGGCGACGTGGGCGATCATGCGGGCGAAACTGAAGTCGGTGTGCCGCTCCGGCCCGACGACGTGGAACGTCCCCGTCTGCCGGTGTTTCAGCAAGTCGAGGGTGACCTCGGCTAAATCCGGGGCGAAGGTCGGCATCGTGGAGCGCACCGCATCGGCGGCCCAGGTCTGCCCTTTCGCCAGTTCCCGGCGGATGAACTTCGCCGGTTCGGACCGGTGCGCCCCGCCGTACACCCGGCTCGTGCGGACGATGAAATGCGCTTCGGGGAGCTGTTCGCGGATCGCCCGTTCGTCCGCGGCTTGCAACCGCGCGAGTTCGCCGATCGGCTTGAGGGGATCGTCCTCGCGGCGGGCCGAACGGCATTCGCCGAGGACGCCATCGCCGGAGAAATACAGGAATTTGCTCCCGAGTTCTTTGGCGGCCGCGAGGACACTCATCACCGCGCCGGCGATCCCGACGGGGGCCGCGTAAACGATCGCATCTGGTTCGTATTCGGCGATCAAATCGCGGATCGAGTCGCCGTCGCGGAGTTCGACCGGATCGAGATCGGTTTCGACGAAGCGGTGATAGGTGCCGAGATGGGGGACGCCCCGTTGGGCGCAGGCCGCGAGAAAAGTCGAACCGATGCGGCCGGTGCCGCCGAGAACGAGACAACGCATGGAGCCTCCGTGCTGAACGTCGTGGAGCCCGGCGATCCTTGCCGGGTCGGCACATGGTACGGTCGGCGCCGGAGGGGTCAAGCCGAGGTGACGGGGTGTGCCAACGATTCTTGGGAGTCGTCATTCCAGCGTGAATCCACCCACCCTATCGTGGAATGACGTCCGACTTTCGGAACGACCTATGCGCGGCAAGGAGTTACGTCCGATTTCAGGTGCCTCCCCTGGCTCGGATTCACAAGTCATTCCCCCGTGGCTCTAAAAATTGTTGTCATATCCAGGTGGCGCGAGTGGCGCCGCGCCGAAACCCCAGCCCGGCCGAGAGGGTATACTCAGACATCATCTTGCCAACCCCGAACGAGGATGTTGCCCATGTTTCGCGTGATCTGTTTCGCTTTTGCAGTCGTACTCGCCGGGGCCGTCCCGACGCCGAGCCGGGCGGCAGAAGTCGATAACTTGCTCCCGAAAGAAACCGAATTCGTCGTGCAGTTCAACATCCAACAGCTCGTCGAGTCCGACATCGTCAAGAGGAACTACCTGCCGCAGTTCCAGAAGGGATTCGAGAACAAAGAGGTCCAGAAGTTCCTCGCCGCCATCGGCCTCGATCCTTTCCGAGACATCGAAAAGATGACCATCGGTCTCTGGGGCAAGCCGAGCGAAAAGATGAATGCGGTGCTGCTGATCCGCGGTCGGTTCGACATCAAGAAAATGTCGGAGACCGCCGACGGCTACGCCAAAGATAAACCCGACATGGTCTCCCGGATCCAAGAGGGGGAGATCGATTTGATCGAGATCAAGTCGAAGCAAGACGATCCGAATTATATCGCGATGATCGACGGGAAGCCGATCATCGCGGGATCGGACAAGAAAGCCGTCGCCAGCGCCGCCGCGGTGGCCGAGGGGGCCAAGCCGGCACTGAGCCGGGAGTTGCAAGCGCTCGTGCTGAAGCAAGATGCCAAGGCGTCGATCTTTTTGTGCGGTTTCACTGCGGACAAGTTCACCGAGATCCCCGACGATTGGGCCCCGCTCAAAAACTTCGGGATCGACGGCGACAAAATCAAAGCGGGGTTCCTCAAGATGAAGTCGTTCGGGCTGACGGTGAACTTCGGCAAAGAAGTGGTGGTGAATGCGAAGATGGGGATGAAAGACCCGGACAGCGCCGACGACTTCAGCGCGGAGTTCGGCAAACTGGCGAACGCCGCGAAACTTTTCCTGCCGGTCATCACCGCGAGCAGCCCGGAGAACGCGGGTCTCATCGAGGACGTTTCGAAGACGCTCGCCACTTCGTCCAAGGGGAACGACGTGACCCTGTCGCTGAAGATCTCCGCCGACGCCATCGAGAAGTCGATCCCTGTCCCCAAGGAAAAGAACAAGGGGAAAGAAGACAAGGACAAGTGAAGTTAGAAAGTTACTGACCGTCAGGAGAGCAATGCTAGCAATCTTTTCTTCGCCCCAACGGGGCCGACTTTTACAGCCCAGGGCGAAAGCCCTGGGATCGGTTCGACCCATTCTTCCGCCCCGAAGGGGCCGGCGTTTTCCGGTACGCACGCCGGCCCCTTCGGGGCGGAACTCATTGTCGGCCGTATCCCAGGGCTTCCGCCCTGGGCTGTAAAAGTCGGCCCCGTTGGGGCGAAGAAAAGATCGTGGCTTTCGATGCCTGACCGTCAATAGCCCGCGATACGTGCCTTCGGCCAAAATAGCCCCACCGCCGCGAGCGCCAGAATCGCCGGGATCGGTGCCAGCGCCAACACTTGCCCGAGGCCGCCCAAGAGTTCGCCGATGCTCCCTTGGAGCCAGTAAAGCCCCGCAAGGTAGAGCGAGTTGATGAGTCCCAAGATCCCCGTGATTTTCCCTTGGTTCCGCCCCGAGATTTCTTGGCTGAGCGCGAAGTACGTCGCGAAGATCCCGAGCGCCCCGAAGGCGGTGACGAGGATAACCGCGGGGAGCCAAGCCTTGGCGGCGAACGGGATCGCTGCGGCGGGGAGGATCAGGGCGACGCCGCAGGCGAAGGTCCAGAGCCGCGCCCGGTGCAAGGGCCAACCGAGCTTCACGAGGGCGACGACCGCGAGGCCCGCCGTCCACGAGCCGATGTCCGCGACGATGAAATAGACCGTGTTGAACTCGAGCATTTCATCGCGGGTGTAGCCCTGCTCTTCGCGCAGAAACAGCGGCAGCCAGACGCGGAACGTGTGCCACGTCGTGTTCACTCCGACGATGACGGCGATGAGAATCCAGAAGCGCCGATCGCGAAACACCGCCCAAAACGATCCCGGTTCCGACTGCGTTGACGCGGTGACTGCGAGTTGCTGTTTCGGGATCGTGAACAGCCAAAGGGCGATCCAGCCGAAGCCGATCAACCCGATGAGCCGGAATGGAACCTGCCACGGGTGCGCTTCGCCGGTGCCCATGGTCGCCAGCGCGACCGCGATCACCGACGGCGTCACGATGGCCCCAAGACCGGTGCCGCTTTGGAAGATAGAATTGCCGAGCGCCCGCTCGTTGGCCGGCATCACTTGCCGCGTCGTGCGGATGCCGCAGGGCCAGTTCCCGGCTTCAAACACTCCGAGTAGCATCCGGCAAGCGAAGAGCGCCCAATAACTATCCGCGAAGCCGGTGAGGAAGCCGGCGCACGACCAGCCGACGACCGCGATGGGATACACACGGCGGACGCCGTAGCGGTCGACAAGAATCCCGAAGGTGATTGCGCCGATGCCGAAGGCGATCTGGAATCCGCTTTCGAGGATGCCATAAGCGACTTTGCCGATCCGGAAGGCGTCGATGATCTCCTTCGACAACAGGTTCAGCGCGATCCGGTCCATGTAGTTCAGCGTGGTCGCCAGCAGCAGCACGGCGCAGATCCACCAGCGCCAATTCGAAGGGCGGACGGACTCATCGGACATGGGGAATACCGGTGGGGAGAGTGCCGCAGTCTACCCGTCGGCCGACGCGGATTCCATCATCGCCCGGCAGAGGTTGGTCGCTTGCCGGGTCGTCAGCAGTTTCGGTTTCTCTTCGGGGCGCTTGCGGAACCAGCCCGTGACGATGAGCACGCTGTCGACGCAGCGCTCCAGTTTGCGAGTCGCGGCGAGGCCGTTGGAAAAGATCGCTTCGAGCCGGTTCAACGCCTCCGCCGCGGTCGCGGGATCCGTCGGTACGGGCAAAACCGCCTGCACGACGCCCGTGTGGATCAAGTACCAGCGCGGCGCGCCATCGGCCCCGAGCAGCGGGTAGACGAACGAGTTCTTCGCCCGCGCCGTCCTCAGGAATTTCAGTTTGTCTTCGAGCCATTCGAAGAGGGCGAGTTTGTCGCGCTGCACGCTCGCCAATTCATATTTGAATTCCGACGATGCCGCTTCCATCCTCCGCTGCGAGTCGAGAATTGGTTCCCGGCAGCGCCCATCGAGGAACGCTTTGGTCGCTTTCGCGGCGACGGAATATTCGCCGGAGGTGCAATAGCCGGCGCACGACCCCAAACAGGTGCCGAGTTCGTAGCGCAGGCATTGGGCCGCCCGGTCGCCGTCGAACAGTCGACCGGTGTCGGCGAAATTGGCGGCGGTCTTGGCCGCGCAGTCGCGCAGGCCGAAGTGGTGGTTCAGCCGGCGGATCGCGTCGTTCGTGCGGCCGCGCCTGGAGAAGGGGCCATAGGTGGCCATTTCTTTGCCGGTCGGATCGCGCGTGAGGTGGACGGTGCTGGCGGGGCCGCGACCGAGGCAAAGGTAGTAGTACGATTCCCGCCCGGGCTGGCCGAGCACGTTGAAGCGCGGGCGGAAGCGGCGGATCAATTCGAGTTCGCGCAACAACGCGGCGAATTCGTCGGCATTTTCTTCCCAGTGCAGTTCCCGGGTGTGCTTCAAAATCCGCCCGGCTTTCGGGTCCCGGCTCTGCTCGCGGAAGTAGCTCAGCAAGCGCGAGCGCAGGTCCTTGGCTTTGCCGACGTAGATGACTTGGCCTTTGAGGCCGAGCATCGCGTAAATGCCGGGCGTGCGCGGGGCCTCGGCGCGGACGAACGCTTTCAACTTCTCGGTGGCGCGCTCGCGGATGCTGCGATTTCGCGGAACGGCGCAAGCGGTGTGGAACACGCTGGGGCCGAACCCGGCGTAGGCTTCGGCGCAAGACGGGAACAAAGAAGGCCACTCCGTGGCGAGAGATCGCATGGCCGATTCCGTGGGCACCCCTATGCGGGTTATTTCAATTGTAGGGGATAGCTCGTAAAAAGTGGACCGGGAGAAAATGTGGGTATTTCGGCCCATCGTGTGGAATTGGCCCCGGCGCTGCTAACTAGGATCGTTCAACGGGCGGGAAATGTTTTCCCGCTCGCACTCCTCACCCGCATCGCGGAGAGACCCATGAAGAAGTTGCTCGCCTTGGCCGTCGCCCTGTTCGTGTCCGCCCCCGCCTTCGCCGAAGAGAAGGCCGAGAAGACGATCGTCGAAACCGCGATGGCCAACAAGGACTTCAGCACCCTCGTCACCGCGATCAAAGCCGCCGGCCTGGCCGACACCCTCAACGGCGAAGGGCCGTTCACTGTGTTCGCCCCGACGA
>JAYSYN010000305.1:0-9208 GCA_043727575.1 Fimbriiglobus sp.
CTGGAAACTGATGGTGGGCATCCGTGCCTCCGGGTGTCGGGTATGGGAAGTGAAGCCTACCAGATGGCCCGTGGCAAAATCGAGAGGTCTACCCCCGGCACCGGCGATCCCGCGACCCGATTGTTCCAAGCGGATTGTTCCAGCACGGAACGATTCCGCCGACTCCCCCGCCGCCCCTAAGATCGCCGCAAGTGCTTGCTGCGGTTCGCCTATCGAAAGCTCCCCCATCCGAGACGCGATTGTTCCAACTCTTCCAAATTCGTCCAGAGTGGGGGTAGCACGCACTCGGTTGGAACAATCTGGCTCACTCGAACTTCAGCCCGGTCAGTTTCAAAAATGCCGCGTGGAAATCGAACTCGCGGGTCTGCACGCTCGCGGCGGTGCCGGCGCGGATGACCTCGGCCAGTTTCTGTTGATCGGCGTCCGCGTCGAGGTCGAAGACGAGGCGTTCGCCGTCTTGCAAGATCACGTCGGCTTTGCGCTCGGTGTGGGCCGTGCGCAGGGCCAGCGGGGAATCGAGGGCCACCAATTTGCCTTTGCACATGATGCCGACGCGGTCGCAGATTTGTTCGACTTCTTTCATGTCGTGCGTCGTCAGCACGACCGTCGCGCCGTTCTTCACGCGCTCGCGCAAAATGCGGTGGACGACCGCGGCCGAGTGGATGTCGAGATTCGCCGTCGGTTCGTCGAGGTAGAGCACCTGCGGATCGTGCAGCAGCGATCGCGCCAGCAAAAGCTTGCGGCGCATGCCGAGGGAGTAGCCCTTCACCGGCACGTCCCCGGCTTCGTCGAGTTCGACCATCGCCAAACAATCCCGGACCCGCATCCGAGGCACCGCGTACAGGTCGGCGAAGAACTCCAGATTCCGCCGGCCGGTGAACTCGTCGAAGTGGTTATCGCGGTCCGGGGTGTACCCGAAGAGCGGCTTGATCTTCGCCCAGTCCTTGACGATGTCGAACCCGCAGACGGTGACTCGCCCGGCGGTCGGAAGCCGCTGGCCGATGAGCACGCGGATGGTCGTCGATTTCCCGGCCCCGTTCGGGCCGAGCAATCCGAAGAGTTCGCCCTTGCGGATCTCGAGGTTGAGGTTATCGACGGCGACGAACTTTTTGAACTGCACACGCAGGGAGTCGATGGAGATGGCAGGTGGGAACATAGTTGGGCGAAGGTAGGCCTATGTAGGACAGGTCTCCAGACCTGCCCGGAAGCGATTGAAGTCGCACTCGAATCGCCGGATTCGGGTTCGGGACAGGTCTGGAGACCTGTCCTACATCAGTCGTGACACTAGCCAACCTAGTACACGATCGGCTCACTCGAACTCGACTTCGCCGCCGCGTTTGACGTTGAAGTATTTGGCGTTGGGGTGGTGGAAGATAATTGCCGTGGTGCTCTGTTCCGGTTCGAGGAGGAATTGCTCGGTCAGCGAAATGCCGACGCGGCTCGGGTCGATCAATTTCATGAGGCTGGTCTGGTCTTCGAGTCGCGGGCAGGCCGGGTAGCCGAAGGCGAAGCGGCGACCTTGGTAGTGCCCCTTGTAAAGCTTGATGATCTGTGCGGAATCTTTGGCACCGATGCCCCACTCCGCGCGAATGCGCTTGTGGAAATACTCGGCGAAGGCCTCGGCCGATTCGACGCCCAAGCCGTGGAGGAAGAGGTAGTCTGTGTACTCGTCGGCGGCGCGGAGCGCGTTGCACGCGACCGTCACCTCTTGGCCGACGGTCACGGCCATGAAGCCGACGGCATCCACGGCGACGCCGTCGACGACCGGTTCGACGTAATCGCTGAGGCAGAGGAAGTCGCCGAAGTCTTGGCGCGGGAAGTGAAATTCCTGACGCGGGGTCCGGCGGTCGTCTTCGTAGATCGTCAGCGTTTCGCCCGCGCTCGCGGCAGGGAAGAAGCCGTAGGTTGCGGCGGGCCGAAGGATGTTCTCCGCGAGGCAGCGGGCTTTCAACCGCGCGAGCGCCGGCCGGGCCGTGGTTTCGATCTGTTTCGCGTAGACTTTCGGATCGACGCCGCCCTTGACGAACTGCCATTGGGTGCTGAAGAGCGTGAGTTCGTTGAGGTACGGAAACACCTCGGTCATCGGCACCGAATCGACGACGCGCGACCCCAGAAACGGCGGCGTCGGGATCGAACTCGCCCGCGGCAGATTCGGCGCGCGGACCGGCAGCACCACCTTCGATAGGATCGGAATTTCGACGGTCGTGTCGCCGGTCCGCGCGACTGGGGTCGGCTCGAAATCTCGGCTGTTCGACGACTCTATCACGCCGCGGAGCGCGGTGCTACCGACGTTGGCAATCTTCTTCTTCGCCACGATTTGATCCATGATGCGCAGGCCGTCGAAGGCGTCTTCCCCGTAGAAAAGCTGGCCTTTGTAGACGCTGCGGAGGTCGACCTCGACGAAGCGGCGGTTGAGCGCCGCCCCGCCGAGGATGACCGGCGGGGACATCTGGCGCTCGTTCAGCGTGATCAAATCTTCTTTCATGATGACGGTCGATTTCACGAGCAAGCCGCTCATGCCGATGGCGTCGGCGTTCTGTTTTTTGAACTCGGCGATCATGGCGTCGACCGACTGCTTGATGCCGAGGTTGAAGACCTTGTAGCCGTTGTTCGTGAGGATGATATCCACGAGATTCTTGCCGATGTCGTGGACGTCGCCCTTCACGGTGGCGAGTACGATCTTTCCCTTCTCGGCCCCTTCGACTTTCTCCATAAATTTTTCGAGGTGGGCCACGGCGGCCTTCATCACCTCGGCCGATTGCAGCACGAACGGCAGTTGCATTTGCCCGCTGCCGAAGAGATCGCCGACGACTTTCATGCCGTCGAGGAGCACCTTGTTAATGATCTCGATGGGGCTGTGCGTTTCGCGGGCCAAATCCAAATCGACGAACAGGGATTCACGGCGCCCTTGGATCACGGCTTGACGCAAGCGTTCTTCGACGGTCGCGCCGAGGGACTGGCCTTTCTTCGAGACGGTCTTTTTGTCGGCGTAGTGCTCGATGATCATTTGCAGTGGGTCTTCGGTGCAGTTTCCGGAGCTATCGAACACGCGTTCGTCGAAGAGCAATCGGCGGGCGAGTTCTTTGCCTTCGGGGTCGATGCTCGCCAGCGGCATGATCTTCGCGGCATGCAGGATCGCCGAGTCGAGGCCCGCTTCGAGCGCGTAGTGCAGATACACGGAATTGAGCACTTGCCGGGTGTACGGGGCCAGTCCGAAGCTGCAATTGCTGAGGCCGACGTGCGTGAGCGCGCCGGGCAGATTCGCCTTGATGAGGCGGATGGCGTCGAAGGTGGCGATGGCGCTCTTGCGGGTCTGTTCTTGTCCCGTGGAGACGGGGAAGACCAACGGATCGAACATGAGGTCCGACGGCGGGATCTTGTATTCGTCGACGACGATGTCGTAGATGCGTTTGGCGACATCGAACTTCCACTGCGCCGTGTCGGCTTGCCCGACTTCGTCGATGGTGAGCGCGACGAGGGCCGCGCCGTATTTCTTCGCCAGTAGCGTCTTGGGGTCGAGCGTCTTGCGGCCGTCTTCGAGGTTGATCGAGTTGATGATTGTCTTACCGCTGCACAGCTTCAGCGCCGCTTCAATCACCGGCAACTCGGTGCTGTCGAGCATCAGCGGGACGGTGACGACTTCGTTGTAGCGCTTCACGACTTCCTTGATGTCGCGGACGCCGTCGCGGCCGACGTAATCGACGCAGACATCGAGGATGTGGACGCCCTCGCGCTCTTGCTCTTTGGCCATTTCGACGAGGCCGTGCCAGTCGTCTTTTTCGAGGAGTTGCTTGAACTTCCGCGAGCCGTTGGTGTTGGTGCGCTCGCCGACGAGCAACGGCTTTTGATCGACGATAAGGTCCTGTGACGCCAGCAGGCTTGACACCGAGGGGAGGTAGGCGGGTCGCCGCGCCGCCGGCTTTCTCCCGCCTACTCTGTCTACGACTGCTTTCAAGTGGGCATGCGTCGTCCCGCAGCAACCTCCGATGATGTTCGCACCGTACTCGCTGACGAATCGCTCCTGCCAATCTGCCAATCCCTTCGGATCGAGAGGGAAGTGCGTCGCGTCGCCGCGGGTCTCGGGCATGCCCGCGTTCGGCAGTACGCTCAAAAGTTTGCTGCTGTGGCGACTCAAGTGACGAAAATCGTCGTGCATCAAGTCTGGACCGACCCCGCAATTCATCCCGATCACATCAATCTCATCGATCGGATCGAGTGCGACGAGCGCCGCGGGGATGTCGGTCCCGGGGAGCATCTTCTTGTGTTCGTTGATAATCGTGAGTTGCACCATCAAAGGCAGCCGGACGCCGGCGCGTTTCATCTCCTCAATCGCTGTGATGGCGACGCACTTTGCTTGCAAGATGTCGAAACAAGTTTCGATGAGGATCGCATCGACGCGCTCCTCGATCATGATTTGGATCTGCCGGCGGTAAGCCTCGGCGAGTTTGTCGAAGTCGGCGTAGATGCTCGGGTCGGTGAGCGACGGCATCTTCGTGCCCGGCCCGATGGAACCGATCACGAAACGCGGCCGATCCGAGGTGGCGAATTCGTCCGCGACTTCGCGGGCAATGCGAATGTTGAGGCGGTTGATTTCTTCGAGCTGGTCGAGCATCCCGAATTCGTCGAGGACGATCTGCGTCGCGTTGAACGTGTTCGTTTCGATGCCGTCGCAACCCGCTTCAAAGAAGCCCCGGTGGATGTCGCGGATCCACTCGGGGTGCGTGTACACGAGCGAGTCGGACAGGTTCAGCAGCGACTTCCCATTGGGCGAATAGCCCCAGTCGGCGTCGGTCGGTCGGTATTTGTGGAGGCTGGTGCCCATGCCGCCGTCGAGGATGACGACGCGCTCGCGGGCCAAGGTCAAGAAGTCGGTCGGCATGGCATCGGCGCTCGCGGAACACGCAATCTCGCAACAGTAATAGGATAGGGGATCGGGTGCGCCGAAGCGAATGGCCCCGCCCCGGAGGACGGAGCCTTTCCGGATCAAAAATCGGGCACCACGATCCCGTCGCTCGCGCCGATGATGATCTTCATGATCTTTTCAAAGTCCTTCATCGCCGGGTTGATCGCCCGCACCGAACCGTCGCAGTACGCCGCGAGCAGTTGCGGGAAGGGTTTGGTCAGGTCGGGCAGCGGCTTCGTCGAATCGAATTCGAAATCGTCCGGCTTGGCCCACGGCACCGCTTCCCCGGCTGCGACCACCATGACCGTGTTCGAGGTGCCATCGGTGATGTCGGTGATTTTGGAGCTTTGGAGCCAGTTGAACGGCGTCTCTTTGCCGACGAAGAGCTTGTAGTGCGTGTTCCCGGTTTCATTCGGCAGCCGTGGATCCATGTAAGCACTCACGCGGAAGGCGCTCAACTTCTTGTTGTGATCGCTGTCCCACGGCTCGTCGAGTTTGAACTGCTTGTACAAACTATCCTGCTCGATGTACGGCAAGATGGCGACGCGCCAGCTGAGCAGCTTCTTCCCTTTCTTGTCGCAGATCGCCGCGGGGGGGAACGTCCCGTTGATATCGTGGTAACCGTGCATCGCGATTGCGATTTGCTTAAGGTTATTGGAGCTTTTCATCTGGGCCGCGGCCCCGCGGACTTTTTGAATCCCCGGCAGGGCAACCCCGGCCGAGACCATCAGCGTGCCGACGTACGGCGTGGCCCACTCGGGCAGGGAGATCGTCGCCCCGATGTTCGCGCCGTCCCGCTTGAACGGCAATTCGGCCAAGATTTCGTCGGCGGTGTTGAGCGCCCCCAAGCCGCCGAGTGACATCACGGCGGTGGTCAATTCGTCGAGCTTGCCCGCGTTCCGCGGTTTCTTGTCGAACAACTGCCGCTCGAGTTCCGCCCGCGGCTCTTTGAGTTGCACGCGCGCCAAGTCGGCCGCTTTGCGGAGGGCGTCGTCGCCCGCTTTCGCGTCGGGTTGATTCGCGAAGGTCAAGTCCGCGTGGAGCGTCACCCGCTTGCCGAGTTCGGCCGTCAGGGTCAAGCGTTCGGCTTTGAACAGCGGTTTGATTTCGGGCGGCACTTGCCCCTCGATTTCCGCGAGGTAGGCGATTTCTTTCAGGTTCACGCAGGCGATCATCGGCTTGCCGGCATGGGCGACGACCGCGTCGCGCAGCGGCCCCGTCGGGTGGCCGGCCATTTTCAAAAATGCGGGTAGGCTTTCGGCGTCGCCGAAGACGATGGTCCGATCGTCGGCGAAGTGCAAACTGATCCCGTACAGTTCGTCGGAGTAGTAGTCCTTGCCACCGGCCCTCTTCGGCTCGGCCTTCGGCATGTACAGCTTGCGGACGTCGTCCGCGACGAACGCTTCGTTGAAGGCGAGGATCGTCACCATCTTCGAATCCCGCAATTCCGGGCCTTTGACCGCCAGCATCACCAGCGTCACGCGGTCGAGCGTCGACGGCTTCGGTTTGTAGTCGGCGTCGAGTGCCGCGAACGCCTTCGGCCCGGCCCGTTCGACGATCTTGCGGATCTCGGCCATCGCGTCGGTCTTCCAGACTTTCGCGACTTCCACGTGCACGAATCCGGCGGCGTTGCCCGGGATCAGCGTCAAGTCGGTGGTCAGCGCGGCTTTGATGGGGATCGGCCCCGGTTGCGCCGTCGTCGGGGCCGGGTCGCCCAGAAAAGCCAAGCCCAGTGCCAAACCGGCGAGCGCGGCCCCGAGGGCCAGCCCGCGTTTGCGAATCGTCATCGGTCGCCTCCGTTGGAGATTGGGGGAGCAAACGGAATTCCCACCCCTGTTCTAAGAAGAAGGACGCCGGCGGCGGAATGCGATTTCAACGGGGTCGAAGCAACTATTCCAGAAATCCCCCGACGCGCCGGACGGTTGCGACCCAATAAGTACCGAGCCGACACGGTGTCGGCTCCGGAGATCCGCCCATGACCAACGCCGGCCCCGCCGATGCCCTCGCCCGAGTCCGGGCGGCGCTCGCCCGTTCGGACGACCCGCGCACCGACGGCCAATTGCTCGAAGCGTACCGCGACCGGCGCGAACCGGACGCGTTCACCGCGCTGGTCTACCGCCACGGGCCGAGCGTTTTGGCGGTTTGCCAGCGCGTCACCCGGCACGACCACGACGCGGACGACGCCTGCCAAGCGGTCTTCCTGGTGTTGGCCCGCCGCGCCGCCGACATCCGCCCGCCGGACGCCGTCGGGGCCTGGTTGTACGGGGTCGCATTTCGCACCGCCCAGGATGCCCGAGTCATGGCCACCCGCCTCCGCGCCCGCCAGAGCCCGACCGCGGACCCGCCCGAAGCGTCGTTCGAGACGCCGCGGTACGACACGGAATCGGCCGCGGCCCTCGACGCCGAAATCGCCGGGTTGCCCGAGCATTACCGTGCTGCGGTCGTGCTCTGTGAACTCGACGGCCTCGACCGCCGCGCCGCCGCGAAGCGACTCGGCATCAAGGAGGGAACGCTGAGCAGTCGGTTGGCCGAGGCGCGCAAACGATTGGCGCAGGGGTTGAAACGACGGGGGTTCGCCCTGCCGATTTCGCTCGCGGCCGTGCTGGCGACGGGATCGAGCGGCTCCGCATCCGTATTCCCTCTGGCGTGTCGGCTGGGCCATCTCGCCGCCGCCGGGGAACCTTTACCGGCCGGTGCGCCCGTCGCGCTGGCCGACCTCGTGGGGAAAGCCATGTTTTTGCAAAAGTTGAAACTCGTCTCGCTGATCGTCGTCTGCATCGCGGCGCTCGGCGCCGGCGGTTGGTTCGCCCGGGATCGCCACGCGACGGCGGCGGACCAACCGGCCGAGGGTCCGAAGGTGCAACCGGCCAAGCCGGCCGAAACGAAACCGCTGAACAAGCTGGTCGTCTGGAAACAACAGAAGGTGTGCATCTTGGACGCGGACGGCAAGAACGAGAAAGTCTTGTTCGAACTGGAGAAGCACGAATCGATCCGCGAACCGCGGTTGTCGCCGGACGGCAAGCGGGTCGCGTACCTCACCCTCACGCTCGACCCCGCCAAGCCGAGGGAACCGGGACTGGGGCAAGTCCACAGGGTGGCCATCCGCGAACTCGGCCACGAGGCCAAGGTTTTGAAGATTCAAGCGGAGATGATCGCGTGGTCACCGGATGGCAAGGAACTGTTGGCGACGCACGCACCGGAAGACAACGGCGGCCCACGCGATCCACTTCCGAAAGCGACGACGTGGCTCATCGACGCGGCGACGTTGAAAGAGACCGTCCTCATGTTGCCGGGCGGGCATTGGGCCCACGCGTTCACACCGGACGGAAAGCGGGTCGTCACGATGTTCGGCGACAACTCCGGCAAAAAGCTGGTCATGGCCACCTGCTTCGTTTCCCGCGACGGCAAGGACGTGCAGACGGTGAGCGACACCGCCTACGCCACGATTTACCCGCAAGTCTCCCCGAACGGCAAAACGCTGCTCTTCATGGAATGAAACTCCCCGAGGGCATCCCAGAGAAGCCGATTGACGAGAACAAACGACTTTACCTCCAACTCATCGGCGGCAAAGTGGCCGAACTTCCCGACGTGCCGTTGAACGCCGAGATCCAAGGTTTCAGTTGGTCCCCGGATGGCAAGAAGATCGCCTACACCTGGCGGCAGGTACACGCCGAGAAAGCGGAGGCCGGCAAGGTCGACGAGCGCGAAACCGAATCGCACTTGTGCATCTGCGACGCCGACGGCAAGAACCACAAAACCATCCTGAGCGAAAAAGGGACGGGCCAGTGGATGATCACCCTGTCATCGGTCGATTGGCGCTGAGCCGGCGGAGGGTAAGATACCGGGAGTGAGTCGCCCCTCGCTCCCGGATGTCCCCATGGCCACCACGACCGCCTTCCCCGAACTCGATACCGACACGTACACCGCCACCCGGCGGCAACCGCCCTACGCCGTGATCCTCCACAACGACGACATCAACAGCATGGATTGGGTGATTCTCGTGTTGCGGAAGGTCTTCGGGTACACGGTCGAAAAATGCTACGACCTCATGATCGATGCCCACGAGACGGGCTGCAGCCCGGTGTGGGTCGGCTCCATGGAAGTCGCGGAATTGAAAGCCGACCAGATGATGAGCTGCGGGGCCGACCCGAGCGCGAAGAATCGCGGAGCCGAACCGCTGCGCGTGACGGTCGAACCGACAGAATAGATCTAGCAGGGTGTTGAAATACGGGTCGTTCCTTTCGGAATATAGCCGTCTCCGAGATTCTTCAGGAGTCCGGGTTACCGAGTCTCAGCGCGGCGACC
>JAYSYN010000306.1:0-9207 GCA_043727575.1 Fimbriiglobus sp.
ACTGGCCCCGATCCGGCGAACGCACACGGCGGATCGTCCCGATCCGCCAAGTCCCATGGGGAGGGTGAACGGATGCACCTGATCAATAATCGACGCCGCCGCTGGTTGGCGGGCCTGACCGTGCTCACAGGGTTGGCGGGCAGCACCGTCGCCGTGGGGCAGCAACCGAACAAACCGCCCGCGGGCGGGGTGGATGTGAAAATCGACGCCAAGAGCGGCGCGCTGCTCGTGCCGCTCGGGGGCTTGGCCAAGTTCGACCCGAAAACGAACAAGCTCATCACGGATATCACCCTGAGCAACGGGGACGTCCTCGACGCGAAGCCGATCGCCCCGGACCTCAAGAAAATCGATCTCGTCGGTAAGCTCGGCGGGGCCACACAACTGACCGTGACCTTCGACGACCGCTCGAAGGCCGTCTACACCGTGGTCGTCCAGCCCGATTACGAACAACTCAAGTTCGTCATCAAACAGGCCGTGCCGTCGGCGAACATCGAGATCATTCCGGGCGTCGGCAACGTCATCGTCCTCAGCGGCTCGGTGAGCCAACCGGGCGACGCCGACATCATTGTCCGGATCGCCAGCAGTGCCGTCGGCGGCAGCGCGGCAAACGTCATCAACGCGATCCAAATCGGCGGGACGCAGCAGGTCATGATCGACGTGGTCGTGGCCCAGGTCGACCGCACGATGCTCCGGGAACGGGGTTTCTCGTTCCAAGGGGGCGGCAGGAGCTTCGGTATCAGCTCGATCCTCGGCGGCTTGGCCGGTTCGTCGGTGACATCGGGTGCTCTGCCGGTGCTCACCTCGGGGGCCAACGCGAACATTGTGGCAGGTATCGTCCCTGGACAGTTCACGGGTGCGTTGCGGGCTTTGAAGACCGAAGGCGTGGCGAAGTTCCTCTCGGAACCGAAGATCGTGACCCAAACGGGTCGCGCTGCGTTCTTCCGGGCCGGTGGCCAGCAAGCGGTGCTCAGCCCGTCGTCGGGGATCAACGGCCCCGGCGTGACGCTGACCCCGGTCGGCACCGAACTCGAAGTGCTCCCCATCGTCTACGGCGACGGGCGCATCTACCTCGAAATCAACCCGCGGATTTCGTCCGTCAACAACGGCCGCGGCATCACGACGGCCTTCGGCTTCACGCCCGGCTTCAACGAAACGCAAGCCCGCTCGTCGATCACGCTGCAATCGGGCCAGACGTACGCCATCGGCGGCTTGCTGGAAACGACCGTTCAAGCGAGTGCCCAGAAGGTCCCGTACTTGGGCGACCTGCCTTTGGTCGGGGCGGCTTTCAGCAACATGACCCACGACGAACGCGAGACCGAACTGCTGATCTTGGTGACCCCGCGGTTGGTCGAACCGCTGAACTCGGACCAAGTGCCGCGGCGGGTTCCCGGTAAAGAAACGCGCAGCCCGGACGATTATGAGCTATTCGTTGAACAGCTCCTCGAAGCGCCCCGCGGTGCCCGGAAGATCTTCAACGGCAAGCAGTACGTTCCGGCGTACCGACACGCGGTGAACAACGGGACCGGCCTGACCGCCGGAGCCGCCTTGTGTGCCCCGGCTCTTCCGTCGGCCCCGATCATCACCGAGCCGTCGGCGATCCCGCAAAACCTGCCGTCGACGGTGCCGGCCCCGTTGCCGCTGCCGGTGCCCGAAGGCAAGTGACGATCGCTCCGGACGAATGCAACGCAAATGCCGGGCGGATCCGAAGGGACCGCCCGGCCGTTCACACCACCCGACGCACACCCCGACTTCGGTGATCGCCATGCAAAGAGTCGCCATCGTAGATCCGGCCGAGTCGTCGCGCGAATCCCTCCGGACCCTTTTGCTGGGGGTCGATTTCGTCTGGCTCGAAGCCGAGTGCGCCCGTTACGAGTATTTCTTCGACGTGATCCAGCAACAAGAGACGATGCCCGATTTGGCCATTGTCGCGCTCGACGCGGATAAGAACAAAGCCCTGCAGATGATCGGCGAGCTATCGAACAAGTATCCGAAACTGCCGATCCTCACCATCAGCCACGATCACCAAGCCCTTCTGCAATCGCTCCAGCGCGGGGCCAAATACTTCCTCACCCACCCCGTCGGCCTCGAAGATATGCTCGCCGCGTTGCGCCGGGCGCTCGGCGAAAGCAGCGGCAATCTCGGCGATCAACCGAGCCTCGGCGGCATGACCCGCCAGCAGGGCCCGACGCAGATGATCGCCGTGCTCGGTTCCCGCGGCGGCGTCGGCACCACGAGCCTCTCGGTCAACCTCGCCGCGACCCTCTCGACCGACCCGAACAACAGCGTGGCGCTCGTCGATCTCGATTTGGCTCTGGGCGATGCCGACATCGCCATGGAAGTCAACGGGATGGACAACATCAGCATCGCCGACCTGGCCCGCAACATCGAGCGGCTCGACATGAACTTCCTCCGGCGGGCGCTGGTGCGCCACGAGGGGACGGGCCTGTCGATCCTGCGGCACCCGATGGAAATCCAAGAGATCGGCATCCTACACGAAGGGCACATCGAAAGGATTCTGAACCTCCTCAAGATGAGCTACTCGCACATGATTCTCGACCTGAGCAAGTCGCTGAGGCCGACCGACATGATGGCCCTCCGCATGGCCGACACGATTCTGCTGACGGCCCAACTCGAACTCAGCAGTCTCCGCAATGTCGTCCGGTTGATCCACCTGCTCGGCAGCGAAGACAACCTCGCCGAAAAAGTCCGGGTCGTCATCAACCGCGTCGGCTCGGACACGGTCGAAGAGGGCATCAGCATGAAGAAGGCCGAGGAAGTCATCGGCAAGCCGATCTTCTGGCAGATTCCGAACGACCCGAAGGCGCTGATCGCGGCCCGCATCGCGGGGGAACCGCTGGTCCGCCACAACCCGAAGTGCCGGGTGCAAATGGCGATCGTCGGTTTGGCGCAGGCCCTCGCGGGCAAACCCGCCGGCCCCGCCGCCTCCGATCCGAAACTCAAAGCGGGCTGGAGTTTGTTCGGCCGCAAGTAGTCGCACCCAGGATCGCACCCGGTTTGACCCACGAGGAACGCGGATATGTCTCGGCTGCAACAGGGCATTTCGAAGCTCAACAACCTCAGCAACCAAGGGAACAATTCCGGGTTGTCGCGGCTGTCGAGCCCGAGCTTCGGCGGATCGAGCAGCAGCGGCGGCAAGAATTTCGAGGAGCTGAAGCGGCAGATCCACTCGAAGCTCGTCGAGCGGCTCGATCTGTCCCGCGTCAAGGACCTCGCCAGCGATGCCATGCGGCGGGATATCCGCCGGGCCATCGAGCACTTGTGCGACACCGAGAACCCGCTCCTCAACCGCATCGAGCGCGAGAAACTCATCGAGGAAATCCTCGACGAGACCCTCGGCTTCGGCCCGCTCGAGCCGCTGCTGAAAGATCCGACCGTCAGCGAAATCATGGTCAACGGGCCGAAGAAAATTTACGTCGAACGCCGCGGCAAGATCGAACGGTCCGAAGTGGTCTTTCGCGACAACGACCACTTGCTCCAAATCATCGATCGCATCGTTTCCAAAGTCGGTCGGCGCGTCGACGAAACCAGCCCGCTGTGCGACGCCCGCTTGCCGGACGGCTCGCGGGTGAATGCCGTGATCGGCCCGATCGCCCTAGACGGGGCCAGCCTCAGCATCCGCCGTTTCGGGGCCCAGCCGCTGAAACTCGAGGACTTGCTCAATTACAAAGCGTTCACGCCGGAAATGGCGATGTTGCTGGAAGGGGCCATCAAAGCCCGCATGAACGTGCTGATTTCGGGCGGGACCGGTTCCGGGAAAACCACGCTGCTGAACACGCTCTCGGCGTTCATCCCCGGCGACGAGCGCCTCGTGACCATCGAAGACGCCGCCGAACTCCAGCTTCAGCAGGACCACATCGTCCGGCTCGAAACGCGGCCGCCGAACATCGAAGGCAAGGGCACCGTGAGCTGCCGGGACTTGGTGAAGAACGCCCTGCGGATGCGGCCCGACCGGATCATCGTCGGCGAATGCCGGGGGGCCGAGGCGCTCGACATGCTGCAAGCCATGAACACCGGCCACGCCGGGAGCATGACGACGCTGCACGCCAACACCCCGCGCGACGGGCTCGCCCGCTTGGAGACGATGATCATGATGGGCGGCACCGAGTTGCCGATCAAAGCGATGCGGCAGCAGATCGCCTCCGCCGTGGACATGATCATCCAAGTCAACCGCTTGCAGGGCGGCCCGCGGAAAATGGTCAGCATCACGGAGGTGATGAACATGGAACAAGACGTCATCATCATGCAAGAAATCTTCCGCTTTCGGCAAGTCGGCGTCGATCAAAACGGCCGGGCCTTCGGCCAGTTCGAAGCGACGGGCGTCCGCCCCTCCTTCGTCTCGCGCCTGGAGCAAAAGGGTATCAAACTGCCGTCGAATATGTTCACCGAACGAGTTTTGGCCCGCGATTGAAGTCACCCGTCCGACCGCCGACGCGGCCGGCTCGCCCGCAAACATTCCACCCTCGCCCGAGTCGTGCACCATGAGTCCTATCGTTTTGGCCGTGTTGATCGGCGGGTTGGTCATCGGGATGGTCCTCGCGATCGCCTTCGCCGTGACCGGCTCGAAAGAGGGCCGGGCGTCGGTCCGCCTCGACGTCCTCGTCGGCCGCAACAACCGCAAAGATTCCTCGGCCGACATGCTGCTGAAGCAGGCCTTGCAGGAAGTCGACAAGAAGAACTTGCTCGACAAGATCACACCGAAGGTGCTGAACCTCCAGAAGATGATCGAGCAAGCCGACGCCAACGTGAAGCCGAGTGCCCTGGTGGGCGTCGGGCTCGTCGCGGCCTTCGTCGGCGGCGTCGCCACCGCTTGGATGGTCAACCTGTACGTCGCGCCGATCGTCGCGATCTTCTGCCTTTCGGCCCCGTTCCTCTGGCTCTTTTGGAAGCGGAAGAGCCGCCTGGGCAAGTTCGCCAACCAATTGCCGGAGTCGATGGAACTCGTCGCCCGCGCCCTGCGGGCCGGGCACTCCCTCGCGGCCGGGTTGCACGTGGTCGCCGAAGAAATGCCGATGCCGATCGCCAAGGAATTCGGCCGCGTCTACGAGGAACAAAACCTCGGCATCACGCTGGACGAAGCCTTGAAGGGGATGTGCGAACGGGTGCCGAACCTCGACTTGAAATTCTTCATCACGAGCGTCGCCATCCAGCGGCAAACCGGGGGCGACCTCGCGGAAATCCTCGACCGCATCGGCTACGTCATCCGCGAGCGGATCAAAATCCTCGGCCAAGTGAAGGCGCTCACGGCCGAAGGCCGGTTGTCCGGGATCGTGCTCGTGGCCCTGCCGATCGGCCTGTTCTTGCTCATGCTTTGGATGAAGCCGGACTACATCGAGGCCCTCTGGAAGGACCCGATGGGGGTGAAGATGTCGATCGGGGCCATCGTACTCATGCTCATCGGCACGTACTCGATCAAGAAAATCATCGACATCAAAGTTTGAGATTCGCACACCGCCTCATTGCACCCTGGAGACCCACCCGTGGACCTGTTCGCGTTTCTATCCGCGGATGAGCTGGCACCGATCTTCGTGTTCGCCGCCATCATGATCGGGACATTCTGGCTGCTGCAGTTGATTTCCAACCGCAACAGCCAAGCCGAGAACCGCCTCGACCGGATCGGCCGGCCGCGCTCGCTGGTCGATCTGGAATTGTCGCAGATGGAATCGCGGCAACGCTTCTCCGGGCTCAAGGAGGCGTTCTCGAATCTGGGGGCGTCGATGCAGCCGCAGTCGGATTTGGAAAAGAACTCGTTGCGGGTCAAGTTGGCCAACGCCGGCTTCCGCAGCGAGACCGCCCCGATGATCTACCAAGGTCTCCGGGTGGCTTGCCTACTCGGATTCCTCCTCCCAGCCCTCCTAATCTGTCTAGTCGCGCAAGGTTTCACACTGGCTGCGATGTGGAAAATCGGATTAGCTGGGTGTGCTGGGTTCTATTTGCCGATGATTGCTTTGAAGCTGCTCGTGAACGATCGCCAGCAGCAGATCTTTTTGACGCTGCCCGACGCGCTCGACCTTTTGGTCGTCTGCGTCGAGTCCGGCCTCGGCTTGGATGCGGGCCTGCGGAAGGTGACCGACGAGATGAAAGACCACGCCAAGACCATCTGCGAAGAGTTGGCTTTGGCGAACCTGCAACTGCAAATGGGCCGGCCGCGCCGGGAAGTGTTGCACGATCTCGGCGTGCGGACCGGCGTGGACGACGTGAAGAGCCTCGCGGCGATTCTGATCCAGGCCGACCGGTTCGGGGCGAGTATCGCCCAAGCGCTGCGGGTGCAATCGGACGCGATGCGGACGCGGCGCCGCCAAATCGCCGAAGAAAAAGCGGCGAAGACGGCCGTGAAGCTGATCTTCCCGCTGGTGCTGTTTATCTTCCCGGCGATCTTCGTGGTGTTGGTCGGCCCCGCGGCGATCCTCATCCAGAAGAACCTGCTGTCGAAGATGGGATGACGACGACTTTCGAGCGGGCAGGATGCCCCGCCTAACTCATGGAGGAAGTGCGATGGTGAAGTTCGTTCGCGCCGCGACTCTCGCGGCCTTGTTCGTGGGCGGCGTGGCGGCCATCGGTTGCACCGGCCCCGGCCTGCAGAGCCGCTACAGCAACGTGGTCGATCCGTGCCAGCAAGAGCGCTACAAAGTGAGCGCCCGCGACAACGTCATTCAGCCGTTCGACGCGATGGCCAACAACGCCAACAACCTCGACGTGACGCTGTTCAACACGCATTTCGAGTCCGGCAAAGAGACGCTGAACGCGGCCGGCTTGAAGAAAATCGATTACATCGCCCGCCGGCTGCCGGCGCCGGCGAGCAAGGTTTGGATCCAAACCGCGCGCGATCTGCCGTACGACGCGGCCAACCCGCAGAAGCTGATCAACGCCCGCGCCGACCTCGACGTCAAACGGTGCCAAGCGGTGTTGGCGTACCTGAGCGCCCAGCCCAACGGCCAAGCGATGCACTACGAAGTGCAAGCGCACGACGCGGTCGATCCGTCGATGCCGGTCCAAGGCCCGACGAACGCGTACCGCGGCCTCGCCAACCAGTACGGCGCTTCGGCCGGTGGCACCGGCGGTGCCGGCGGTGCCCAGTCGGGCGCCGGCGGCGGCACCGCACCGGGTACCCCGACGGCGCCGAGCGGTGGTAACAATACGCCCCGTTAACACGATGGCGAAGTCGGAGACTTCGGCGGAGTGCACGGGCACTCCGCTTTTTTCGTTTTTCGATCCGCACCCGGGGACTCCACTGTGACTCGCACCTTCGCCGCCGCCTTGGCCCTCGTGATTCTGCTCGCCGGTAACGCCGAGGCTTCACCCTTCGCCCAAAGCTACGCCGACGGATTCGTCGACCACTGGACCTCGGCTTTCGCCAAGCGGAACACGATCGTCGTCGGCGTCCTCATCGCCGGGGCCGTGGGAATTTTCATCATCACCCGCGGCAAGCGGATGAAGTGACTCGCGGACTCGGCCCGTCGCTTTTCGCTCCGCGAAAAGTCGCTCGCGCCAGATCGGCCCGTCGATCGTCGCGGAGTGGCACTGCCGATTTTTCGCGAAGCGAAAAACGACGATTCTCCGGAACCCCGGCACGACCGCCACTCGTGAACTAAGCTTCGCCATCGCTTCTCCGCGCGTGGGTTCCCTCATGGCCGTGCTGTCTCGCCCCGTCGTCGAATGGGATACCAACCCCGCCCCCGAGGCGCCGACTTCCCCGGAGTCGATCAAAGAATCGGGTCTGACACCGGCGTTCCTCGGCGACATGCTCGTCCGCACCATTTACGCCCGCGGCCCGCAGGTCGGCCGGGACCTCGCTCAATTCCTCTGCTTGCCTTTCAAAATCATCCGCGAGCCGCTGAAGCATTTGAAGGAAGAAAAATACATCCAAGTCGACGGCGGCGATCTCGTCGGCGAAGTCAGCTACCGATTCAGCCTCACCGAGCGCGGTCGCGGACACGCCCAAGACCTGATGAAGCAGTGCGCGTACGTCGGCCCGGCGCCGGTGCCGCTCGATGATTACGTCGAGCAGTGCTACCGCCAAACCGTGACGGGCCTGAGCTGCTACCCCGAAGTGTTGCGCGCCCCGTTCCGGCACCTCGTCATCAAAGACGACCTCTTCAACGCCATCGGCCCGGCCATCATCAGCGGGCGCTCGGTGTTCATCTACGGCCCGCCCGGCAACGGCAAGACGGCCATCGCCCGCGCCATCGGCGAGTACATGAACTCCGTCGGCGGGTCGATTTTCATCCCCCACGCGTTCATCGCCGACGGCCACGTCGTCACCGTCTACGATCCGTCGTTGCATACCGTCGACGACACCCCGAGCGAATTCGGGGACGACGGCGACGCGGTGGTGCGGCGGTTGCTCAGCGACGGCTCGCACGATCAGCGCTGGTTGAAAATCCGAAGGCCGGTGATCGTGGTCGGCGGGGAACTCACCCTGAGCATGCTCGATTTGCGCTTCAATACGGAGGCGAACTTCTATCAGGCGCCGATCCACTTCAAGGCCAATGGCGGCGTCTTCCTCATCGACGACTTCGGCCGGCAGATCGTCAGCCCCAAGGAATTGCTCAACCGCTGGATCCTGCCGCTCGAAGACCGGCACGACTTCCTCACCGTGTCGAACGGGAAGAAATTCCAAGTCCCCTTCGAGCAGCTCATCATCTTCAGCACGAACTTGGACCCGAAAGAGTTGGTCGACGACGCTTTCTTGCGGCGGATTCGCCACAAAGTCTGCATCACCGCGCCGACGCGGGAGGTCTTCGAGAAGATCTTCGGTTCGGTCTGCAAACGGCTCGACATGAACTACAACGCGGACTCCGTGGAGTACCTGTTCGAGCGCTACTACAATCGCGGCCGGACGGCCCGCGCCAGCGATTGCCGGGATTTATTGGAAACGGTGCAGTCGATTTGCCGATACAGACGGCAACCCGTGCATTTGACGCGCGACCTGATGGTCGAAGCCTCGGCGAGCTTCATCGCGGAATTCAAATAGACGACACGAACATTTCCGAGAGGGACGACCCATGGACGGGCGCCTGATTCGATTGGTTTTGATCGCGGGTCTCGCGGCCGGCGCGACGGGATGCCGCACGAACCGCGATCTGAAAATGCCCGACGGCGCGCTACCCAAACCGGGCGAGCGCGTCGGCCTGTTCGGCAAGTCGGCCCCCAAATACGGCCCGCCGAAAGAAGAAGTCGTCGAACGGG
>JAYSYN010000307.1:0-9206 GCA_043727575.1 Fimbriiglobus sp.
CTAGAGCCTGTTATTGACTTTATCTAAGAGTTTTAAGGCTTTTCCGGGTTCTGACTTTCCAAAAGGCCGCGTTTTGAGCTTGCTTGCCGCTTGAAAGCACTGAAACCAAGCGAATAAGTCAATAACAGGTTCTAGGCTATAAAAGTCGGCCCCGTTGGGGCGAAGAAGCAAGCCTTGGTTGGCCTACAAAACCCGCCCCGGAGTTCTCCCATGTATCTTCGCACTCTTCTCGCGCTCCTCGCCTTCGCCCCGCTGGCCATCGCCGCCGACAAACCTGCGGCCCTGCCCAAGGGCGTCGACAAGGTCGAAGCCAGTATCGAGCCGGCCGAAGCGAAGCCGGGGCAAGTGGTGACCTTCAAATTGACGGTCACGCTGGCCACGGGCTTCCACACGTACCCGCTCGTGCAGCCGGACAAACTCGCGGATGGCATGGTGAACAAGATCGTCTTCCCGGACGCGGGTTCGTTGATTTTCGTCGGCGAGCCGCTCGATCCGCCGGACGCGGAGTCCAAGTCCGAGCCGCTGCTCGGCATCAAGGCGTTGAACTACTACCACGGCAAGGTCGTGTACGAACGCAAAGCCGTGGTCTCGCCCAATGCGAAGGCCGGGGCCGCGACGGTGGCGATCCCGAAGTTCGTCCTCAGCGTCTGCGATAAAGACTCTTGCTTCCCGCCGAAGACCCTCGCGCCGGAAGCCATGTACAAGATCCTCGATGGCCCGGCCGTCGCGGTGGACAAGAAGTACGCGGCCGAAGTCGAGAAGGCGATGAAAGACAAATGACCGCCGGGCGGTAAACTTTCCCGAGCCCACGGTCGCGGCGACCGTGGGCTCGACCATTTCCGGGGCGACTTTCCATGCGTACGATTCTCTCCGCCCTCGCGATCGCTTTGGCACTTCCGGCGATGGTTCGCGCGGATGGTTTCTCGGACGTCGGCGTCATCACGGCGAAAGTCGAGCCGTCCAAAGCGGGGCCCGGGCAAATTGTCAAACTGACGATCACGGTGAAACCGACGAAGTCCGGCTGGCACACTTATCCCACGAGCAGCGGCAAGGTGGTCGTCAAGCCGCCGCCCATCGACGCCCCGCAAAAACGGTTACTCTACGTCGTCGGCGAGGTCAAAGATCCGGACGGCCAAGAGCTCTACGGGAACGAACTCGTTTACAACAAAGCGGCGACGTGGACGGTGGACGCGATCGTCGCTCCGGATGCGAAGCCCGGCGCCCGAGAGGTGACGTTCGAAGGGTTCGCCATTCAGATCTGCAAGACCGCTTGCATCAACGCCCGCCCGTCCGACTTTCCCAAGGTCTCGTTGGATGTGACGGATGAACAGCCGCGGGCGGTCGACGAAAAGTACGCCGCCGATTTGAAGTTGCTGATCCAAGGGACTGGCCCGCCGCCGAAAGTCGCACCGGCCGCGGGGATCGCGAAAAAGAACCACCTTCCGATCGACGCCTACAAAACGAAACTGAACGGGTTGGAGGCATCGAGCGATTCGCAAAAAGTCGAGCGCGAAGGGGGCCTACTGGCCCTTCTGCTCACGGCGGCCTTCTGGGGTTTCGTCTCGTTGGTCACTCCCTGCGTCTTCCCGATGATTCCGATCACCGTGAGCCTGTTCCTCAAACAGAGCAACCAGAGTGCGGCCGGGGCGGTCAAGCTCGCCGGCATCTACTGCGGGACGATCATCGCCGTGCTCGGCCTCTCGGCGTACTCCATGCTGAGCCTGTTCCGCGCCCTGTCTCTCAACCCGTGGATGAACATCCTCCTCGGGGCGCTGTTCATCGTGTTCGCGCTCAGCCTCCTCGGCATGTACAACCTGACGCTGCCGAACTTTCTCCTCCGCGCCGCCGAGAGCCGGCGCAAGCGAGGCGGGGCGCTGGGCACGGTCTTCGCGGCCATCGCATTCAGCATCGTCAGCTTCACCTGCGTCGCCCCGTTCCTCGGCGGCTTCGCGGGCATGGCGGCCTCCAGCGCGTACGGAGATTTCGAACTGATCCTCGCCGCGCTCACCTACGCAGGGGCCTTCGCCTCCCCATTTTTCGTCCTCGCGCTCTTCCCCAGCTTGCTGAAAAAACTGCCCAAGTCCGGCGGCTGGATGGACACCATCAAAGCCGTAATGGGTTTCTTCGAAGTCGCGGCGGCGCTCAAGTTTTTCCGCACGGCCGAGATCCGCTTGAGCGCGTTCCCGACCTACTTCACCTACGACCTCGTCTTGGCAGGGTGGGTCGTCGTCGCATTCGCGACGGGGATGTACCTGCTCGGGTTCTTCCGCCTGCCGCACGACGAAGACAAATCGAACCTCGGGGTCCCGCGGTTGATGTTCGCGATGCTCTTCCTCGGCGCCGGCCTCTACTTGATACCGGGCCTCTTCAAAACCGCCGAAGGGCAGGCGCAACGGCCGCGCGGCGTTGCCTTCGCATGGGTCGATGCGTTCTTGCTCCCCGAGCCGACGAGCGGTTCCGGTGAATTCCCGTGGAGTGCGGATTTGCCCGACGCCCTCGACAAAGCCCGCGTCGAGAAGCGGCTCGTGTTCGTCGATTTCACAGGTGTCATCTGCACCAACTGCAAGGCCAACGAACACGGGATTTTCCCGAAGTACCGCAAGCTGCTCGAACAGTACGAACTCGTGCAGTTATACACCGATGATGTCCCGGCCGAGTTTTTCCACAGCCCGCCGAACACTCCCGATCGCACCGCCGAAGGGACGGCCAACCTCGAGTTCCAATTGAAGCGATTCGAAACCCAAGAACTGCCGTATTACGTCATTTTGGAACCGACCGCGAAGGGCTATCGGATCGTGAATCGACTAAAAGGTCTCATCGAAAAAGAAAAGGACTTCGAGGAGTTTTTGTCGAAGCCTTTGGCGAAATGACGGCTCCGATGCGCTTGGTCCGACAGATCGAAATGGTTTCGCCTGGCATCGCACCCGGCGAAATCGGACGTAAACCGTTGCCGCGAATGGGTTCTACCCGAATTCCGGAATGATTTCGCGGAGGGGTGGGGGTTTCCGCGGCGAAATCATTTTGCGGAGTCGAACGTCCCCTCCGAAAGTTTCCTACCTTGCCCGCGTCGCCCGCACCGGCTATATCCGCTCGCTATGCGGAATTTCATGCGGGTGCTGCGGTTGTCGTGGGCGTATCGGGGGCGGATCGTCGCGTCCGGAGTCGCGGCCCTGTTCGTCGCTTTGTTCTGGAGCCTCAACCTTTCCGCGGTCTATCCGGTACTCCAAATCCTCAGCGCCGATAACAACCTCCAGCAGTGGGTCGCCAAGCAGATCGACGAGAACCAGAAGAAGGCCGAAGACCCGGCGCGGATCGCGCGGATCGACGCCCTGCGGTTGCAGTTGAAAGCCCTCGAAGAGAACCCCGCTGCGCCGGACCGCGACAACACCATCCGCCGCGATCTGCGCGAGATGTCGAAGCTCGAAGGCGAACAGAACGAATACAGCACGAAGGCCTATCGCTACAAGGTCCTGCAATCGACGGTGATCCAGCACCTGCCGACCGGCCGCTTCGCGACCTTCGTCTGGATCGTCGTCGGATTGATCGTCAGCATCGCCCTCAAAGGGATCTTCGAGTTTATCCAAGAAACGCTCGTCGGCGTCGTCGTCCACCGGACCCTGTTTGACTTCCGCAACCTGTTCTTCCGCTCGGCCATCCACCAAGACATCCACCAACTCGGCGAGGCCGGGACCACCGAGCTGATGTCGCGCATCACGAACGACACCGAGCAACTCGGCAACGGCATGAAAATGCTCTACGGCCGCGTAATGCTCGAACCGCTGAAGATGCTCGGCTGCGTCGTGGGCGCCTGCATCATCAGTTGGCAGCTGACGCTGATGTTCGTGATCGTCGTGCTCGTCGCGGTGGTCACGTTGAACAAAGTGAGCCGGTCGATCAAGAAGGCCGCGAAGCGCGTCTTGGAGCGCATGAGCCTGCTGTACAAGGTGCTGAAGGAATCGTTCGACGGTTTGAAACTCGTGAAGGCGTTCGCCCGGGAAAGCCACGAGCGGCGCCGCTTCCGCGCCGCCAACTGGGACTACTACAAGCGCACCATCCGGGTCATCCGCATCGACTCGGCCGTCGGCCCGCTGCTCGAAACGCTGGGCGTGATGGCCGTGAGCCTCGCCCTCGTGGCCGGGGCGTACCTCGTGCTGGAACAGAAGACGCACATTTTCGGCCTGCGCATGATCGATGACCCGCTCGGCTTCGAGGCGCTCATCACGCTGTACATGTTCCTCGCGACCATCGCCGACCCGGTGCGGAAGCTCAGCAGCGTCTACACCAAGATGCAATCGGGGATGGCGGCCGCGGATCGCATCTACGCCCTGCACGACCGCCTGCCGAGCATCCTGCCGAACGCCGATGGGCCGCGCGTGCCGCCGCATGCCGAGAGCATCGAATTCCGCAACGTCTGCTTCAGCTACCACGCCGGGCAGAGCGTCCTCAACGATGTGAACCTGACCGTGCTCGCCGGGGAAACGGTCGCCCTCGTCGGGCCCAACGGCTGCGGGAAATCGACGCTGCTCGGGTTGCTGCCGCGCTTCTACGACCCGGACCACGGCTCGGTGCTGGTCGACGGCGTGCCGTTGCGCGGGGCCAACCTCCGCAGTCTGCGGAAGCAACTCGGCCTGGTGACCCAAGACACGGTGCTGTTCGACGACACCATCGCCAACAACATCGCCTACGGCAAACCGGGGGCGACGCAACTCGAAGTCGAGGCGGCCGCGAAGAAGGCCCACGCCCACGACTTCATCGAAACGCTGACGGCCGGGTACCAGACGCGCACCGGCGACATGGCCGCGTCGAAACTGTCCGGCGGGCAGAAGCAGCGGATCGCTTTGGCCCGGGCGATCCTGCGCGACCCGCGGATTTTGATCCTCGACGAATTCACCAGCCAGATCGACGGCGAAAGCGAAGCCAAAATCTACGACGCCCTGCGCGAGTTCGTCGTCGGCCGGACGACGTTCCTCATCACGCACCGCCGCAGCACGCTCGAACTCGCGCATCGGATCGTCGTGATGGACGAGGGCCGCATCCAAGCCATCGGCACGCACGCGGAATTGTTGGTGACCAGCCCGACCTACCGCCGCCTCTACGACACCGGCGAAACCGGCCCGCGCCTCGCGGCGGGTTGACGCAGGCCGGGAGTCGGCGGCGTCTCGCGGCTAACTTTTCCCTCACCCCAGCAAGCCCGCCGCCTTCAACACGCCCTTCAGCTTCTCAATTTTGTCCGGGTGCAGGGGTGCGATCGGCCGGCGGTTCGGGCCGGCGGGGCGGCCCAGTAATGCCATCGCTTCCTTCACGGCGCCGTTGCCGGTGGCCAAACTCAGCGTCATCCGCACCGGGGACAACCTTTGTTGGAACTGCCGCGCAGCGTCGAGGTCGCCGGTGCGGTGCGATTCGTAAATGCCGACGCAGAACTCCGGGGCGATGTTGCAAGTCGCGGGGATTGCCCCTTTCGCGCCGAACAACAGCGCCGGCAACAGCAGCGTATCGCGGCCCATGAGCACGCTGAAACTCGGCGGCATCCGCTGGATCAGTTCGAGGGTGTTCTGCAAATCGCCGGAGGAATCTTTGATGCCGACGATGTTCGGGATCTCCGCGAGTTTGGCCACGGTGTCGGGTTCGATGCTCACACCGCCGCAGGTCGCGGGGTTGTTGTAGAGCACGACTTCGACACTCGTGCTCTCGGCGACCGCGCGGAAGTGGTCGTACAACTCGGCCTGATTCGGCTTGATGAAATACGGCGTGATGACCGACACGCCGCGCACGCCTTCGCGCTCGGCCATCTTGGTCAATCGCAACACTTCCCGAAGCGACTCGGCCCCGGTGCCCGCGTACACCGGGCTGCGACCCCGACAATGTTCGACCGCCGCGGCCGTTACGGCTTGTTTCTCGGATTCGTCGAGGGCGTAGAACTCCCCGGTAGTGCCGAGTACGAAGATGCCGTGGACGCCTTTCGCCAGAAGGAAATCGATGTGCGAACGCAGGCCGGGGAGATCGATCGATTCGTCCGCGCGCATCGGCGTGACGACGGGCGGTATGATGCCGTGGAGATTCATCGGATGGCTCGGGATGCGGTGGCTCGTGGCAAGATGACACACTAGCGAATCGGGCGGCCGTTTTATGCGACCGGCAGGAACTTCGATTCGCCCGATTCCAGATCCAACAGCGCGACGGTGAATTCGAACGCCCGGTGCAAGGCGCCGGGGTTGATCCGTCGGACCGTACCGGACATCGAATCGGCGACGATGTGGGAATGGCCGGTCAGTAGGTAGTCGGGTTCCGCGGCGAGCAATCGGCGGACGTCGCTCGTCATGTGACCGTGGGTCACCGCAATGCGCCGACTGTCGAACTCGACGATGCCCGCCCAACCGAGGCAGGTCGCACTCGTCTCGGCCGCGGCGATCTCCAGTTCCCCGGCGGAGTCGTTGTTGCCGAAAACGAACCAGAGCGGAAGCGGGCAACTGGCCCGCAGAATCGGGGCGCCGACGAAATCCCCGCAGTGGATGAGCGCCGTCGCCCCGGCATCGCGCAACAGGTTCACCGCCCGCCGGGTGCGGGCGAGTTCATCGTGGGTGTCGGAGAGGATTCCGATGAGCATGGGGGATACTCAACTGGTCTCGAATTCCGAACGGTCAATTCCAGATTGCCGGATGATCGAACGGAGCGTGCCGACTCTCACTTCGCGGTGATCGGGAACCGGTACTGTGTTCGTTCGACCGTCGATGCACCGTTGCATGATGATGTGACTTCCGCGTCGGCGCACCGGCAGAAAGCCTTGCCGGAGGAGAATGGCGCAGACCTCATGTCCGGACAGAACGCGGAGTTTACCCAATGCCGACCTCCATCTGCGTCACGAAGACGGTGCTCGTCATGCGCTCCGCGATTTCCTCGGGTGGAGCGCATTCGAAAAACAATTCCAGCGCTTCCTGGAGGTTGTCACGGGCTTCATCGATGGTATCCCCTTGGCTGGCGACATCGACTTCGGGGCAGAGGGCGACAAAGCCGTCCCCTTCCGATTGGATGATCGCGGTCAGACGACGCTTCATTGCTTGCTCCTCAACAACGCGATTGCCGACAAATCATCCCGTTCCAAGTCTTCGTAGTCGGCGAGGATTTCGTCGATGGTCATGCCCGAACTCAAGAGTTCAAGCATCGTTTCGACCGGGTAGCGAAGCCCGCGGATGCACGGCTTGCCGTGGCAGATGGCGGGGTCGATGGTGATGCGAGCGAGGAGGGGATTCATGAAGGAATTATGCTCCAGCAGTCGAATCCACCATCAAATGAAAATGCCGTTCAAACACCAATACAAAACATGGATCAAGAGACTGGGTAACCATAAAGCACCACAGACATATTTCAGTTTTTGAAATGGACCCGACTGACTGGAAGCCAAGAGCGTCAGAAACGTGAATTGATCGAGAAATAGAACAGCAGTGAGATACGGGTATATCCGGCGACTGACATAAAACAGTTGGCCATCCGACCGGGCTGTCGCTTCGTTGTAAACGTATTCGCCCTGAATGGCGTCGTAAGAAATCAGCACCCATGCGAAGAGTGACCAACTACTTACGAAGAGCACCGCAGTGAGCAACGACCAATATTTGTCGCGCGAAGTTACATCCATCCGTGGATCTCGGTTTTCTGACGCCGCAATTCATTACCCAAAGCACTCCGACCGCCGTCACGGCAGGCTCGCCTTATTGCTCGCCGTACAGATCGTGGACCATCGGGTCCAAGCGCTTGATGTTCCGCTCGACCGCGAGCACGATCGTTTGTTCCTCCAAGCCGTCGGAGCTGGTGGCGACGGCGGGGATGATTTGCCGGCTGTCGGGAAGGCTGAAGCGCATCGTGAAGGAGCCGTCCGGGCGGAGCTTCACCGGTTCGTTTTGCAGCGTCACCGTGGCGGTGGGGTCGGTCTTGCCGAAGACGACCAGTTCGGCGTCGAGGTCGAAGTGGAACTTCTTGAGCTTGCCGGGGGCGGCGCCGGTGCCGAAGGAGCCTTCCTTGATCGGCCGGCGAAATTGCTCGTCGAAGAGTTCCTTCAATTGCGACGGAGCGTGGCCCGATTCGAACCCGTTGGACATCGCCAAGACGCGCTCGGCTTTGACGGGGTCGATCTCGGCGGCCCAACTATCTTCGAGGCTTTCGGTCGCGCCGCTCTTCGGCGGCGTCACGACGTTCGACCGGGCGAGCACATAGAACTGGCCGCGCTTGGAGACGTAGCCGATGTCGGCCCGGTACGTCCGGGGCGGTTGGGGCACGTCGATGTACCAATGGCTGCAGCCGCCATGGACATTGATATCGCGGATGGCCGTTTCGGAGGTGCTGGTGGTGTCTTGCGAGGTCACGTCGAACAGCCGGATAATCGGCTTCGCCCCGTGCCAATCTTGGCCGAGGGCGGCTTCGGCGCGCTGGACGGATTGCAGCGAGAGCTCCCAATAGCAGTGGAGCCAGAACGGATCGGGCACCATCAGCACGATGCGGTCTTTCGTGTGGCCCGGCTTGTTTTTGACCGAAAGATCCTTCTCGGCGGGGATCGTCGATTCGACCCGGACTTTCGCATCGGGCTTCACGGCCGGTTTCGGGGCCGGCGGCTGCGGGAGGAACGGCTTGTGGGCGCCGGTGCCGTTGGCAGTCGGTTTCGCCGCCGGAGCCACCGGCTTGACGGCGCTGGGTTTCGCAGCCGCCGCCGGCTTGGAAACGGGGACTTTTGGGAGAATCGGTGCGGCTTTGGGAGCTATGGGTTTCACCGGGGCAGGTGCCGGCTTGGGGATGGGCGGCGTGGAGCGGGCGACCGCCGGGGCCGTTTTCGGCTTCGCGGGGTTGGGTTTGCTCACCGGCTTCGGCTTGGCGGTCGATTTCACGGGGACGTTCGCCTTGGCGGGTTTGACGGGCAGTTTCGTCGGCATCGGAGACTCCCCCCCGCGCTGGGCCACTCGGGCGCAGGCGGAGGTCGGCAGGAGGACTACGGCGAGGGCGTCCTGCTGTGGTGGAGGTGGGATCCATCCCGCGTTGAACGAACCCGGCGGGCAGACGGGGCCGAAGTGGGAAAGCAACTCGAAAGTCGCCATTTTCCGCAACTCTAGTAGCAGTCTAAAGAAATGCACGGTGGCGTGTCAACGCGACTTGGGCAGTCGGCGGTGGGTTTGCCGATTTTTTCGGGCGCCGTGTCGGATTGTTCCCAATTCAGCAAAGAAAGG
>JAYSYN010000308.1:0-9175 GCA_043727575.1 Fimbriiglobus sp.
CAAGAACGTCGCTCACGCTTCCGGCGCTGTCGGAAGTCGCCATCACTTGGTCATGTGGAATTCGATATAGCCCAACAGCATTTCGTCGAAGGTTTGCGGGCCCCATTTCACGGTCTTCTTCGGGTCGGGGTTCGCGGGGTTTTTGTCGCTGTTGTCGAACCACGCGGTGTAAATGATCTTCGTCCCCTTCGGCAGTAGCGCCGGTTCGGCGAGCTTGTAACCCAGTTGCCAGTTGAAGTCGTAATGCGGGACGTCGAGCAGGACTTTCTTTGTCCCGTCCGGGAATTCCGCGACGTACTTGCAGGCTTTCCCACGGACGTGCATGTGAGGCATCAATCCGGTCAGCGTCACGTCGAACGGCAGCTTGATCTCGGCGGTGTTCTTGTAGTTGTCATCGCCCGGCGGGATTTCGAACTTCGGATTGGCCAAGCCGAACACTTTCAATTCCGTTTCCGGCTTCTTGGCGGCGTATTTGACGCCGATCTGCATCCGGTCCGTGGTCGCGGTGCCGTTGGGCGTGTAGTGGATTTGGAAGTGCAGCCGGGCGCCCTTCGGCAGTTTCTTGCCGAAGTTCTCGGGGAAGATCTGAGAACTATTCCCGGGGACGTAGGCCGCGAAGAAGCCCGAAGCTTCGCCGCCGCGCGCCCGCGGCGGAAGCAGTTCGACCCCCGTTTTCGGCGGCAGTGCCCAGATCAAAACGTGGTGGACGACTCCCTTCGCGGTGGGGCGGACTTCGTACGATTGGATCCATTTTTCTTCGTCGAGCTTCGTGTCGACGACGAGGTTTTGGTACGCCATGACGCCGGTCGCTTTGATGTCGACGGCGGCGTCCAACTGGAAAATTTGATCCGGCTTGCCGATGGCCCAATCTTCGGGGAACGGCCGCGGCAGCGGGGCGTCGGCTTTCTCGCCGGCGGGGGCGCCGTCTTTGAACCACGCGAGCAAATCGGCTTTGTCTTGGTCGGGCACCGCCCGGTCGTTCACGAACGGGGAATGCTCGCCCTTGGCGGGCTTCGCCGAGAACCACGGCGGCATCGTGCCTTTGTCGACAACTTTCTGAATCATCCCTTTGTGAGCGATCACGTCCTCGTGGGTGTTCAAAGTGAATGGCCCGACGCCGCCGGTGCGATGGCATTCCAAACAGTTCTGTTGGATCATCCGCGAGATGCGATTGTGATACGTCACCTTCGGGATCGCGGCGGCTTTCGCCGAGTCGAGGTCGAGGGCACAGCCTGGGGCGCTCGTGGCCCGCACGGCCGGTTCTTTCCCGGCGAGTACCGCGTCGAGGGCGTCTTTCAAATACGTCCGCTTCGGGGCGTCGGTCGAGTAGCCGATGCCGTATTGATCGTCGATGGCACCGCGGTAAACCATTGTCCGGGTCGGATCGATCACGAACACTTCCGTCGTCGTCGTCAGCCCGAGCGATTTGGTGATGGAACCGTCTTTGTCGTGGAAATACGGCCCTTGGAAGGCGCTCGCCGCGATCTGCTTTTTGATGTCCTCGACCGTGTCGGTCGAGATCGGATTGAGCAAGAGGAAGCCGACGCCCTTGGCATCGTAGTCTTTTTCGAGCTTCGCCAACGTCGGCAAGTATTTCTTGCTGATGGGGCAACTGGTGCTCGTCACGGCGACAACGAGGGCTTTGCGGTCCTTCAGGGCCTCGCTCAATCGATACTCTTTTCCATCGACCGCCGTACTTTTCACATCGGGCATCCGCCGGCCGACGCCGGCTGAGGTGGGTGCCACTTGTTTGGCGACTTCTTTGATTTCTTTCTCGGCGGCGCGGGTCGCGGGGATTCCGAGAATCAATGCCGCGAGGCCGAGGAGCGAACGCGTCCCCATATCAAATCACCTTGTTGGAATTGAAATCGACCGGAGAGGTTGCTGGAGAGGACAACCCGGTTCCCACTCGGATATTACACCCCGGACCGCCCCGCGGTTTCATCCTCACGGAGAATTCACGATTGCACCGACACCGCGACGCGACCCGTCGGGAGTTCCGCTTCGAGCGCCGTCCCGGCCTCGCGATGTTTCCATTTGACATAACCCAATGCGATGGGGCCGAATCGGGGCGACACGGTGGCGGATGTGACGACGCCGATTTCGTCGGCTCCCGCGAATAGCTTGGCTCCGTTTGCCAACGCGCCTTCGCCCCGCAGCTTCACCATGGATCGCGGGGCGTGCCCGGCGCGATCCCGCGACATCACAATCGGCTCCTGGCCGAGATAGCAGCCCTTCGCGTACGAGACGGCAGTCGCGGCCCCGGCGATCTCCATGACGAACCGCGATTCGTCAAAATCTTTTCCGTACTCGGCGGACCCCGCTTCGATCCTCAGAATGTCCTTCGTATCCGGTGTGCCGTTTGTCGCGCCGGCCGCGAGCAACATCCGAGTGATCCCTTCGGCACGCTCCTTCAAACAGACGATGTCGAACCCGGGAACTCCTAGGCGATCCCGACGGCGCAGGTTCGCTGCGGAGTGATGGCCGAAGGTCCGTTCGACGTGTTGGAATTCCACTAAATCCGGGAGTTCGACTGCGAGCGCCGATTCGAGAACTTCTTTCGCACGCGGTCCGGCCAAATGGAGCTGGGCAAAGCGTTCGGTCGCGTTCTCCAGTTCCACGGCTTCGGAAATCAGGTAGCGGTCGAGGTGCTGGAACAGCGCGACATCGCGGCCCGGCGCCGTTTCGAGCCACAGCGCGTGCGGGGCGTCGTCCAACTGGACGTGGTAGACGGCGGATTGGAATAGAGTCTTGGCCCGGGAATCGCAAAAGTAAGTCGCGCAACCGCCGCCCAACGGCAGCGGGATGATCGCATTGGTGCTGAGGTTGCTCAGGAACATCGGCGCGTCCGGCCCGCGCAGGATGATCTTGCCCGTCGCGGAGTCGTCGAAGAGTGCGGCTCCGGAAATCGCGGCGTCGTAGTCGGGGGGGATCATTTCAGGCTCCGACTTCGACGAACATCTTGTGGGCATCGGGCAGGAAAAGAACAGACTCCGCCGCGTCGATCAAACGCTGCACTTCGGCGGGGGTATGGATCGGCGTGGCGAACAATTCCTCGATCAATTCGTCGGGCCAACCGGCCGCAGCGTAAAGGCTGATCTTCTTCGCGGCGAAGGCCCAGAAGGTGCCGGGCATGGCGTCGTCCGGCTTGGCCGCCGCGATCCGTTTGAGCGCGGTCGCCGGGTCGTCGACTTTCAACAGCAGGTCGCCCGAGTCGTCCAACGGGGGCGCTGCCGCGGTCAGCAAGACGAGCCGCCCGCCCGCTTCGAGCGTCCGGCGGGCGGTGGCGGCGGCCGTGGCGAGATCGCGGAACTCGATCCTGTCGTTCGAACCCGAGACGGTGGCGATGACGAGATCGGCCTTGCGATCGACGCGGCCGAACCAATGCTGTTTCAGACGGACGGCACCGTCGGAAGTCGACGGCGGCAGACCGACGATAATTTCCGCGACGCTGTCGCCGGGGCCTTCGATCACTTGGATCAGGAATGGCGCCCCGAGGAGTTTGAGGATTTCTTTCGCTTCGCGGCGGAGGGAGTTGGGTTCTTCGGGACGCGCGGCGGTTTTGAATTCCTTCGGGTAGGCCGCGATGGTTTCGGCGTCCGAGAAGTGCGGGAACAGGAAGGCGCCGCCGCCCGAGTAGCCGAGCTTCGGATCGAACCCACGCCGGCTCAGAACGATGAGCAAATCGGCTTCGACGATTTTGCGATTCAAATACACCCGCCGCTCGGCCTTGGTGGTCGCCAAATATGCGAGTTTGTCCCGGTTCTCGGGGTCGTGCACTTCGAGATGGATATCCGCGAGTTCGTCGGGAAGGTCGTCGAGCCAAGGCTGTCGCCGCGAACCGGCGGGCACGAGCAGTGTCACATTCCCCAACTGTACTTGGGCTTCCGCGAGATTCTGCAAGAGCGCGACAATCAGTCCCGCCAGGGCCGGCGTGCCTTCATCGACGAGCACGACCACAGAGTCGTCGGGCGTCACAGCCCGGCTCATCGGAGCCCCCAAGCCAATGGGTTGTTCCAACGCGTTGCGCAAAAGCTCGACCGGACTTGCGTGTCCAACGGGTACCGCACCGCGCGAGAGTGTCAAACACTTCCCGGCCGGCAGGGTGAATCCCCACGTTTCGGAACCGACGATCAAATTCACCGACTCCACCATAGGATTATCCGCCCACCACGAGGTCGTCCCAACTCCCGGCATCCAGAATACGATCCGCGAGGATTTCCAATCGCGTTGCGTCGTCGATGCCGAGCAACGTTCGCGAGATCGATTCCGCCGGTGGCCCGAACCGCTTCGAACCGATGCGAATGATCGTGTAGCGAAGTCCTCGGCTCAGGCCACGGGCCTCGCCTTCTTCGAGTATGCCTCGGTAAGTCGTCGATTCTTCGAGCAACATATTCAATCTCCCGAATGCTTGGGCAGTCGTGTCCCGATCGTAGCGAAGCCCGCAGAGTACGTATGCGGAAACGAGTAAGGCTTTGACTTCCGCCGCGTTGTCCCGGTCTTCGATGGAGTCGACCAAAGCATCGACCCCCCGCGGTAAATTCCGGCTCGCCTCATCGGTCAAGACTGCCAAGGGTCTCACTCCCAACTCGGCGGACAGCCAATATTCGATCGGCCGTTCCCAAACTTTTTCCACGCGATAATGGAACTCGGCAATCAATTTGCCATTCGCATCGAAACGCCGGTGAACACCGGTTTGATCGCTCGCCAGTGCTTTGGGTCTGAGCAAGATCAACACGGAGGTCACCGGCAAATCGTGCCGATGGTCGATGAGGGTATTGTACCGCATCAAGTCGCGGGGGATACCCAACCTCGGATTGGCTTCCAACTCGAGGTGCAACAAGCTGGGCCGTTCCCCCTCGATCCGGAACAATTTGTCGGCTTGAAGCGTCGTGGCGAGATCGGTGTCCAATTCGACGCTGGGTCCGGGTGGAATCCCGGCGATGCGTGCGAACCCTTCGGCCCAATCGCCCGGGCGCAGGTCGATCAGCGCGTTCAGCGTGGCGTCGAAGGGCTTGGCCATGGGACATCCTCGGGTCGGCTCAGCTCGTCACGGCGCCCTCGGACGCGCTCGCCACCAGGCGGGCATATTTGGCCAGCACCCCGCGTTGCACCCGGAGTGGTGGTTTCGTCCACGCGGCTTGGCGCTGCGCCTGCTCGGCCGCGTCGATGTGCCAAGTCAGTATTTTCGCATCGGCGTCGATGGTCACGCTGTCACCATCTTGCAAAAGCGCCAGCGGTCCGCCAATCGCGGCTTCCGGGGCGACGTGACCGACGACTAGCCCATGGGTGCCGCCGCTGAAGCGACCATCGGTGATGAGGCCAACGGTTTCGCCCAGACCTTGACCCATCAGAGCGCCGGTGATCGAGAGCATTTCCCTCATGCCGGGGCCGCCGACCGGGCCTTCGCCCCGGATGACGAGGATATCGCCGTCCACGACCATTTTGGCTTGGATCGCCTTCGCGCAAGCTTCTTCGCCGTCGAACACCTTCACCGGGCCGGTGATCGAACGTTTCTTCAATCCCGCGACTTTCGCCACCGCTCCTTCGGGGGCGAGGTTCCCCTTCAAAATGACGATGTGCCCGCGGTCGTACATCGGCTGTTCAAAGGTCTTCACCACGACTTGCGGTTTCGCGTAGATACTCGGGATGTCTTTCAGGTTCTCCGCCAGCGTCCGCCCCGTGACGGTGATGCAGTCGCCGTGGAGTAGGCCGTGATCGAGCAAGGCCTTCAATACCGCCGGGACACCGCCGACTTTGTACAGGTCGAACATCACGAACCGACCGCCCGGCTTGAGGTCGGCGAGGTGCGGCACCTTCGCCCCGATGCGGTCGAAGTCATCCAAAGTCCACGGTACTTCCGCTTCGCGCGCGATCGCCATGAGGTGCAGCACGGCGTTCGTGGAACCGCCGAGGGCGAGCACCAGCGTGTAGGCGTTCTCCAAGCTCTTCCGAGTGATGATGTCGCGCGGGCGGATGTTCGCCTCCACGCAGCGGATCAGGGCGATCCCGGCGGCGAACGACTCCCGCTCCTTGGCGGCGCTGATGGCCGGGTAGCTGCTGTCGTACGGTAGCGACATCCCCATCGCCTCGATAGCCGACGACATGGTGTTGGCGGTGTACATTCCGCCGCAAGAACCGGCTCCGGGGCAGCTCTCGCACTCGATTTTGTGGAGTTTCTTCTCGTCGATCTGCCCCGCTTGGAATTTTCCGACCGCCTCGAAGATCGAGACGATGTCGACCGCTTCGCCGTCCGGGCCGATGCCGGGAAGGATGCTACCGCCGTAGACAAAAACACTCGGCACATTCAACCGGGCCATCGCCATGACGCAGCCGGGCATGTTTTTGTCGCAACCGCCGAAAGCCAGCAGGCCGTCGTGATTCATCGCTCCGGCGACGGTTTCGAGGCAATCGGCGATGACTTCCCTCGACACTAAGCTGTAGCGCATCCCCATGTGGCCCATCGAAATGCCATCCGAGACGGTCGGGGCCCCGAAGATCTGCGGGACGCCCCCGGCGCTGCGGATGCCCTCGATCCCTTTGCGGGCGAGCCGGTCGAGGTGGCTGTTGCACGGCGTGATTTCCGAATACAAGCTGGCGACGCCGACCATCGGTTTGTCGAAGTCGGCGTCTTGGAAACCGACCCCGCGGAGCATGGCCCGGTTCGGGGCGCGATTCGGCCCGGCCGTCGTGATGAGACTCTTGCGCAAACTTTCGTCCGACATCGTGTGGTCCTGCCTGAAAAAACCGGTGGGGAGTGCGGCGGGCGCGAATTCATTCGGCCCGGGTCAAACTGGGCGAAATCTATCGGTCAATCCGGAGATTCCGGTTTGCACGGGTCGCGTTCGCGTCGCATAGATCCTTGTCGCTGAGACGCGGGTCAACCCGAACGGGGGAAAAGGTTTCCCCCGACCCGCGATCGAAGCTGTTGTACAACCGGAGTGCCCGATGAAGAAGCTCATGAAGTCCGCGGTCGAGTTCCTGAAGCGCGAAGACGGCCCGACGGCCGTCGAATACGCGGTCATGCTCGCCCTGATCGTCGTCGTCTGCATCGCCGCCATCACCGCCATCGGCGGCGCGTCGAACCAGACTTTCAGCCAAGTCGGCTCGGCCATCAAACCGAGCTAATTCGATCGGCCGATCAAATAGGGGGTCCGCTGTTTTCCCGCAGGGGGAAATCGCGGGCCCTTTCCGTTTGAATCCAGGAGACCGGGATGCGTTCTCTCGCTCGCATAGTGTTGAATTTCATGAAGCGCGAAGATGGCCCGACGGCCGTCGAGTACGCGGTCATGCTCGCCCTGATCGTCGTCGTCTGCATCGCCGCGATCACCGCTGTCGGCGGCGCGTCGAACCAAACCTTCAGTAAAGTCGGCTCGGCGATCAAGCCGAGCTGATCGGGCGCCGACGCCGCCGAGACAAACTCACCGTCTCGCCGTAGGGTTTTTTCGTGCCGTGCTAGAATGCCGGAGTCTGCGATCCCGCAATCGAGGCCACCCGATGCCCAGCCCCTTCCCCGGAATGGATCCGTTTCTCGAAGCCCATTGGGGCGACGTGCATACCACGCTATCCACGTACATTCGGAATGAAATACAAAACCAACTTCCCAATGACTTGATCGCGCGCATCGAAGAGTCCGTAAGCCTCGAGGTCTTCGATGACGACCACCCGGATTCAAAGCTTTCGCGAAAGTATCCCGATGTCGGGGTATTCGAAACCGACGTGCACGGTGGTACCTCAGCGTTCAGCGCGGGGAACGTCGCTGTAGCCGAGCCGATCATGACCTTGTCGAGGTTCGCGAAGCGGACTCAGCGATCCGTCCACATCTATGATCCGAGCCGGAAAATGAAGCTTGTCACGGCAATCGAAGTGATCAGCCCCGGCAATAAGATCGTCGCGAAAAATCGTGACACTCATCGCGATCGGTCGGAGTAGATCCTCGATTCGGGAGCGAGCCTCGTAGAAATCTACTTGATCCGACAGGGGCGGCACGTCATGTACGCCCCCGTGCTCGAAGAGAGGGGTCATTATGCGATCTGTGTGATCCGAGGATGGAAACCAGATAGGGCCGAGGTGTATCCGGTACGGTTCGATATGGCACTGCCGACGATTCGAATTCCGCTCCGGCGCAGTGATCCCGATGCCATTCTACAACTCCAACTGCTGCTGAACCGAGTCTACGCCGACGGACGGTGCGACTCCCTCGATTACACTTTACCTCTCTCGCCCCCCTTCACCACCGCCGAGAATCGCTGGCTCAAAGCCCAGCTCAAAAAGCGAGCGTGACCGTCACTTCTGGGCGAGCAACTTCTTCAAGAATCGCGCCATGTACTCTTTGTCAGCAGGTTCGGGCGGACGGACGCGTTCGCCGCGGCGGTTGTAAACGATGGTCGCCGGGGTGTACTGCACGCCGAATTTGTCGGACCAGTCGTCCACTTTGGTCTGGTGATCGTTGAAGATCAAATTGACCGTGTCGGCCCCTTGCTCTTTCAAGAACTCGGTGACCTTCTCTTTCTTTTTCACCTCGTCGGGTCGGATGTCCAGCGAAATGCAAACGAGTCCTTCCGCCCCGAGTTCGCGGTGCAACTCCACGAACTCCGGGAACTTCTTGATGCACGGCGGACAGCCCAAAAACCAAACGTCGACGAGGATGACCTTGCCGTTGTGCGCCGCGATCTCCGCGTCGAATTGGGCGACGGTGATGCTCCGCAGTTCGACGGGCTTCGGCGTATCCGGGATCGGGGTCGGCGTACATCCGACGACGATGCCCAGCGCCAGCGCCGCAATGAGGAGAATTGCGCGGTAGATCATGGCTATTTCTCGGCGAGGAGTTTCACGAGCAACTTCGACACGTTCTCTTTCGTCTCAGGTTGCGGGGTTTTCACCCACTCCCCTTTGCGGTCGAAGATCACATAGCTCGGCGTCGCGGCCGCATCGTACTTGGTCTGCCACGCGTCGAGGACTTTCTCTTCGTCGTCGACGATCAAATTGACGGTGTCGGCCCCCTGCTCTTTCAGAAACTCGAGCACCTTGTCTTTGATTTTCAGCTCTTCTCCGTAGACGTCCAAGCTGATGCAGACCAAACCCTCAGCTTTCAACTCCCGGTGCAGCTCGACGAATTTGGGGAAACGCTTCACGCAGGGCGCACAGCCCCGAAACCAAATGTCGATCAGGACGA
>JAYSYN010000309.1:0-27227 GCA_043727575.1 Fimbriiglobus sp.
ACTCAACGCCAAAAGGCTGGACTCAACGCCAAAAGGCTGGACTCAACGCCAAAAGGCTGGACTCAACGCCAAAAGGCTGGACTCAACGCCCCAACGCTATGCAAACTTGAAATTCGCTCTAATCTCGCAAGTCGGACTCGGTGAAGAGGGTGAAGCCGAGGTCCTGCATATGGGCCGCGGCGGCTTCGAAGCTGTCGACATGGATGGCGACGGCGGTGCTGCCCATCGGGCCGACGCCGATGAGCAGCGGGTACATGTAGTGGATGTTGTACTCGCCCGCCAAGAACGCTTTCGTGATCGTCAGCAACGGTTGGTCGTTGTCGGGGATCTTGACCACCATCAAATCGGATTCGGTAAACGGTAGTTTTGCGGCGGTCAAGATTTCAAAAGCGCGTTCGTAATCGCTCGGCACGAGGCGGATGATCGCACAGTCGGCGGTTTCCACCACCGTCAAGGATACGACGCGGACATCGGTCATTTCAAAGCGGCGGACGAGGTCGAGCAGCGCCCCCATGCGGTTCGCCAAGAAGACGTTGAATTGGCGGACGCTCGGCCAATCGCGGCCGCGCATCGTTTCGAATCCCACTCCGACCCCGCCGCCTTCGCCTTCGAGATCCTCGATTCCGAAACTCATCCCCGTGCCCTCATCGCGTGGTTTTTTTCAATTCCAACACACCCGCATTGTACTCCCAGACCGGGTTCTTTTGGAAATTGGCGGGCGCTCGCAGCGGCAAGTCGAAACCGTACAGCCGCGAACTGCGGGTCGGATCGACCCCGGTGTGGTTTTCGACATCCAGGAACCAGACCCGGTCGCCGTTGGGGTCGAGGTGGGCGATTTGCCGCGCGGGGCCCGACTCGATGGTGGACCCCACCTTTCCGTCGCCGAGTGCCGCCGTCTCGATCAAGCCCGTGTCGAGATTTAAAAACAGGATCGACGTGTTCCCCGCTCGCCACCGAATGGCTACGCGGCCCCGTGCGCCCAGGGTGCGGTTCCAGTCGCCCACTTTCTTTTTGCGATCGATGTCGAAGACGGCGACACGGTCCTTGGCATCGCCGAAAGCGATCGCGACGATCCGCGTGCCATCGGGCGTGAATTGGAGGGCCACTTCGGATTTCCCGCCCGAGGGTCGTTCGAATTCAAACTCGCAAAAAGGGCCGAAGTCATCGTCGCCGAGGGCGTAGAGTTCGATCTTGGAACCGCGCCGAATCGCCAATCGTTCCGTGCCGTGGTGAACGCTGAACAGCGGCAGCTCGGCCTGAACAGTCGCGACCCGACGGATGTAGTCCGCGCCCGGAACGGCGCGGAGGTCATAGGTCGAATCGGCGGTGATCGTCAGCAGGCGTTCATCCGTGAGCAGGACGCAATACTCGTACTTTTGGCCGGAGAGCCCGCCGTTGCGCCGGCTCGGATCCCAACCCAACAGCGGCTCGTTCGAGACCTCGATCCGCCGGAGATCGAGCATCCGCGCGCCGGTGTTCGCATTCGCGATTTGGGCGATCCAACGGCCGCTGGGCGAAAACGATCGCCCGGAATCGGCGACGCTTTGCCGGTCGTCGCCGAGAACCCCGACGACGCGCCCGGTGGCCCATTCGCGGAGGAGCAAGCTCGAACTTTGTCCGCGCAGGGTCGAGTCCCGCGTGAGAAACCAGTTGCCGGGTAGGCCGGTGGCTTCGACCCATTTGGAAGCGGGATCGTACTGCGGGACGATCACTTCCCGGTTCGGCAAGTAGACCTCGCGGTCTTGGACGACCGTCGGCTTCGCATCGGGCTTCGTCGTTTCGGGCTTGACCGGTTCCGGACGCGGGGCGACGTAGGGTGTGAAATTCGAAGGCTTGGTCGGCACCGATTTGTCGCGAGTGAATCCATACGCCACGAGAACGATCACGCTGACGAGTAGCGCGATCAGCAAGACGCCGACGATGGGCTTCGGCGAGTGGAACGGAATCGGCGTGTCCCAGTTCGGCGGTCTTTCCCCGCCTCGGCGCACCGGCTCGGGTTCCGCATCACCGGGTTCTTCCTCGGGGACAATCAGCGCGGCGTTGCAATGCCGGCAGAGGATCCGCTTGCCGGCCATCGACGACGGGACGGCGAAGATCTGGTCGCAATCCGGGCATTGGATGTCGATGGGCACGGGCGTCCTCAGAGTTCCACATCCGGCAGCGCGGCGTTCGTTGGCTGCTTGAGCATCTCGTTCACGACCGTTTGGGCCAGCATCAAATACGACTTTGAAATCGGGTGGTCGGGGAACTTCCGCACGATCGGCTCGCCGGCGTCGCCGCATTGGCTCACTTGGGCGTCGATGGGGATTTCCCCGAGGAACGGCACGCCGATCTCGGCGGCGAGTTTCGCCCCGCCCCCTTGTCCGAGCGGGTGCAAGCGCGTGCCATCCGGCAGGCCCAAGTAGCTCATATTCTCGATGATCCCGAGGATCGGCACGCGGACTTCCTCGAACATCTTGACGCCTTTGCGGGCGTCGATTAACGACACCTCCGCCGGTTGCGTCACGATGATTGCCCCGGTCAAGGGCGCGGATTGCGACAGCGTGAGTTGGGCGTCGCCGGTGCCCGGCGGCAGATCGACGATCAAGAAATCGAGATCGCCCCACGGCGGTTGGAAGAGCATCGCCCCGACGGCCTGCGCGACCTTCGGCCCGCGCCAAATGACGGCTTGATCGGCGGCGACTACGAAGCCCATGCTCATCAGCTTCAGGCCGAATTTCTCGACGGGGAACGGCGTCTTCGTTTGATCGATCATCCCGAGGCCGAACATGATCGGCACGCTCGGCCCGTAGATGTCGGCGTCCATGAGACCGACGCGTTGACCGTACATGTGCAGCGCGAGCGCGAGGTTCGCGGCGACCGTCGATTTGCCGACGCCGCCTTTGCCGCTGGCGATGGCGATGAGATGTTTGACACCGGGGAGCGGGGTCTTCGGCGGGACGGCGGGCGGGGGCATGGGTATCACTCGAAGAAGGCGAGCCGAACTCTGTCAAGAGTCGGGTGAATCGGACGGAAGTACGGTTCCCAATTGACGCAGGGCATCGAGCGTGTAGATGCCGGTACTGTGACCGTCGTTCCATTCGATCTGGTAAGCATACGCGCCGACGGCCTTCATGCGAACCGGAGTCGGGGGCCCCGCGGCGACCTCGCGATCCGACAGCACCCGAAACGGATTCGCCGGTTTCTTGCGTTCGTCGTCGCAAGTCGCGCAGGGGCACAGGCTCCGCAGCGTGCGCCAGGGGGTGCGGGTGCGAATGCCATCCGCCCAGTCGATCAATAATCCGTCGCCCTCTCGTTTGAGGGCGAGTGGGCGAACTTCCGGTTCTGTCATCGACCACCCGTTCTTGTCGGGCCAAATCCTTACCCGAATTATAGCGAAGCGTCGATTCGGTCACGGTATTCGACGCCGGTGGCAAGGGATTGTCGGTTCGGAGCGCCGCCGGGCAAAAGGTGATCTACATTTTCATACCGCAGCTTCAAAAGGATCTTCCGGTGTCCGTGACAATCCCCACCGGCCACGTCCACCTGACCGCCAGCCGGGAGGTCGTGCTGGCCGCGATCCTCGATCAATCGCGGTTGATGACGCCGCCGGCCGTCGCCATGCAAGTCGTGAATGCCGCGAGCCGACCGGACAGCACACCCGCGCAAATCGCCGCCCTCCTCAGCCAAGATCCCGCCTTGTGCGCGAAGTTGCTCAAGGCCGTGAATTCGCCGATCTACGGGTTCACCCAGCCGGTGGCGTCGCTGGAGCGGGCCGTGCAAATCTTGGGGTTGAATCCACTGCGCTCGTTGGTTCTGGGGTTGTCGCTGCCGATCATGCAAGGGACGAACGGCGTGACACCGGCGCTGCGGGAGTACTGGATCGGCTCCGTGACGGGGGCGATCATCGCCCGCGATCTCGCGACGCTCGCCAAGCGGCCCAACCCGGACAACGACATGGTCTGCGGCCTGCTGCGCGACCTCGGCGCCATGCTGATCCAACGGGCTTTCCCGGAAGATTGGGCAACCCTCGCGGCCAACCCGACCGAACGCCAGCTCGAACAACCGTGCGAAGCCGAGCGGATGCGTTTCGCGGTCGATCACGCCGAGATCGGGGCGGAACTTTTGAAACGCTGGAACTTGCCGGACGAGATCGTCGAACCGATCCGGTTCCACCATCACCCGGAGATGGCCAACGGCTTGAAGAAGCACCTCGCGGAACGGGCGGAACTCCTGCATTTTGTGGAATATCTGACCCGATTGGACGCCGTGGCCGAGCGGCCCAAACTGCTGCAGAAGGTGCTCCTGATCGCGCAGACCCGCTACGGTCTGACGCCGGCGCTGCTCGTGAAATTTCTACAGCCTATCGCACCGAAGGTCATCGTCTTCGCGGGGTTGTTGAAGCTCGATGTCGGCCGCTGCCCCGATTACGCGGCGATCCTGTCCGAGGGTTGCCAAGAACTCGTCAAGCTCGCGTTCGAGACCCAGCGCCACGCCGCGGAAGGGTTGAACCACCCGACGCCGATTCCGGGCGAGACGCGGGAGATCCCCGGTTCGGCCGGCAACGCCTTCCGCACCGGCGGGGCGACGCTGCCGTTGTCCCGCGCGGCCCGCCTTCCGGAATTCCGCACGGAATTCGTCGAAACCTTCCCCGCGACCGGCGCCCGCCTCGACGATTACGAAGTGCAATCGATCCTCGGCCGCGGCGCGATGGGGGTCGTCTTCAAGGCCCACGAGCCGAGCCTCGACCGGCCCGTCGCCATCAAGATACTGGCGCCGGAACTCCACCCGATGCCATCCGCTCGGGAGCGCTTCGTACGCGAGGCGCGTACGGCCGCCGCGATCCGCCACGAAAACGTCGTGGCGATCTACGCCGTCCGCGAATCGGCCGGGCGTTCGTACTTGGCGATGGAGTACCTCGAAGGCGGTTCGCTCGAAGAATTGTTGGTGCGTCAAGGCCCGGTATCGCTCCCGGATTTCTGCCGCTACGGCCGGGAACTCGCATCGGGGTTGGCCGCGGCGCACGCGAAGAACATTGTCCACCGCGACATCAAGCCCGCGAACATCATGCTCGACGCGCCGAACGGCAAGATCAAGATCACCGACTTCGGCCTCGCCCGCGCAGCCCAAGATTCGCGGCTCACGATGGACGGGTCTCTCGTCGGTAGCCCGCTGTTCATGGCCCCGGAGCAAGTCGACGGGCAAACAACTGATCACCGCACCGACCTCTTCGCCCTCGGCGGCGTCCTGTATGCCCTTGCCACGGCCCGCCCGCCGTTCCCCGGCGACACCATGGCGGCGATCTTCCGCGGCATCTGCGAAAAAGAACCGATCTCGATCCGTCGCCTCCGCCCCGATCTCCCCGGCTGGGTCAACGATGTCGTGATGGGCCTGCTGACCAAAGACCCGGAACGCCGCACGCAGTCGGCGAACGAAGTCGTCCGGGCTTTGGCCGATCGGTAATCGGCGCGCTCAATCGTGCCGCAAGGCTTCGATCGGGTCGAGCTTGGCGGCGCGCCACGCCGGATAAAGACCGAACACCACGCCGATGAAAATCGACACGCCGACGGAGAGCGCCATCGGCTGCCAACTGAGCTGGGCCGGGAGGTTCGTCTCGAAAAGCCAGCGCGAGAGCGGCGGCAACGCGAAAACGGCGATGACGCCGCAGGTCAACCCGACGAGTCCGCCGACGGTCGTTTGCACCACGGCTTCGACCAGGAACTGCACGATGATGTCGCGCTGTTTCGCGCCGAGCGCACGGCGGATGCCGATCTCGCGGGTGCGCTCGGTCACCGTGGCGAGCATGATGTTCATGATGCCGATGCCTCCGACGAGCAGCGAAATCGCCGCGATCACCACGAGCAGCGACGTGAACCGGGCCTGGGATCGCTCCGCTTCTTCGAGGCGGTCGAGCGGCACCGACACGGCCCAATCTTCGCGGAGGTGATCGTCTTTCAACATCCCTTTGATGGCGTTGCCGACGGCGCGGACTTTCTCGCGGCCTTCGGTCGTTTCGAAATCGGCGTCGACCGTCAGCGTCACCTGCGAGACTTCGACTTTTTCGCCGCCGCGCGACCCGGACGTGCGGATGACGACCGTCGAGCCGATGCGGACTTTGGCGGTCTCGAACGAAATGTACACGTCGTTGTTGAAATCCTCGGCCGCTTGGCTACCCCCGGTGCCACCCGTCGGCATGCGGTCGGCGAGCACGCCGACCACGCGGTACTCTTGCGACCGGATGACGACCGACTTCCCCATCGGGTCTTCGAAGGGGAAGAGTTTGTCGGCCAGCCCCGCCCCCAAGACGCAATGATTCAACTTCCGGAAGTTATCTTCTTCGTTCAGGAATCGCCCGCTCACGACGGTCAACTTATTCACGGCCGCGTAGTCTTCGGTCGTGGCGACGAGCCGGCCGTTGGACATCCGGTCGAGGTAGCGGACCTCCGCGGGGAAGATTCGCATCGGCACCATTTTCGAAATCATGTCTCCGAACGTGCCCATCCGTGTGAGGTCGAGGGTCTTGAGCCCGTAGCTCGCGACGAACGACCGGCTGGCGGTGGCCCCTTCGTCCGGCGGCTTGACGCTGCGCACGACGATATTCGTGGCTCCCTGCCGTTTGATATCTTCGAGGGCGTCTTGCATCGAGCCTTTGCCGAAGGCCATGAGCGCGATCACCGCCGCGGTGCCGATGATGATGCCGAGCACCGAGAGGAAGGCCCGGAGTTTGTGGAGCCACAGGCTGCGCGCGGCGAGGACGAAGCTGCGCCAGACTTTGGAGATGCCTTCGAAGCCGGTGGCGGCCGCGAGCGGCGGGACGGGGGGAATATCGCGGATGTCCATCGGTCACCGGAATCCGGTTAGTGCATAAGTCTAGCGGCTTAGCTTGGGCTCAAATCGACGTTGGCCTTGGGAATGTGCCGAGCCATTTCTGCCAACATGTCCGCAAAGTGCTCGGCTTCAGCCGTATTATCGTCCCGGAACGGCAAACCTGTGATCAGGCCATGCGGATAGTTATCGACAACAGCTTCGAGAGACAATGTCCGCACTCGCCCCACATGCAGCGAAGCAGCCCCATAGTGCTTGTTCAACACGCTGACGCAAGACTTAGGACCTAGTACGTCAATCGACAAACCGCCGATGTCTTTCGGATAGCGGATAAAGGCACCGCCCAGAATTCCCTGGGGCGGCGTGTCCCTGCTGCGTTGAACGGCACGGAACACGATGGTCGGGCATTCCAACGGCGTCATGCGGGCTGGGCCTGTGGGTTAGTCGGATATGATCTTCAGCCATCTTGCAAGCGAATAAGCCGTGGCCGGCACGGTTCCATAACTAGCCGCGCTACGGTGGTAGATGTAACCACCCCGTCCGTGGGCCGCTCGGATCACCAGGTGCACCCGCGCGTCTGTACAGAACCACTCGATGCGTACTCCCCCTTCCGGGTCGGTGGACACGCAACCTTTCGGGATTGCGCGACCTTCCCGACCAGCGGTGATTGCTGCGTGAATGAGCATTTCCCGAGCGGCGGAGTAAGCGTCTAACGTAGCCGCCGGCTCGTCTTCCGTCCCGTCCTTGAATCGAACGGCGTGAAGTTCCTGGATTAAATGCGAGAGGTACTTGATCTCCGCCCGCATGATCTTACAAGGGGGCACGTCCGCCGAAGGCGTCGCCCGCTCGTCGATGCTCTCAATGGCCGCCGCAGTTTCGCGCAAGCGTGGAACTGTTCTCCGCGGTTCTGTCAACAGTGCGTTCATGTTGTTATTGTATCGGGAAAGTACTTATCGAATATCGCATCGGATTCATTTCGGACTAAGTCGAAAAACTTCGTCACGTCCTCAGGCCCGTATAACCGCTCCTTTTCATCCGTCAAAGCCGTGTTCAGATCTTGCTCGACCACCACCACTGGGCCGACTCGCACGTGGATTGCCGACTTGCACCGTACCCAGCTGTTCAACGCAGTCAATCCGAGCGGAGTATACACCTTGTGATTATGGAGCTCAAACGTAGCCGAATGGTTCAGGGGCTCCCGTTGACTGGCTTCGTTACAGAAGCGATTGACGAGCCACTCCGCTGGATTTTCCGTCGGGCACCTTCTCGTGATCACCAATGCCAACCGGTTGACCGCCGTCCCGGTCTCTTGAGCGTAATGCGAGACCATGTCACGGCAAGCGTCTATAGCTAGCCCCAAGTCCATGGTTTCCTCGGTGGTCAGTAATGTTCGCACGGCATCGATTCGAACCGGACTAAATTGAACTCGCCATCCACCATCTGGGCTTTGCAACACGACACGTGGGATTTCCGGAGTAACGTCATTCGACAACGGCATCGACAACAACTGTCCGCCGAGCCGTTCTGGGAAAGTCCCAAGCATGATCCCGATGGCTTTCGTGCTCGAAAAGACTGAAGCATCAGCCAGAAATAGGCTGGCCTGCACTTGCTCAACCAAAAACATGCGACGAGTCAGCATCAGAACTCGATCCCGCTACGACCACAGGTAGGCTGAATACGCGATACACAATAGCCAGGATAGCTCACTTTCACGTTTCGTCGCCTTCACATCCGCGGTTCCGTCACTTTTCTAAAGGGGGTCCGAACCGAAAACAGTGATAGTCCTGCTAAAGAAACCGTATCGTTCTCGTTTCTCATATTCAAGCAGAGGTACTATCGGAACCCGAGCGGATGTTCGTTGCGGACGTCCGATTCGACGAGGCCGTCCCGTAAACGCACGACGCGGCGCGACCACTCGGCGATGTCGTTTTCGTGCGTCACCATGATGATCGTCTTGCCGGCTTTATTCAGCTCGGTCAGCATCTGCATGATCTCGACACTCGTCCGGCTGTCGAGGTTCCCGGTCGGTTCGTCGGCGAGAATCACCTGCGGGTCGTTGACGAGGGCCCGGGCGATGGCGACGCGCTGCTGCTGCCCGCCGGAGAGTTGCAGCGGCCGGTGGTCGAGGCGATCCCCGAGGCCGACCATCTCAGCGAGGGCCACGCAGCGGTCTTTGGTGCGATGGTCGAGCGGCACGCCCTGATACACCAACGGCAGCTCGATGTTTTCGACGACCGTGTACTGCGGCAGGAGGTTGTAGGCCTGAAAGATGAAGCCAAGGTAGGTGCTGCGGACTTCGGACAACTGGTTGTCGGTCATCTTGGCGACGTCGCGGTCGCGGAGGTAGTAGTTGCCCTCGGTCGGTCGGTCGAGGCACCCCAGGATGTTCATCAAAGTCGATTTGCCGGAGCCGGACGGCCCCATGAGCGAGACGAAGTCTCCCTCGTCGAACGAGAGATCGAGCCCTTTGAGGACGTTGACGGTCACGTCGCCCATGTAGTAGTTTTTGATGAGGTCTTGGACCTCGACGATCGCGGCCATTATTTCTTCTTCGGGGCGCCGCCCGCCCCCGCTCCGCCGGCCTTGGATTTGTCGGCGCTTTTTCCTTTGCTGCCGCCGCGCCCGGATGGGTCGCCTTCTTCGCGCGTCTTGGCTTTATCGCCGATGATGACCTTCGGATTCAGCACGACGATGTCGCCGTCTTTGAGGCCCGTTTTCACTTCGACTTTCTTGTCGTTGAACAGGCCGAGTTCGATGTCGCGTTCGACCGGCTGGCCGTTTTCGAGCACGAAGATCTTGCGGTTCGGCCCCGACTCCGCTCCACCAACGACGGCTTGGATCGGCACGGTCAAGACTTTCTGTTCGGCCGGGTCGACTTGGATCGTGACTTCGGCGCTCATGTCCGGCTTCAACCCGGCGAGCGCTTTGCGGGCTTTCTCGACGTCGTATTCGAAGTCGTCGTCTTCGCCGGACGATCCTTCGCGCCGCAACCCGGTGATCTGCACGAGAGTTTGATACAACTTGACATCGCTCGACATCCAGTCTGCCATAGAGGCGACAGCGGCGACCGTGCGGACGCGGGCGATGTAGACCCGGTCCGGGAACGCATCGATGCGGACCATCGCGCGCATCCCTTTGTTCGCGACGTAGTACTCTTTGTCGTGGCCGACTTCGGCGACCGCCGCGACGTACGAGTCGGATTGGCCCGTCAGCCGGCTCATTAAATCGGGGGCGGTCAGTAAGCCGATGCGAGACGCGACGAATGCCCCGGTCGGTTTGCGGTCGTCCCCTTTGATGCGGGAGACGAGGGCTTCGTGGACTTTTACGTTCACTTGCATCCGGCTCAGGTCGGGGATGCGGAGGAGTTTTTGGCCTTCCTTCACTTGGGCGCCCACGGCGATGAGGCCTTCGTTGGAACTGCCGAAGCGGTTGCCGGTCTCTTTGTAATAGACGACCATTCCGGTTTGCGGGGAAACGATTTTGCAGGCGAAGAGTTGCTCTTTGATTTCCCCGAGCTTGTCGAGTTCTTGGTGGAGCACCGAGCGCGTCGTGTCGACCTCCGATTCCATCTGGATCAACTTCGCCCGCGCTTGCAAAATCGCTTGCTCGTAGCCGGCTTTCGCGACGTCGACCTTGCTGCTGAGGTCGGTGAGTTCGCGGGCGCGGGTGAAATTCTCGAGGGCATATTTCTCGGCGTTGAGCTTGCCGAGGGCATCGTTGGCACCGTCGAGTTTGGAGCGTTCGACCTTGGCTTGGCTCGGCGTCAGGTACCCCAACTTCACGGAGCGCGCCGCCCACGAGCTGCGGTCGCGGTACGCTTCTAGGTCCGATTCGGCCAATTTCAACCGGCCCGACACGTCGTCGTATTTCATCCGGTACTCGCCCTTCTCCACCAGTGTGAAGGGCGCCCCGATGAGCGAGCCGATCGGATCGAGCACGGGATCTTGGCGGACGCCGAGGAACTTTTCGAGATCGAGTTCGGCGACTTTCAACGAAGCGAACTTCGCCGCTTTGTCCGAGTCGTTGATCTTCAATTGAATGGCGAGTTCTTCCTTCGCCTTGACCCACGCCGAGTTCGCCTTCGAGACCACGATCCCTTGCGCTTGCTCTTGATCTTTTAAGTTCGAATCGTCGAGGTCCATGAGCGGCTGGCCCTTCGTGACCATGGTGCCGTCGTCGATGACCCACTTGATGGTGCTGGCGAAGGTGCCGCGGCTGCCCGCCTTGACGCGGCAGACGACGTCGCGGTTGTCGGTCGATTCGAGCGTGCCGCGCTCGACGACCGTCACGGGGAGATACTCGGATTGGACGGTGTGCGGCAGGAGGTCGGGCCGGGCGGACGCGAACAGGCCGAAGCTGGGGGCCCAGTACAGCACGCCCGCGCTGGCGGTGCCGACGAACAGCCCGGCGCCGGCGGCGAGCATCCAGAAAACCCTGTGGGAGCGCCGACCGTGCGCGTTAACGGAGACCGCCCGGCGCGGGGAGGACGATGGGTTCGAACGCGTCGCCACCGCGGAAGTCGCGGCCGAGGGGGACGGGGAGCCGTTCGGTTCCGGGAGCAGGGCCAGGATTTCCGATTCGGACGGCGGGGCCGGGGGAGGTAGCGGCGTCATCGGGCCAAAGTCCTCGGGAGTCCAGCGGGAGCAATTCGAGGTCGAGGTACAATTCCATTCTAGCCGTTAAAAAGTTGACCCACGTCGTGTAAAGATCATTTTGCGCTTGGACGAGCGCGGCTTGGGCTTCGAGCAACTGCTGCGTGAGGGCGGCGACGTTGCCGGCGGTGTCTTGCGTTTTCGGGTCGGGCGGGGCGAGGAACGTACTGCGGGCGTTGTCGACTTGGGAATAGGCTAACTCCACGGCGCGCTGTTGCACCGCGAAGGTTTGATAAAGTTGCCGTAAAGCTCGGAGGTCGATCCGCGCATCCGTCACAATGTTATCTTCGAACGCTTGCAAGTTCCGCCGCTGCCGCTGATACGCGATCAGCGCGGCCCGGTAGAGGTTCCGTTCGGCCCGGCGGACGAACGGCGGCTCGATGCGCAAACTCACTTGGTGCAGCATCCGGCTGCCCGCGAAATTCAAGCCGTCGGTGCCGTCCCGCGGCGAATTCGCCGTGAGGTCGTAGCGCACGTCGAAGACGCCCTGCAAGGCGTTGGCCCTCACCGCGATTTGCCGCCACGCGTCGACGACTTGCGCGCGGGCGTTCATCAGGTCGAGGCGGTTGTCGAGCGCCACCTGCGCCACTTTGACGTACGCGTCGTCCAAGGTGAGTTGCAACAGATCGACGTCGTCGACCAAGAGCTGCGGCACCTGCGGCCATTCGGCGCGGATCGAATCCAAGCGTTGATTGCGGGCTTGGATCGCCACGAGCAGCCCGGCTTCGACGACGGTGCGGAAGGCCACGGCTTGCTCGCCGGCGCGCTTGTCGGGCGCGGCCTTCAACCAAGGTTGCGATTCGTACCGCCGCAGGGTCAGCTCGAAATTGATGCGGTCGAACTCGACGTCGAGGTCGTTCAGTTTTCGCAGCTCGGCGTCCGGTTCGGGCAGCCGCTTCGATTGCCGGTCGGCTTTGGCGTCGAGGAGTTTCCGGCGCAGTTCCAAAATCTCGGTCGAACGCTTCGCCAAATCCTCGGCCTTCGCCGCTTTCAAGTCCGCGGCAAACTTCGGGTAGTCCTGCGCCAGACGGGTTCCCTTCGCCAGTTTGGCTTCGGTCAGATACTTGGTCCAGCGGGCCCGCAAGTCGCCGACCGGCTCTTTCGCGTCGAATTGCCCCGCCGCGATTTCGAGTTCTCTCAGTTGATCGTAGACACCCTCGAATCGCTTCAATTGCATGCGGATCGGTTTCAGCGGGGCGTCGTCGAGTTCGATCGGCAGCGTCGCGGGGACGCCGAGTTGCAGCTTGAAGTTGTCGAGACCGTCGACGTAGAGTTGCGTCCGGTTCAGCACGAGCGCCCGGCTTTGCAGGAGCCGCTGTTCGACCCGGTTCACTTGGAGTTCGGGCACGCCGCCGCCCTCCCGCAGATTCTCGAACAGTTTCAAAAACTGCTCCACACTGGCGATGTTCTTGGTCTCGTTCGCCAAGACCGCGGCCCGGAGCAGCGTCGGCAGGTAACCCGCCGGGTTGGACGTCAGGTTGGCCCCGACGCCGCGACCGAGGTTCTGCGACAGACCCTGCAACCCGTACGGATTGTTCGTGTAGTTGCCGTTGCCGGCGAGCGCGACGTAAAAGTTCGAGCGGAAACGGGCGTACGATCGCACCGCGTACAGCATCGTCCGCTCCGCTTGGGTCAGCGCTTCGAGCGTGACGGCGAAGCCGCCGCCGCGGAGCAGCGGTTGGGCCAAGCTGAGGCCGAGGTTCGAAGTGCTGATCGTCGGTCGGCCGTTGCCGAGGTCGACGACGACTTGGTTCGCCAGACGCACGAGCAGGGCGGCCCCCGTCGCGAAACGGCGGCTGAAACCGACTTCCGAATTGATGTTCCAGCGGTTGCCCGCATTCGCCCGGTCGCCGCCCGCGAACTCGCGGATGATTTGCTCGGACGCAAACGCTTGGGCCGAAAATTGGAATCGCTCCAGCGATACCGGCAGCGCGGCGAGGTACAAGTCTTCGCGCCGGTCTTGGAATTCCCGGCTGTTGTAAATAGCTAGTTCAACGGCTTGATCGAGCTTCAATTTGTACGCGCGTTGGTCGGACTTCAACGCCGCGGCGGTCGGGTCGGTCCCGGCCTCCATCGCCGGGGCGGGCTCGGGTTTTTCCTCGGCCCGGTTCTGCGCGTCCCACGTTTGTATGTCGGCCAGGTAGCCGTCTCCCTCGACGCGGAAAATCCCGGCTCGGCCGGGGCGCTGCGGGTTGGGCGAGAGGATTTTGGCGAGTTCGTCGTCCGGCGGCATCGGCGGCCGGTCGGATGAAGTCGGATCGGCGAAGCGCGCGCGGCCGTCCGGGTAGACGTTCCAATTTTGGATCGGCGCCGAAGGCACGACGTTCTTCTGCGCCAAGATGCCGGAAACGTCGCGGTCGGTCCGCTGGCGGTATTTCTCCCGCTTGCAACCCGCACCGAAGGCCAAGAGGGCCAGGCCGAGACCGAGGACTGAAACCGAACGGCGCATGGGCGGGCACCCGGGGCGAAACGATCGCGGTCAAATCCGCACAACCGTTATCGGCCGCAAGGTTTGCCCAGCTTGAAGCGATCGCGAAAAACGCCTTGCTCAAGCATGGGGGACCGAATAGTTTTCACATGGAATCGGGGTTGCGGTCGGTTCACGGATCCGGGAGGTGCGCGGTGGAAATTTCCGAACAAGAAATCCCGCTGGAACAGTGGCAGTCTCTCGACATGGTCTGGAAGGCCATTTTGAGCATCGAATCGAGCATCGATTCGTCTCGACTGAGCATGGACGGACTGCGGAACGAAATGGAAAACGCGTTCCGGGCGAATTTGGCGGTCGAGGACAAACTCAACGCCTTGCAAGCGGATGTTTCGCAATGGACCAAGGCCAAGAGCCGGGTTCATTACGCGCTGCCGAAGGTCCGGGAGTTTATTCACAAGGCCACGTGGGCCTCGACTTCACCGGAACGGAAACGGCTCGAAGAGATCGTCAAGAATCACATCGAACCGCGGGTTCCGCTGCCCGAGATCGACAAAGTTCGAGAGCAACTGGAACACCTGCAGAAAGATCGCCAAGTACTCTTTGCTTCGGGCAATGCGGTCTATCAAGAGTGCCGGGGGATTTCCGCCGAGATTCAGCGAGCCTTGAGCACGCTGCAACGAAACGCGGCCGACAATGCCCGCCGGAAAAAGGAAGCGAAACGGACGAAGGGGAAGTACTGATCGGTGGGACACCCTTCACCGTGGCGGCAAGTTTTTAACTTGCCGCCACGGTGAAGGGACTATTAACCGATCAATCCGTCACGGCCGACGGGGCCGTCGCACTGGTGCTGATGGGGACGGCCGCGGCGGCGAGTTGGGCGGGGCTGTTGCCTTCACCGAAGATCAGCAGCAGCGGGCTGGCGATGTAGATCGACGAGTACGTCCCGACGATCACGCCGACGACCATGACGAACGAGAAGAGGTGGACCCCTTCGCCGCCCGCGATGTAGAGCACGCCGACCACGAGGAACACCGTCAGGCTGGCGAGGATCGTCCGGCTGAGGGTTTGGTTCACGCTGTCGTTGATCATCTGCGGCGTCAGCACCGGCGACTTGCCGCGGACCTCGCGGATGCGGTCGAACACCACGATGGTGTCGTTCACCGAGTAACCGACGAGAGTCAGCAGCGCCGCCACGGCCGCGAGGTCGATCTTGAAGTCTTGGATGCCGAGGAAATGCCCAATGGCCGTGTCGTGGACGTAGTGGCAGACGGCTATGCAACCGAGGGTGAAGCAGAGATCGTGGATGAGGCAGATCACGGTGGCGAGACCGAACTGCCAGCTACCGAAGCGGAACCAAAGGAACGCGAGCACGGCGAGCCAACTGGCGAGGACCGCCAAGAGGGCGTCGTTGCGGGTGCTGGCGGCCAGCGCGGGGTCGAAGACTTCGAGCCGCTCTGGCAGCGGGCGGGACTCGAACGATTTTTTCGCTTCGCCGAGGATCTTGTTCAGGGCTTCTTCGTCCTTCTTCTTCGCGTCCGGTTTGGCCTTCGCGTCGAGGGCGGCGCGGAACTCGACGTTTTCGGAGAAGTCGATCAGGATTTTGGCGAACCGGCCCGTGCGCTCTTCCTCGCCGGCGAGGGCCTTGTCGTCGGACTTGATCCCGGTCAGCGTCAACGCCGTGGCCGAGCCGGCCGAGGGGAGGCGGTCGTTGAGTTTGAGCTCGCGTTCGACGAACCGCTTGAAGTACCCGGGCGACGTCGGTTGGTCGAAGGTCAGCGTCGCGGTGAAGCCGACTTTGTCGGCCCCCTTCTCGTCTTTGATGGGGGCGTTGGAAATGTCGAAGTTATTGGTGATCTTCGTGCTGGCCATCAGCGGTTGATCCGCGTCGTCCCGCAGCAGGCGGTCGAGCATGATCTGCACGAGTTCCGGCTCTTTTTCGGTGGTCCGGACCGTGAAGCTGCGGGCTTTGTTCCCGCCGAAGCTATCCCCCTTCAAGAAGACTTGCTCGACCGAAGCGTCGGGCAGCAGGCTCGCGCGGGCCTTCAAATTCGCCAACCGCGCGGCGTCGTCGGCCCCTTCGGCGCGGGACGCCAACGTCACCTTCTCTTCGGAGAGTCGGCCGTCCGGTTCGATGTAGATGATCTTGAAGATGTTCTCGGCCTTCTTCGATTCCCCAGTGGTTTCGTCGATGCCCGCGAAGGTCATCGGGACGACTTCTTTGACGTTGAGCCGCTGCTTCTGGCGGGCTTCGCCGAGGAGTTCGACCATCCCTTTTTTGCCGTCGCCGCCGCTGAGCGAGCGCTCCTCGCCATCCTTCAACCGGCCGCCGTACGCGGTGCCCTGGGTGAAGTCCACGTTGAGGACCTTCTCGCCGCGGAAGAGGAACAGCCCGAGGCCGAGGATCGTGAGGATCGCCGTGAGGGCGAACATCTGATTGCGGATCTTCATGAAGTCGAACGTCGGCCGGGCGAAGAGACGCTTCATCGAGAGTTTCGTGACCCACTTGCGGTGCATGCTGTAGTCGAACATCAGACGGGTCATGAACAGCGACGTGAACAGGCTGATGATGAGGCCGACGGTGAGGCTGACGCTGAACCCTTTGAGGCTGTCGTTGCCGAAGGAGTACATGACGATGGCAGTGAAGATGCTCGTCAGGTGGGTGTCGATGATCGTCGGCAAAGCGCGGTCGTAACCGTTGCGGATCGCCCCAAGCAAGGTCGCGCCTTTCTCCCGTTCTTCGCGGATGCGCTCGTAGATGAGCACGTTGGCGTCGACGGCCATCCCGAGCATCAGCACGAGCCCGGCGAGACCGGGGAGGGTGAACGCGGCGTTGACGGCGACCATGAAGCCGATGGTGAGCAGTAAGTTGGCGAATAGGGCGACGCAGGCGACCAAGCCGGCGAATCGGTAGTAGTAAACCATGAACAGCAGCACGGCCCCGAAGGCGGCGAACACCGAGATCAAGCCTTTGCGGATAGTCGATTCGCCGAGGGTCGCCCCGACGGTGTTCTCGCTGACAGGGTCGGGCTTGAGTTCCGCGTTGAGGTTCCCCGAACGCAGGATGTTGACGAGTTGGTTGACGGCCTTCTGGGTGAAGCTGCCACCGCTGATGATCCCCGAGCCGCGGAGGATGGCATTGAGGGTCGGGGCCGAGACGATTTTGTCATCCATGATGACGGCGAGGCTGCGGACCATGGCGTCGGTCGGTTTGTTGCGCTCGGTCATGTCGCTGAACATCTTGACGCCGGCCGGCGTTTCGAAGTTGAACCCGACGGCGGGGTTGTTGTCTTGGTCTTCGCGGTTGGTCGCCGAGATGCGAACGTCGCCCACGACGCGGACGTTGTCGGCCGTCGAAACGCGGGTCAGGAGGAAGTATTCGACGTCCTTGCCTTCTTCGTCTTTGGTGCGCCCCTGCTTGGCGAACGGCCGACTGAAGTAGAGGTACGATGCCGATTGGCCGGATTTGCTCCCGGACCGTTGGACGACCGTGCGATTGCGTTTGGATTCGAGTTCCGGGTATTCCCAACTGACGCCTTTGCCGAATTTCTTGGGCGGCGGTTCTTTGGCGTAGGCACTGCTGAGCCCGCGCCCCTCGCGCTCTTCTTTGCCGAGTTCGACCCATTCGTAACGCACGTCGATTTCGTCGCCGCTGGCTTTGACCTTGTACGTGTTCGCCGGAGCTGGTGGGACTTTGCCCGCCTTGGCCCGGTCGGCGATCACGGTGGCGTCGGCCGGGGCCGGGTTGTCGAGCAAGCGCTGGGCTTCGAGTATCCCTTCGCGGTCGTCGTCGAGGTTGGCGAGGATGCGGAATTCGAGGACGCCCGTCTGCTTGACTTGGTTCCGCACTTCCTCGACGAACTCGGCGTTCGCCGCTCCCTTGTCGCCACTGGTGCTCCCCGCGAACGGCAGGATGATCTCGACCCGGCTGTTGCCGATGGGCCGGACGACGACGTTTTTCAAGTCGGTCGGATCGATCCGCTTTTTGAGCTTCTCGGCGAGCTGCTTGATGTCGTCGTTCGTCAATTCCCGTTTGCCCTCGCCGCGCGACGTCGATTTGTCGTCCATGCGCTCGCGGTCGACTTCGTAGACGAGGATCGTGCCGCCGGCGAGGTCGATCCCGCGGCGGAAGCCGATTTGCCCGTTGGATTCTTTCCAAAAGGCGAAGCCGGCGAAGCCGCTGGCGATCAGCGTCGGCACGAGGCAGAGGATCAAGCGGGTCAAGAATTTCGGTCGCATGGCGTACTCGGATAACAACCGGTGGGCACGGCCCCGGCTCGAATGGGGGGTGACTAGCTCTTGACTTCCGGGGTTTCCTCGGCGATCACGCTGGTGATCGCGGTCTTGAGCACGCAGAATTTGGCATCTTCGCTGCGGATCACGACTTCGGTGCCGCCGTCTTTGATCTTCACGACCGAGCCGACAATCCCCGACGCCGTGACGACTTTGGCGCCGGGCTTGAGGCTCTCGATCATCTTCTTGGCTTCGCGATTCTTCCGGCGGCTTTGCGGCAGGATGACGACCAAGAAAAAGAGGCCGAACATGGCGATCATGAACGGCATCGTCATGTAGAACGGCTGTTCCGGCTTCGGTTGGTCTTTACCCGGCTCTTTGGGCGGATCTTCGGCGATCAAGGCGGTGAACGTCACGGAATTTCCTGTGCTGGACAGCGGTAAAACAATCGTCAAAATCGGAACGCGCATCTTAGTTGCGACGCTGGATTCCGGCAAGGCGGTTAACTTTCCGGGGCGCGGACCCATTCCAAGTTTAAAAAACCCCGTCGAGCAATTCGAAATCGGCATCGGACGTCAGCAGTCTGGCATCGGTCAGCGCGGCGGTCGCCGCGATTCCAAAGGTCGTTTTTGCCCATGACTCGACCGCGTTCCAAGCAGTAGTTGTCGATCTCGGAGTAAATCGAGATTTGCTCGGGCGAATCGACGGGAACAGTTTTGAAATAACCGAGCGCAAACTCCATCCGACCCCGTTTAGCACTGCCCCAATCGAATTGTGTCGCCAGTGATCGTAATTCTCCCGCGGTAACAATTGAAATCAGCGGTGTTGGTTCGACGAGTAGCAATTCGTAGTCTTGGCGGATTTGAGTCCACGCGAGATCCTCTCGGACATAATGCACGAGTATGTTCGTGTCGAGAATCTGTAGTGGCGTCGCCATTAAGACAGTTCTCTGAGGGCTTCGGTCACTTGTTCGTCGGTCTCGTCACCACGGCCTACCTCACGCAATACATCCTGCCACGATTTCCCCTCCGGCAGCGGCCGGGAGGGCCAAGCCCGGCTCAGCGCTTTCTCCGCGTCGATTCGTTTCTGTTCCGGCGTCCGGTAGGCCCACCGAGAGACTTCCGGTTGCGATTCGTCGTTGGTTGTCTCGGTTGTAGTCGGTTCGAGTTCATTCATCACGGGTCTCCTGATTTCGCCTTATTCTACCGAAGCCCATCCCGTTTCGCAGCGCTTCGCGTACTCCGCGAATCGGCCCTCTACAATCGCCAGCCTCGCCCCGCGCATCAGTTTCAGGTAGTAGGCCAAGTTGTGCAAGCTCAGTAGCGTCGGCCCCAGCATCTCGCCGGCGTTGAACAGATGATGCAGGTACGCCCGGCTGTAATTCCGGCAGCAATCGCATTCGCAACCGGACATCAGCGGCGCGGGATCTCGCTTGTGCTTCGCATTCCGAATCTTCACCTTGCCGGTATCGGTGAAGGCGAGGGCGTTGCGGCCGCTGCGCGTCGGCATGACGCAGTCGAACATATCGATCCCGGCACCGACCGCGATCAGCAAATCCTGCGGTCGGCCGACACCCATGAGGTAGCGCGGCTTGTTCGCGGGCAGCAACGCCGCGCAAGCGGGGAGGGCCGCGTGCATTTCCTCGGGCCGCTCGCCGACGCTGAAGCCACCGAGGGCGTAACCGGGGAAATCCATCGGGATCATCGCTTCGGCGCACTCGGCCCGCAGGTCGACGTTCAACCCGCCTTGGACGATGGCGAACTGGGCCTGCGTCGGGTGCGTGTGGTGCGCCCGGCAGCGCGCGGCCCACAGAATCGACCGGCGGATCGCGTTCCGCATTACCTCGGGCGACGCGTCGGCCGCGGGGCACTCGTCGAGCACCATGGCGATGTCGCTGCCGAGGTTCTGCTGGATGTCCACCGCTTTTTCGGGGGTCAGCTCCAACTCGCGGCCGTCGAGGTGGCTCTTGAACGTCGCGCCGTGATCCGTGATCTTCCGCTGCTCCGCGAGGCTGAAGACTTGGAATCCGCCCGAGTCGGTGAGGATCGGATGCGGCCAATTCATGAATCTGTGCAATCCGCCGAGGTCACGGATCAATTCGTCGCCGGGCCGCAGAGCGAGGTGGTAAGTGTTTCCCAATATGATCTGCGCGCCGACGCCGCGGACCATCTCGGGTGTCAATCCCTTGACAGTGGCTTGGGTGCCGACGGGCATGAAGATCGGCGTCTCGATGCTGCCGTGGGCCGTGGAGAGAAGTCCGGCCCGGGCGGCACCGTCGGTGGCGAGGAGTTGGAAAGACAAAGCAGTTGCCATCCGAGGCGTGAGGGGATCGACTTCCACTCAGCGTAGTGACCGCGATCCGATTCGATTGTTTTCGGCCGCGATGTCCGGAGGCGCCGGGCGTTCCGCATAGATTGGCACAACACTTTCAACGCGACGGGGACCCACCATGGCCAGAACCGATTCGGAACGTTTCACCCAAGCGGTGGCGTACATCAAAGCCCTGAGCCCGACTTTGGCGAACGACATCACCATGAACTCGGCCGGGCGGGCCGACGCTTTGGGCGCCAGCATTTCGCTGGAAGGGGGCGGCTACTGGAAAGCCGGCACGAAGGAGCAACACGCCGCGGTGCGAGCGCTCCTACTGTGCCATCGGATTTACCTGAAGACGCCGTATACGGCCTCCGATCTCGCGCCGACTCCCATCCTCAAGAGCACTTTCCAAACGAAATCCGAGCAGCAGGTGAAGGAGGCGATCCTCTGCTACGTACCGACCGCCAACCCGACACTCGAAGGCCTCGCGAAGGCGGCGGAGGCGATCAAAAACCCGAACGGCGTCTTCAATTGGGAAACGCGGACGCGGGCCGATCAAACGCTGGGTGCGAACCCTGTTTGTTTCAACGCCGTGAAGCTCTGGTTGTTCAACGCCGGCTTCGTCTCGCTGCGATGGTACGCCACCGACGGCATGCAAATCGACGCCCACCGCGCCAACAACCACCTCGGGAACGGAACCATCGTCCCCCGGGATCAAGTGCACACGATCCCGCGCGGCTACATGTTCAACTTCCACGTCATCGGCCAGAAATCAGTCTGCCATTGGGGCGTGTCGTTGGGGGGCGGATGGGCCGCGGGGTCCAACACGACCGCGTCCGCGGACTTCGGCCCCAAGACCGCGCCGGTGTCGGCGGCGGTCACGTTCCGGAGCGGCGGCGGCACCTACGGCGAGTTCACGATGGCGAGTTCGGCGGACGTGTGCAAACTCAAATACGCCCTCCACGGCACCCCCGTCGCGCCCGAGATCACGATCCGGCAGATCGACCCGAGCATCGTCGCCACGTATTTTTAATCGGATCCGATCCGCCCCCAATCCAAGTTGTCCTTGTCGAGCATCGGCAGGTTCACCGGCAGCGCTTCCAAGTACTTCGTCGCGGCGCCGGTATTGAAGACGACGATCTCCTCGTCCCGTTTCAGGCCGCCCGATTTCAGCAACTGCTCGAGGACGTCGAAGCAGACCGCCGTCTCGGGGCAGATGCTGATTCCCTCCGCGGAACTCGCCCGCAGCATCCACGGGGCGATGCTCGCTTCGCTCCCCGCGATGGCTTTGCCGCCGCTGGCGCGGATAGCGTCGAGGATCATAAAGTCCCCCACGGCGACGGGCACGCGCAAGCCGCTGGCGACCGTGTGGGCATTGGGGAACAAGTCCGCGTGGCGTTCGCCCTTGTCGAAGGCCGTGACGATCGGAGCGCACCCTTCGGCTTGGCAAGAGTAGAAGCGCGGGAGTGGCCGGCGCTCGATCCAACCGAGATCCATGAGTTCGCCGAAGGCTTTCGCCATGCCGATGAGTCCGGTGCCGCCGCCGGTCGGATAGAGGATGACGTCCGGCAGTCGCCAACCGAGTTGCTCGGCGATTTCCAGCCCCATCGTCTTCTTGCCTTCGAGGCGATACGGCTCTTTCAATGTGCTCAAGTCGAACCAGCCCATACGCTCGGCGCCGTCCTTGACGATCTTCCCGCAATCGTTGATCAGCCCGTTTACGCGGAACGCTTTGGCCCCGTACAGATGCGGCTCGAACTGGCTGACCACCGGCGTATCGGCCGGCATGAAGACGAAGCACTCCATCCCGGCCCGAGCCGCGTAAGCCGCGGCGGCACCCCCGGCATTCCCGGCCGTCGGTAGCGCGACGCGCTTGACCCCGAGCCACTTGGCCATGCTGATCGCCGCGGTCATCCCCCGGCTTTTGAACGCCCCCGTCGGCATTTGACTTTCATCTTTCACCCACAACTTCGACAGCCCGAGTTGGCCCCCGAGCCGCGGGCAATCCAGCAGGGGGGTCATCCCTTCGCCGAGGGTCACCGGCTCGACATCGAACGGCAGGGGCAGCAGTTCGCGGTAGCGCCAGAGGTTCGGGGGCCGCGTGGCGATCATCGCCGGGGTCACGAGCTTCCGCACGGCCTCGAGATCGTACCGGACCCAGATCGGCCGGCCGGCGTGCAGGCCGTGGAGTTGCCCGGCGGGTAAGCGGGCGCCGTCGATGGCCCCTTCGAGATGCGTGACGGTGCTGTTCATATCGTAAAAGTGTATGGAGGGACCCGCGATGTTCCCGGCGATGCTGAATTTGCAGGGTTTGCGCGCGTTGGTCGTCGGCGGTGGCCCCGTGGGCCAACGGAAAGCGCAGCTCGTACAAGCAGCGGGTGCGACGGTCCGCATTGTCGACCCGACGATTCCACCATCCGAACCGTTCGCCGAGCATCACCTCGACGGCATCCACATTGCCTTCGCCTGCGCCACCGCCGAAGTGAATGCCCGGGTGGTCGAAGCCTGCCGAAAGCGCGGCATTTGGGTCTGCGATGCCATCGTTCCCGAACGCGGGACGTTCGTCTTGCCCGCGGTCGTGCGGCGGGGTGAGTTGCAGATCGCCATTTCCACGGGAGGGGCCTCGCCGGCGCTCGCACGCAAGCTCCGCTTGCAATTGGAAGAGACCTTCGACGAATCCTACGGCGAATGGGTGCGGGTCTTGGCCGAAGTGCGGGAAGTCGTGTTGGCGACGGTCGCCGACATCGCACGGCGGAAAGAGTTGTTCGACGAATTCAGCCGGCCAGAATGGTTGGACCGGGGTCGGATCGAAGGCTGGGAGGCGGTCCGCGCGGCGATGGTGGCACGGGTCAAATGAAAGAGAATGCTCGGAGGATCTCTCGCAGAGCCGCCGAGACACAGAGAAAAAATATCGAACCTCGGATGCAGTATTTAAAGAAACCTCTTTTCATGCTTCTTCGTGTCTTCGCGGCTCTGCGTGAGACTCTGAATTTAGCCGGTTCAACCGAGCAACTTCTCGATTTTCTTGCGCCCCAAGGCGCGTAGGGTCTCGACGTTCCGCGCCGGGATCGCGTCGAGTGCCGCCGGGTCGCCGGCCACCTTCGTGATGCTCTCTTCCCGTAGCAGGTGCAGCATCGGATAAGGCGAGCGGTTCGTGTGGTTTTCGACGGCGTCGGGCGAGGTGCCGGCGAACCGGTACTGCGGGTGGAAACTGGCGATCTGCACGACGCCGGTCAAACCCAGCGATCCGAGAAGTTCGTCCGCATCGCTCAGAAAGTCGTTGTAATCGAGGAAATCTCGCAGGGCCCGCGGATGGATCAGGATCGTCGTTTCGACTTCGGTGATGGGCCGATCGACCAAGTGCCGGAGTTCGCGGGTCAGGTCGTTCGACAACTCTTCGGTCTCGGAGGCCGCCGAGACCGCGTACCGGATCGTGTCGTCGACGAAAACCTTCCGCGCGAACGGGCAGAGGTTCAGCCCGATCACGAACGTCTCGATCCAGCGCCGGGTTTCGCCGACGGGGTCACTCGGCATTCTTGACCGCGTATCGGGGTGCGACGGCGACCGTCGACAGGCCGAGGGCCTTCTTGATCAGGATAAACTCGCCCACGTCGTTCCCTTCGACCAAATGCCCGGCCCACTGGAAGAGGTACCCGAGCACGAACGCGGCCGCGCCCCAGTACCAGTCGACGAAGAACGGCAGGATCAACCCGACGACCGCGAGCGGAATCCCGAGCAGGTGCAGGGCGAAATTGAACTGGTGCTGGTGGCGCTGGAGCCAATTCAGCCGGGCGCTTTTGGCGAACCGCAACGAACGGCGGGCGAGCGGGAATCGCGGCTTCGGTGGTGTCTCATCCATGCCATCAAACTAGCGAAGCGGCACCGGTTGACGAACTGCAAATGGCAGACGCCTCCTTGCCCACTTGAACCAATCTCTCCAGATTCCGCCGATGCGAGCAAATTTAGGCCGGTCAATCGGTATATTCGTTCAATTCCGATTCGCCGATTGCCGATAAACGAAGGGACGTTCTGCGGATTCGGCCATCGGGGGAATGGCCGGGACGCGGAGGGGACGGGGGCGGCACAATGCGGAAGATTCGCTGGAAAGCGCGGTTCACGGGCGGGTTGATCGCACTCACCGGCCTCGGGCTGGCCGGGTGCAAGCACCAACTCTTCCTCGAACCGGCCGACTGGAAAGAAGCCAGGCGACCGAACATCCCGGAGAGCTTGGAAAAATCCCCGCACGAGGGCATTTTCCCCGGCATGAGCCAGCCGGGGAGCAAGCCGGCCACGGTCTCGGACTCCAAGCGGCAGACGCGGCCGATCAGCATCAAAGAAGCCCAGGCCATCGCCATCGAGCAGGGGAACATCGGCAGCGGGATCAACGGCACCGACAACCCGGCGTTGACGCAGTTCCAAGGGCGGGGCACCACCGGCACCGACACAATCAAGGCTTTCGTGCTCGACCCGGCCGTGGCGCAGGCGGAAGTCGAGCGGTCGCTGTCGAAGTTCGACGCCCGCTTCACAAGTAGCATCACGTGGGCCAAGCAGGACCAAGCGACCCTCAGCCTCCAGCAGAGCTTCTCCAACGGCGACTCGGCCAGTTTGACCAGCTCGCTGACCAAGCCGCTTCCCACGGGGGGGATCGCGGGCATCACGACGAGCTTGAACTACTTGAACTTGGCCAGCGCGCCGACGAACAGTCAGTTCATCGCGCTGAGCACCTCGTACACACCGCGGGTGCAGTTCATCTTCGAGCAGCCCTTACTGCAAGGCTTCGGCATCGAGGCCAACCAGTTGTTGGCGTCGCACCCGGGCAGCTTGTTGGTCTCCGGCCTGCGTCCCTCCGGCGGCTCCGGCACCGAAGGCATCTTGGTCACCCGCGTCCGCACGGCCCAAGCCCGGCACCAGTTCGATTCGCAGATCAACCAGATGCTGTTCAACGTCGAACAAGCGTACTGGAACCTCTACGCGGCCTATTACAACAAGTACGCCCAAGAAGTCGGCCTCGAACAAGCCTTCGGGTTGTACAGCAAGTTGAAAATCCGCACCGAGGCCGGCAACGGGGCCCCGTACTTGAAGGAACAGGCCGAGGCGCAGTATTGGCTCTTCCGCCAGCAGGTCATCACGGCGCGCCAGCAGGTGCTCGAATCGGACCGCGTGCTCCGCGGCCTGCTCGGTTTGAAGTCCGACGACGGCACCATCTTCGCCCCGGCCGACGTGCCGATGAAAGTGCTCTTCACCCCGGACATCCAGACGGTGTACGACGAAGCCCTCGTTTCCCGGCCCGAGTTGATGATCGCCCGCCAAGAGGTGAAGGCCCGGCAACTCGATTTGCTGAACCAGAAGAACCTGCGGATGCCCGACGCCCGCCTCTTCACGAGTTACGACATCAACGCCCTCGGACGCTCGCTGGGCGGCAGCTCCCCGGACAACGCTTTCGCCAACTTGGCCCTGAACCAGTTCAACAGCTGGCAGGTCGGCCTGCGGGTCGATATGCCGCTCGGCTTCCGCGATGCGAACGCCCTGACGCGACAATCGCAGCTCGCCCTTTGGAAGAGCTACGTGCAACTCCGCGATTCGGAGCGGAAGGTCTTCGACGCCATCGTCGACGCCGTCCGGCAGATGGAAGTCGGCTTCGCCACCAACAGCATCAACGAAGCCCGCCGCAAGGCACTGGCGGAAGTCGTCCGCCAGCAGGAGACTCGCCTCGGCAACATCCAGGGCGAAGACTTCATCGGCCAGCTCAACGGGTTGATCCAGAGCCAGCGCGACTTGGCGAATGCGATCTCGGATCAATACCGCGGCTTGGCCAACTACAACGCGGCCCTCGCCCGCTTGGAGTACGTGAAGGGGACGATCCAGAGTTACAACAACGTCAGCGTCGCCGACGGACCGCTGCCGCCGTTCGTCCAAAAGAAAGCGGCGGATCACTTCCGCGCCCTCAACTCGGCGATCAAACTCCGGGAGCATCCGGCCGACGTCCTCGGTGTGACGCCGCCGACCGCGATCGAACCGTTCCAAACGCTGCCGGCCCCTCCAGGCACTGCCCCGATGATGCCACCGCCCGCCGGCGGGGGCAACTTGCCCGACCTGTTGCCGGCGCCCGTTTCGACGCCGCGCGGTTCGGCGGGCACGAGCCAACCGGCCCCGTCCTCCACGAAGTCGTGGGACGCGTATCAATCGCAACCGGGCAACCTGCCGACGCTCAGCCCGATCCCGACGCCCGGCGAAAGCGCCTTCAAACCGAATGGCAGCGTGACACTGCCCCAGCGTCCGACGCCGACTGCGCCGACGATTTCGCCGATCCCGGTGCCGCCGCTGGCCCCGACCCTCTCCGGCCCGACGACGCCGATCCTGGACATCCCAATGCGGTAGCGTTTGAAACAGAGACCACACGTCGAGCCGGGGCCATCGGGCCCCGGCTCGTTTCGTTTGTGGGAATCCAAATCCTTCGGATAGCCACCCGATTTCCCTTGACTTCCCGAATTAACTCGTTTCGGCGCGCACGGGACCGAATTGGAGCTTACAACCTACGGGGGAGTATCTTTGTACCTCTGTTCAGTATACTGGAGATTATTATGGTCGCGGCCAAAATCAAACCCGTTTCGAGTCGACGCCCCTGCCCGGTCTGCGCGGGCCAGCACAAATGTTCCACCACCGCCGACGGGCTGATCCTCTGCGGGCGGTCGACCGGCGAGCAGCCCGGCTTTCGGTTCTTGGGGGAGGCCGCCGACCCGACGTGGAATCTCTACCGCGAAGCCGAGGAGCCGCAACCCCGGCGGGCGCCGCCGACTCCG
>JAYSYN010000310.1:0-27087 GCA_043727575.1 Fimbriiglobus sp.
TGGATCTTTTCCGACCGAAACGCCGGCGGCCAAACTCTCGCGGTCGGCCCACATTTTCAGGTTCGCCGCGAATGTCGACTTCGCCTTGGCGGTCATGCGGATGTCGGCCGAAATCGCATCGGTCTTCGGATCGGCGTCGAGGGTGACTCCGAATTTCTCGCCGTCGTTCAAAATCGTTTGGATCATCCCGACGCCGATGTCGATGAGGCCGCGACGGGCTTGCTTCTGCAATTCGCTGCCGCCGAAGTCTTTGGTCATCTCCGCGAGTTGCAATTCAATCTGCCCGAGCATCACTTTCTTCACGTCGGCCGGGAAGCGATCCCAGTACACATCGGCCGCGAGCACGTGTTTGAGCGGGGCTTTGAAAAAATCCTTGGGCAGGATGATCGATTCCGGGTCGATGCTTTTGACGTTGCGGATCGTGGCGTAGGCGTAGCCGTGGAGGAATCGGAAATAGATTGAACCGAGCGGTAGTTGCGGAATGTCGATGCTGTAAATGTCCGCTTTGCCTTTTTTCGCGTCGACGTTCAATTTGTTTTTGAGCAACGCGACGAACGCGGCTTCGTCCTTGACGGGCACCAAGACCACGACGGCGCTGTCGGCGATGTTCTCCGAAATGCGGACGTACCCCCCGATGGGCTTGCCGGTGTCGAGGCCTTGGTCGCCGGAGCCGAGGGTCGTGATCAGCTCCGCGAATTGCTTGCCGGCTTCCGGCTGTAGAAAAGTCGCCCCGGCGTATTCGATGATACCGATGAGGTCGCCGATGGCCTTCACGCGGATTTCGACGGCGGGGGCCACCGGCTCGGCGGCGGGGGCGAACAAAGGAAACCAAGCGAGTGCCAGCAGGGCGAACGTGCGTTTCATCGGGAACCTCCGGGTGCGGGGATCGATCCGGGAAACATACCCACAAGGGGTCGTGCGGGTGTCACGCTTTTGGCGGTTCCGTAAAACACGCGTTCGATCAGGAAGCGGCGGGGCCGAGCGATGAGTCAGAAGACGTGGGGCGGGCGGTTCACCGGCGGCACCGATCGGCGCGTCGAGCAATTCACCGAATCGATCGGCGTCGACCGCCGGCTGTATCGGCACGACATTGTCGCCAGCCGAGCCCACGCGGGCATGCTCGCCGAAGTCGGGTTGATCTCGGTGACCGAGGCCGGGCAAATCGGCGCGGCATTGGACGCCATCGGGGAGGAGATCGAAGCCGGGGCGATGCCGTTCTCCATCGCGCTGGAAGACATTCACACCCACATCGAACAGGCGCTGATCGCCCGACTCGGCGACGTCGGGCGCAAGCTGCACACGGGCCGCAGCCGCAACGACCAAGTCGTGACGGACGTGAGGCTCTGGGTCCGCGAAGCGATCGACCGCACCGACGAATTGCTGGCCGACTTGCAACGGGCGTTCGTCGGCTCGGCCCTGCGCGACGAGGGGGTCATTCTGCCCGGTTATACTCATTTGCAGCGGGCGCAACCGGTGCTCGCGGCCCACTACTACTTGGCCTACGTCGAGAAATTCCAGCGGGATCGCGAGCGCCTGGCCGACTGCCGGAAGCGGGCGAATGTACTGTCCCTCGGGGCGGCGGCGCTCGCGGGGAGTTCGTTGCCGATCGACCGCGAGAGTGTCCGCGCGAAGCTCGGGTTCGATTCCGTCGCCCGCAATAGCTTGGATGTTTCGAGCGACCGCGACTTCCTCGTCGAGTTCGTGTTCGACCTGTCGATGATCGCGATCCACCTCAGCGGCTGGGCCGAGGAGTGGGCCATTTGGTCGACGACGGAGTTCAACTTCCTCGAACTCCCCGATGCGTTCTGCACCGGCAGCAGCATCATGCCGCACAAGAAGAACCCGGACGTGCTCGAACTGACGCGGGGCAAAACCGGCCGTGTGATCGGGGCGTTGCAGCAATTGCTCGTGCTCTTGAAGGGTCTGCCGCTGGCGTACAATCGCGACCTCCAAGAGGACAAGGCCGCGCTGTTCGACGCATTCGATACGGTCGAAGGATGCTTGCTTGTCGCGGCGCCGTTGGTGGCGCAAACGAAACTGCGCCGCGAGGTCCTCGCCGCGCGGATCGAAGACGGTTTCTTGGATGCGACGACCCTGATGGAATCGCTGATTTCCCGTGGCGTACCGATGCGAACGGCCCACGAGGCGGTGGGGGTGTTGGTGAAAAAAGCCGAAGGGGCCCGGGGGCGATTGGCCGATCTCCCGGTCGCCGATTTCGAGGCCGTGGCCCCCGGCGCCGGCGCGGCGGTACGGGGATCGCTGGGCGTCGCCAACGCCATCGCCGCCTTCCGCAGCTACGGTTCCACGGCCCCGGCGGAAGTGGCCGCGCAGTTGGCCGCGTGGCAAGAGCGATTGGCCTGACATGGAACTGTTCCGATTCGAAAACGCGACCGTCGAACGCGCGCACGCGGGTCCGATCTTGCGCGGGTTGAACTGGATCGGCACAGCCGGGCAAACGTGGGCCATCGTCGGCCCGACCGGCAGCGGCAAAACGACGCTCCTGGAAACGCTCGCCGGGCGACACCGCGTGGTCAGTGGTCTGCGGACAATTCCCGAATCGACCGCGTTTGTCGGCTTCCGCGAGGATTCCCGGCTCTTCTCGCCGTCGAACTTTTACTACCAACAGCGCTTCGAGTTCAACGAGCCGGACGACTGCCCGACCGCCCGCGAATTTTTGAGCGCGGGAGTCCCCGGTTCCATCGACGCGGTCGCGGAGCAGTTTCACCTCGCCGAATTGCTCGAGTTGAAATTGTTGAAGTTGTCGAACGGGCAACAACGCCGATTGCGGATCGCCAAGGGATTGTTGAAGCAGCCGACGCTGCTCCTGCTCGACGATCCGTTTTCGGGACTCGACACCGCGACGCGGGCGGAACTGGGCGAGCGCTTGCGCCGGTTGGGTGACAGTGGCTTGACAGTGGTGTTGACCTGCCGGGACGACGCGGTGCCCGACTGGGTTGAAAATGTGTTTCGTTTAGCGGTGCCGACATCGTGCGGATTCGACTCGACTCGTATTGGTCCGACGCCGGTCCCACCGCAGTCGTCCCCGTCGGAACCCATCATCGAAATGGCGAACGTCACCGTCCGCCACGGTGGTCGGGCCATCTTGGACCATGTGAACTGGCGCGTGAATCGGGGCGAGCGCTGGGCGATTCTCGGGCCGAATGGCTCGGGAAAAACGACGTTGCTCAGCCTGCTGTGCGGCGATCACCCCCAAGCGTTCGCCAACGACATCCGGCTGTTCGGCCGGCGCCGCGGCGGCGGGGAGACCATCTGGGAGGTCAAGAAACGCATCGGCCTCGTCTCCCCGGAAATGCACCAGTACTTCCCCCGGATGCTGACCGCGCGCGAGGCGGTCGCGTCGGGTTTCTGCGACCGCTTCGCCCCCGAAACAATCACTGAGGGTCAAAGCCGGCAGGTCGATGAATTGATGGCGCAATTCCATTTGAAGCGAGACTCAGAGCGGCATTGGTGGCAGCTATCCACCGGCGCGCAGCGGCTGTTGCTCTTACTGCGGGCCGTCATCAAACAGCCGGAATTGCTCATCCTCGACGAGCCGTTCCAAGCTTTGGATGCGTCGACCATTCGCCGGGTCCACGACTGGCTGAAGTCGGAACTTGTCGCGGATCAAACACTCTTGATTGTCGTCCACGATCCGGCCGAATTGCCGTCCCTGATCACACATACCCTGCGTTTGAACGAGGGACGAAGCGCGGGGGCCAACTTTCTTTCGCACTTCCCGTAGCCGATCGGCCCGGCGGGTGCTATTTTGCTAGTTCTCGGATATTTTGCGCCGCGTGGAAGAGGGTTCGTCAGTGGCCGTTCGCATTCGCATGAAGCAGATGGGTCGAGCCCATCGCCACTACTACCGCATCGTGGCCATCGACCACCGCCAGCCCCGCGATGGCAAGGTCATCGAAGAGTTGGGCAGCTACGACCCGCACTTGGCCGAAAAAGAAAATCGCGTGAAGTTGGTCGCCGACCGTATCAAGTACTGGCTCAGCGTCGGCGCGAAGCCCTCCGAGACGGTCCAAGTCTTTTTCACGAAGTTCATGAAGAAGTTCGAAGACCTTCAAGCGGCCGACACCGCCGCGAAAGCGGCACCCGTTACCTCGGCCGTTTGAATCGGGATCGCGCCGTGGATGCCGCATCGGAACCCCTTCCGGCCGAGACGCCTTCTCGCCGGACGATTCGTTTCGATGTGCTGACGCTCTTTCCCGATCTCTTCCAAGGGTTTCTCTCGCAGAGCCTCTTGAAGATTGCCCGGCAAGCGGGGATCGTGGATGTTCAATTGTGGAACATCCGCGATTGGTCGCTGGACAAACACAAACGGGTCGATGATCGGCCCTACGGCGGTGGCCCCGGTATGGTCTTGATGGCCGAACCGGTGGTCGATTGCGTCGAAGCCGTCCGGGCCAAAATCGAAGACCCCGGATTGCTGATCATGCTCACCCCGACCGGGCGGCGCTTGACGCAGTCGGTCGTTCAAGAATTGGCAGAGTCCAGGCGATTGCTATTGCTCTGCGGGCGTTACGAAGGCTTCGACGACCGTATCCGGCAAGCATTGAAGCCGATGGAAATCTCCGCGGGAGATTTCATTTGCAACGGCGGGGAAGTTCCCGCCATGCTGCTGATCGAGTCGGTGATGCGCTTGATTCCCGGCGTTCTCGGCGATGCCGCGAGTGCCGTGGACGAGAGTCACAGCGAGCCGGGCCGATTGGAGTATCCGCAGTACACGAAACCCCGCGAGTATCGGGGTTTGTCGGTCCCCGAGGTATTGTTGAACGGGAACCACGCGGTGATCGAAAAATGGCGACGGCGTCAGTCGGAAGATCGTAGTCGGCAAGATTCGGAATGATCCGCACGAGAGTGCACGCGAAAGGGCGAATGCCATGCAACGGAAACTGCTCCAAGTCGTCGAGACCGGCCTGCTGAAAGCGGATGTCCCCGCGTTCCAAGTCGGCGACACGATCATTGTCCACCAGAAGCTCCTCGACGGGGCCAAGGAACGCGTCCAGACCTTCGAAGGCGACGTGATCGCCCGCAACGGTTCGGGCATCCGCGAGATGATCACCGTTCGCCGGCTCGTCCAAGGCGAAGGCGTCGAACGGATCTTCTTGATCCACTCGCCGCGCGTCGCCAAGATCGACGTCAAGAAAGCCGGGATGGTCCGCCGGGCGAAGTTGTACTACATCCGCGATCGCGTGGGTAAAGCGATCAAGATCAAAGGCGACGTCAAACGCCAGCTGGCCCTCGACTCGGCCGCCGCGAGCGCTTCCAAGGAAGCCGCCGCCGCGAAGGCCGCCGCCGCGAAAGAGCAAACGGCCACGACGGGCGAAAGCAAGCGGGCCGCCAAGCGCAAGGCCAAAACCGAGACCACGAAGAAGTAGTGGACGTCCCCGGTCTCACCACCGACGCCGGGTTTCGCCGCTGGCGATTCTGGCGCCGTTGGCTCGGCCAACGCTCCGAGCGCGCCGCCGCGAAGTTCTTGCGAACCCTCGGTTGGCGCATCCTCGGGGCGAACATCCACGACGGCTTGGGCGAACTCGACCTGATCGCCACCGACGACCTAACGCTGGTGATCGTCGAAGTCCGCTCGACTTCGCAAGCCGATCCGCAGATCGCAGCCGCCACGGTCGACCCCGCCAAACAGCGGCGGTTGACCCGGGCGGCTCTTCGCTTCCTCGGCCGGCACCGCCTCCACGGCGTCAATCTCCGCTTCGACGTCCTCGCGCTCGCATGGCCACCGAGTGCGACCGAACCGACGATTCTGCACCTGCGCCAAGCCTTCGAACCGAACGACCGCTTCCAAATGTTTTCCTAACGGGTCAGTCGTAGGCCGCTTCCGCCGCGGCGACGCCCGAACCGGGCACCACCTTCGCGCCCGCTCCGCGCAAGACCACTTCCAGCGCCGCGAGCACTTGGAAGACGCTGCTCGGTTTGCTGTTGTACCCCATGAGGCCAATGCGCCACGCTTTGCCTTTGAAGTCGCCGAGGCCGCCGCCGATCTCGATCCCGAATTCGGTGAGCATCCGCTTGCGGTTCGGGACGTCTTCGATCCCGGCGGGGATGTGCACCGCGTTCAACTGCGGCAATCGGCACTCCGGGGCCGCGATGTAGTTCAACCCGATGGCTTCGAGCCCGGCCTTCAATGCGAGGTGGTTGCGAAGGTGCCGGGCCCAGCGCGCTTCGAGGCCCTCTTCCAATACGATCCGCAGTCCTTCCCGGAGGGCGTAGATCATGCTGATCGGCGCGGTGTGGTGGTACGACCGATCCCCGCCCCAGTAACTCTCGATGGCGGTCATGTCGAGGTACCAGCTTTGCACTTTCGTTTTGCGGGCCTTCAGCGCCGCGACGGCGCGGTCGCCGAACGACAGCGGCGAGAGCCCCGGCGGGCAGCCGAGGCCTTTCTGACTGCAACTGAAGGCCGCGTCGATCTTGAGTTCGTCGAGTTTCAACGGCGTACACCCGAGCGAAGTCACGCAATCGACGATGAGGAGCGTGCCGAGTTCCCGGCAGAGGTCGCCCAAGCCATCGAGCGATTGCGAAACGCCGGTCGACGTTTCCGCTTGGACGATGCCGATGGCTTTCGGGCGTTCGCGTTTCAGCACTTCAAAAATCCGGTCGAGGTCGAACGCTTCGCCCCACTTTTGCTGGAGGGCGATCACCTTGGCCCCGGTCCGCTCGGCGATGTCGATCATGCGGGCCCCGAAGAAGCCGGCGGCGCAAACGACCACCGAATCGCCCGGTTCGAGGAGGTTGACGAAGCAGGCCTCCATCCCGGCCATGCCGGTGGCGGAAATCGGGAACGTCAGCCGGTTCGCGGTGCCGTAGACTTCGCGCAGCATCGCTTGCGTTTCGGTCATGATCTCGAGGAACTGCGGGTCGAGGTGGCCCAACAGCGGCGTGGTCATGGCCGTGAGGACGCGCGGGTGAGCGTCGCTCGGGCCGGGCCCGAGGAGCAAGCGGGCGCTCGGGGTCAATTGCGAAGCGATCATCGTTCACCTGGTCGGGAGGGATTTCAAAGCGGCCGCGAGGGCGGCGACGGCCGCGGTGATTTCCGATTCCTCGGGCGCGGCCAACGAGGAACCAGCGTAGCGAACGCGGTAGAGTTTGGAAGATACGAACCCCGGCACCGCCGCGGCGGACGCCGCCGGGGTCGAGCGCAGGTACTCGCCGGCGCGGTCGGCGAATTCCTTCGGCGTCTCCCCGGCGGAGGGGAATTGGCCGTGGGTCCGCATCGCCGCGAGGTAGTCGCGGTACCACGGCAGATCGGACACCGGCCCGGCGAGTCGGTCGCGGCGGCGCCGGGCGAATTTCCGCCGCAGCGCGACGAGGAGGGCGACGGCCCCGGCCGCGCCGAGGGAGTACAGCGACCATTCTACGATGCTGCCGAGGATCGCTTCGACCGCCTCCTCCCGCTTTTTCGGATTGTAGCCGATGATGAAGTCGTTCAAAAACGAGACGCCGAATTGCCGGGCCTCGTCGAACCAATTCCCGCTTTTCTGCACCGCGATGGCCCCGCCCGGCGTCGGGTCGAGCGCGAGCCAATGCCAGACTCGTTCGGCTTTGCGATTCTCCGGATTCTTGAAAGGGAACCCGGCGGGGGCCGCGCGGGGCACCATGACCTCGACCCAAGCGTGGGCGTGCTCTTGGCGGATCAAAATCTTGCCGTCGTCGGCGGTGTCGTACCCTTTGAACCCGACGACGAATTGCGCCGCGATGCCGAGGCCGCGGAGGGCGAGGGCCAGTCCGGCGGCGAAGCGTTCGCAGTGGCCGGACTTGCCGTTCCAGAGGAAGTCTTCGATGGGGTCGATCTTGCGGTCCACGCGGCGGAGCTTCGTGGAATACTCGAACTCGCCGGAGTTCAGGAAATGATCCCGGAACGCGCGGGCGACGGCCTCGTGGTAGTCCGGATGGAGGGCGAAGGACGCGCGGCGGTCGGCGGTATCGAGGGCCGCTTGCGGCAAGCTCCCGTCGGCCACGTATTTTTTCAACAGATTGACGGCCCATTCCCGGATGCGAGGAATCTCCATTTTGGCGAGGACGGCGCGCTCGGGTTCGGCCAAACCCGGGGTGCCGGAGCCGCTGGGTTCCATCGCCGATCCCAAGCCGGGCTCGGAAGGGGCGCGCGTCCGTTGGGAGTAGTGTTGCCGGGCCCCGAACTTCACGGGTGGTATGAACGAACCGTCGTACAAGGGCGACCACGCCCGGCGGTTGGCGCCCGCGCCGGCGACCGGAGCTTCGAGGTCGTCCGCCCAAAAGATGGGCGTGGACAGCACCGGCCCCGCGACTTTCTCGCTGCCCAAAAATTCGAGGTCGTACTGGCTATCCCCGAGGTCGGGCGCGAGGTACGCGGTCGGCGGAAGCGCCGTGCGGAAGCGCGAATCGTAACGCGAGGCGTACGGCTTTCGGGCCCAACTGCCGCCCGCGTATTCCGAATACGCCGATCCGCGCCAAAGTTGACCGGGGTCGAAATCGTTCTTTGGGCTGCCGTCCCGGTTCGACGCAGTGACTTCGAACGCGATTTCCGAGTTGTTGCTATCGAGGTCGCCGACCTTGCCCATGTCGTGGGTGCTCTCCGGGTTGTACCCCGTTTCGATCCGCGACTTCACGAAAGCCCAGCGCTCGCCGCTGGAACGCGGGCTGAGGAAGAAAATCGGTAGCGAGACCAGCCCGGCCGCGCCGAGCCAGAGGAGCGCCCGGTACCACGCGCCGCGTTCGCCGTCGGTGTTACGGGACGAATACCCCGATAGAGTCTGCGGTCGCGGGACGACTTTTCCGGGGAGCGGCGGTATGGCCCCGGTCGAGCGATTGGAAAGGAACAGCGACAAACTCCAAGTCGCGGCGAGGGCGTACAGCGCGACGAGGACGAGGAAAAACGGATCGTCGGACATCGACGACGCGAGGACCACGGTCGCCAAACCGATGCCCTGCATCGTCCACCAATCGCCGACGTGCTTCGGGCGGAACAGCTTCGCCGGAATCAGGATCATCACCACCGGGCCCAGGTACGGCAGCAGATTCGCGGGCCACGCCAAGTGCGCGAGCGCCGAACTCGTCGGCCGGGTGAATTTCACGGCCAGCCAGCCGACGGCGACGATGCCGATGCCCAATCCCAACAGATTCGCCTTGCCGAGACCGAGGGCCAAGCGACCTTCCAAAAAAAACGACACGATCAGGGAGAGCACCACCACGATCATGAACGCGATCGACTCGGGGACGAGGTCGTACTCGGAATAGCCGAGCGCAACGCAGGCCAAGAGAAGCGTGGAGTAAGTGGCGATGCGAAACGGCAGGCTGAGCGGCGGGGGTGGGGTCACGTCGCATCTCGCTTCCCGGTGGAGGGTATCGGGGCCGCGGCGCCCGGCGGGGCGAACCAATGGATCAGCGCACCCGGATCGACCGTGGCGAACGAAAACCCGGCCGCGCGGATCGCGCCGGCCACGGGGCCGCGCGGCCGGGTGCTGACGAGCAACCGAGCGGCTCTGTGCCGCAGCGCCGGGTCGCGCTGGAGCGCGGTCGCGTCGATCTCCGCCGTCCCCGCAATTTCGGCGAGTTTGAAAAACCCTTCGCGGACGAATCGAGGCGTCCCCGGCCCCGACTGCACCGAGACGGTCGCTCCGCAGACGACCAGCGCGATCGCGCCGGGAGTTTCTTCGTGTACCCAAGCCCAGGCCGCGCTCAACGCCAGCGAGAGTGCCCATTCCAGTTTGCGCTCCGAGGCGGGTTCCGCCGGGCCGCTCGGCACCCAAGGATCGACGATAATCGTGAGGTCGATGGGTGCGGTTTGGTCGTACTCGCGAACCATCCACTTGCCCCGGCGGGCCGAGGTCTTCCAGTGGATGTCGCGGACGCCGTCCCCGGCGCGGTGCGGGCGGAGGCCGCGGACGTCCCCGTCGCTCGGCATCCAGCGGGCCGGTGGGCGGCGCGAACGATCGTCCCCGTGGCCGGCGCGGATTAGGAATCGTTTCAGCAACCGCGCGTTCACCGTCCCGAGCGGCGGCAAAACGAGTTGTTCGCCGGCGGCGGTCAGGGTGCGCTGGAACGACAAGATGCCGAGCGGGTAACCCGAGCGGGCGACCATTGGCGGCAGCGCGTGCCGGCCCCGTGTGGCAAATGTGGCCCGCGTCGAAGCCGGGACGGTGGAAGCGCCGTCGAAATGCGGGGCGTACCAAACCGCGCCGTCGGACCCGGCCATTTCCGCCAAACTCAGCGACTTTGTACGACCATCCGGATTGGTGAACTCCGCACGGAGCGTGATTTCTTCCCCTGCGAATGCGGGAGCATGCGGGATGCGACGAGCCGTGATGCCGCGCGTCATCCGGTAGGCCAGAAAGGCGTTGATCGCGAGGAGCGCAGCGAGGGTGTACGAAACTAGCAACAAAACGTTGATGGTTTTCATCCAACCGACGACGCCGACGAGCACCGTGGCCAAAAGCCACCAAACGAGGGCGGGACCCGCCCGGTAGCCCGTGCGGGGGGTCAACATTGTCCCGGCGGCGGGGGATGTCGGGGCCACGCGACCGCCTCGGGGATGTTAAACGGGCACTTTCGTTTTCGACACGATGTCGGCCACGACGGACTCGGTGTCGTTGCGACCCCCTTGGTCCCACGCCTTCGTCATGATCCGGTGTGCCAGCACGGGCACCGCCAAAGCCTTGACATCGTCGGGCGTCACGTACTGCCGGCCGGACAGCATCGCGAGGGCTTGCGAGGCCCGGTAGTACGACAGTGCCGCCCGCGTGCTGGCCCCGAGGGAGACTTCCGAATGGACGCGGGTCGCTTCGATCAAATCGAGGAGGTAGTCCGCGACAGGAGGTTCGACCTTCACGCTGCGGACGACCATTTGCAGCGACACGATATCGCTCGGACGCAGGACCGGTTTCAGGTGATCGACCGGTTCCCCGCGGCGGTGTTGGGTAAGAATCGCGCGTTCGGAGGCGCGGTCCGGGTAGCCGATTTTCACCCGCATCATGAAGCGGTCGAGCTGACTTTCGGGGAGCGGGTACGTCCCCTCGAACTCGTAGGGGTTTTGCGTGGCGAGCACGAGAAAGGGCGGCCCGAGCGGCCGAGTGACGCCGTCGATGGTCACTTGGCGCTCGCTCATCGCTTCGAGGAGGGCCGATTGCGTTCGCGGAGTCGCCCGGTTGATTTCATCCGCGACGACGACCTGCGAGAAGATCGGCCCGGGGGCGAATTCGAACTTCGCCTCCCGCTGGTTCAAAATGTTCGTCCCGAGCAAATCGCCCGGCAGAAGGTCGGGCGTGAATTGGATCCGGGAGAACTTGCATTCCAAACTCTTGGCGAGCGCCTTGGCGAGCAGCGTCTTACCGACCCCGGGAACGTCTTCGAGCAAAAGGTGCCCGTCGGCGAGCAACGCGATAACGGCGAAACGGATGACCTCCGCCTTACCAAGGAAAACTCCGGCGACATTGTCGCGGAGGCTATCGACCAAGTGGGCCAATTCGGCGGGGGGTTGGGCTTCGGGCGTCGGCAAGTAGCTCGTGGCGGGCGGGTGCGACATCGGGGCTACTTTCTCGGCGAAGATGGTATCCGCGGCCCGCACGGTGGAGAGGCTGACACTTATACGCTACTCCGCAGCGTTCGGTTTGCGCCGATTGTGGCGACACGTTTTTAACGTGTCGGAATCCGGTTCCGAGGCGCAATGCGATTGTCCGCGTCGTTCCGGAATGAATGTCCAACACGTTAAAAACGTGTCGCCACAATCGCTCAACCTCCGCTCACGCGTCTCCAAACAGAGGTTTGGCGTCGCCGATGCCGCCGCGGAGATTGGGGTTCGTCGAGCGATTGGCCATCCGCGCGGCCGCTTCCGTCGCGTCGGCTTGTCGCTCGGCTTCCCCGGCCGCCTCGGCCACGGCCGCTTCGCCGGCTTGGATCGTCTTCAGCGACAGTCCGATCCGCTTTTTCTCCGTGTCCACGGCCATCACCTGGACTTCGACCTGTTGGCCCTCGGTGACGACGTCGCGGACCCGGCGGACGCGCTCGGTGCTGAGTTCGGAAATGTGGATCAACCCCTCGATTCCGGGCGACAGTTCGACGAATGCCCCAAAGTCTTCGAGCCGGGTGACTTTGCCCGTCACGCGCGATCCGGGCCGGCAGGTTTTGGCAAAATCGTCCCACGGATTGGCCAAGAGTTGCCGGAGGCTCAGCGAGATCCGCCGCGTGGCGGTGTCGAGGCGCTTGACGACGACTTCGACGCGCTGGCCGAGCTGCACGACTTCGCTCGGGTCGCCGATGCGCTGCCAACTGAGTTCGGAGATTGGGATCAATCCGTCGGCGCCGTCGAGATCGACGAACGCCCCGAAGGGTTTGATCATCCGCACGACGCCGATGCGGGTCTGGCCTTCTACCAAGGTCGCCCAGAGTTGCTCGCGCTTCTCTTCACGCTCGCGCTCTTGGACGGCCCGCCGGCTGACGATGAGGTTCCGCTCTTCGCGGTCGAGTTCGACGACTTGCACTTTCAACATCTGTCCGACGAACTGTTCCGGTGATTCCACGCGGTACAAATCGAGTTGGCTCAGGGGAAGGAAGCCCTTTACCCCCGAGGCTTCGATCGTCATGCCGGATTTGCTCTTGTTCATCCCCGTGACTTTGACGAGGACGATCATGTTGAGCGAGATGTTGGACCAGTCGCTCACACTTTGGACCGAGCCTTGTCGCGTGAGCAGTACGAGGCCGTTGGCGGCGTCGTAGCGCTCGATGGAGAACTCGACGACCTCGCCGACGGCCGGCTTCGTGTCGAATTGATCGAGCGAGATCAACCCCTGCCCGCGACCGCCGGGGACGTCGACGAAGACGTCATTGCCGTGGATCGAGACGATCGTTCCTTTTTTCTTGCCGCCGGGGACTTTGGCCGCCGGCTTTTGTGAGCCTTGCTCTTCGAGTCGGGACACGTCCAATCCGGCGAGCGCCGCTTCCATCTCGGCTTCGATGCTGGCGTCGAGCATCCGCTTGTTCGGCCGCGACTGCGAGAAATCTTTCCGGTCGAGCACCGGCGGTGCGGAGCCGTCGAACCGAGGCTTCTCCTCGCGCGGCGGACGGTGCCCTTCCCCGGCACGCGGGAAGGTTTTGGCACCCGGGCGCGGACCGCCCGGTTGCGGCGGACCCGAGTTCGGGCGCGGGGCCGGATTCGGGGCGGGTGGGGTGTTCGGGGTATCGCTCATGGAAAGATCCGGGAAAGTAAACCTGCATCGCAGCAGATAAAGTTATCATTCACCGCGCCGACGGCAACGGCGCGGCGAACCTCGGCTCGACCTCTGGCGTCCGGTTCCAGACGATTCCTTCGGACTGCGGTGCCACCATGATCCAGATCGACGGTAGCGAGGGCGAAGGCGGCGGGCAAATTCTGCGTTCGTCGTTGACGCTGTCCCTGCTGACCGGGAAGCCCTTCCAATTGATCAACATCCGGGCGAACCGGCCGAAACCGGGGCTGGCGGCGCAGCATTTGGCCTGCGTCCGGGCCGCGTCGCAGATCAGCGGGGCGATCTACAAGGGCGGGGCGCTCGGTTCGAGTGTGCTGCACTTCGAGCCGGGGCCGGTGAAAGCCGGAGACTACCGGTTCGTCATCAACACGGCCGGGGCGACGGCGCTCGTGCTGCACACCGTCTACCTGCCATTGATGTTGCGCGGCGGCGGACCGAGCCGAGTGCAGATCACGGGTGGCACGCACGTCATGGCGGCGCCGAGTTACCATTTCCTCGAAACGACCTGGGCCGGGTACTTGGCGAAACTCGGCCTCGACGCGGTACTGAACATGATCCGCGCCGGCTTTTACCCACGCGGCGGCGGCGAGATCGAAGCCATCCTGCAACCGACGCCGCGCGTCCGCGGGTTGAACATGACGTCCTGCCCGCCGCTGACGACGGCCGGGGGATTCGCGGGCACGGCCGACCTCCCGGCGTCGGTTGGGAAAACGCTGGCGCGGCGGATGAAGCACAAACTTAAGATGGCCGACATCGAGAGCCACATCCCGGAGGAATCTTGGGAGAATGGTCCCGGAGCAGTGGCGGGAGTCGTTTTCCGGCAAGCGCCGGTGCCGACGGTGTTCACCGCCCTCGGGGAACGCGGCCGCCCGGCCGAAGCGGTCGCCGATGCCGCCGTCGAAGAAGCGTTGGAGTATCGCGCCAGCGGTTGCCCGGTCGATCCACACTCGGCCGACCAGATTCTTTTGCCGCTCGCTTTCAGCAACGACGCCAGCGAATTCGCCGTGTCGGAGGTGACCAATCACCTGCTGACGAACATCAGCACCATCCGCCGCTTCGTGGATCGGGAGATCACCTGCGAAGGATTTGTGGGTGGGAAGGGAATGGTGCGTATTCCTGGGAGATCTGCCGAGGGTTGAATCCTTTTTCTGCCCTTCGGTGCGTTGCAGAGCCACGTGCCCATCGCGCGGGTATAATCCCCTCATGATTCTGCAAATCGCGACCGTCGTGCCGTGTACGGAAGCCGAAGGACCGGGGCGGCGGTTCGCGCTCTGGTTCCAAGGGTGCCCGTTGCGCTGCCCCGGTTGCTGCAACCCGGAGTACTTGCCGTTCAAGGGTGGGCAAGCGGTTGCACTGGTGGACATTGTCGAACAATGGCAACGATCGGAAATTGAAGGGATCACCCTGCTCGGCGGAGAACCGTTCGCCCATGCGGACGTCGCGGCCGCTCTCGCTCGGGAAGCGCAATCTTTGGGATTGTCGGTGATGGTCTTCACGGGGTATCGGCGGGAAGAATTGGAAGCGAAAAACGACCCCGCGACGACGGCGCTGCTCGCGGCGACCGACATCCTCGTCGATGGGCCGTACGAGCGTGAGCGGCCCGACACCGCGCGGCGCTGGATCGGTTCGACCAATCAGCGCATCCATTTTTTGACGGCGCGATACCGTGCGGATGACCCGTGTTGGCAGAAGTCGAACACACTCGAAATCCGCGTGCGCGGTAGCGAAATCGTCGTCAACGGCTTCCCCGCGATTCCCGCTCTAGGATTGTGGAAGGGCTGGAAACGCAAAAGTGGAGCCGACGTATGACGACCGCCCTCGCGCCCACCGGCCCGCCGGCGGTGTCGCGCTTCGAGTACAACCTGCTCCGGATCCTGCGCTTCCTCGTCGGCCAGATGCCGGCGGATCAGGCCATGAACCTCGTGTACGCGAAGCTCCCCGCTCCGCCCTGCCTCAGCCGCGTCTGCGTCCGCATCGCCCAAGATACCTTGGCCAAAGCGAGCGTCTTGCACCTCGCCAAATCGGGTGGCTGGCGGCGCGAGCGATTCTTGGTCGATCGCCGGCCGACGGAAGGGCGTGTCTGGGAACGACTGCCATTGGAATTGCGGAAGCTTGCATTCGGCCCGAGTCCCTTGGCGTTTCTGATGTGGTTGACAGCCGAAAAGCCGACCGATACTTCGAATCGGTGGGATGCGCCAGGCGGGCTGACGGCGGCCGACGAACTCTTTTTCCTGATGGCCTACGACGAATTGAAGGCCGAGCCGGAAGTGGCTCAGGCCCTCGTCGAGAAACACTACTTTCGGGGTAACCCGCTGGTGCGGCTCGCCTACGCCGGCGACTTCGCGGGCGCCGTGCCGGATTTCACGGGCTGTTTCACTGGGACCCGGGTCGCGATCCTCGAATGCCTCCAGCCGGTGTTCGCTAAGCGCTGGATTCGCTCGGAGCGGGCCAAGGGGCAGATCGGCGATTGGAAGCGGATGCGCCGGCAAGGCGAAGTCGAGTTCGAGACGCTCCGGGCTTTTTTGAAAGCCGCGAATGAGGCCCGCCGGCCCGATCTCGCCCGGTTTGTGCTCGTGGCCAATTCCGTCTTGCTCGCCCCGCCCGAACTCGGCCTCGGATTCTGGACGGGCGGCCTCCAGGGCCAAGGTCCTGGACGTTTGGCGGATCGGATCGAAACGCAACGTGTGGCCCTCGCCTTTCCCCGGCAGCTCGAAACCCTGCAAAGCTGGGAACGACAAGCCCGCAACGTCGGCTATTATGAAGAGGACTATGCCGCGAGCCAACTCTGGAAAGCGGACTGGGAATTGGCCCGCGGCGACACCGTTGCGGCGAAAGCCCGGGCACTGGTCGAACGGCTGGATCCGCTGCGGACCGGGTGAGTGATATGTGTTCCCAACAGTCAGGATAGCATCCCAGTAATCTTCTCTTCGCCCCAACGGGGCCGACGTTTACAGCCCAGGGCGGGAGCCCTGGGATCGGGCCGACCCATTCTTTCGCCCCAACGGGGCCGGCGTTTTCCGGTACGCACGCCGGCCCCTTCGGGGCGAAGCTCCTTGCCGTCCGGATCCCAGGGCTCCCGCCCTGGGCTGTAAACGTCGGCCCCGTTGGGGCGAAGAAAAGATCATGGCTTTCGATTTTTGACCGTCAGTAGCCCGACGCGAAATCGAGGGTCTGGTTCTTAGGAGTCAGTCCATGAGCAGAGCGTATCGGATCACTGTGAAAGAATCGTCGACCCGCGAGCTGAAAGGCTCGGATGAGATTTGCACGCAACTCGAAGTGCTCGAAATTCTGCCGCCCGAAGTGATGGCCGAGTTGTTGAAGAAAGAATTGATTCAAAAGGGATACGCTGAGAACTCGGATGGGACGCTCTCCCGTTCCGATGGCAACACGACTGTGACGGTGAATCCGAAGACGTTTGAGGTCTCGGTGAAGTCGCAAGTGGGCGAGGAGGTCACGCTCGAATCGAAGCGCGAGACCTTCGGTTACGACGACGTCGGCCCCGGCCAGCAGGAACTCCGCGAGCGTTTGAAGAAACAACTCGACGACGACATCGACAAAAAGGCCGAGCGCGAATCGGAACGACTGCAAGGGCAAGCCACGGCCGAGTTGGAAGAAAAGCTCTGCGACCTGCAACCGGAACTGAGCGAGGTCGTGAACAAAGTGACCCGCGAAGCGCTCAAGCAGAAAGCCCGGCAGCTCGGCAATATCAAGGAACTGACCGAAGACGAAGAGACCGGCTCGCTGACGATCAAAATCGAGGTTTAACGAACGCGGAGTTCGGAGTGCGGAATCCAAGATCGATCTCCTCGCCTTTTCTGCACTCCGCATTCCGAACTCCGAACTCCAGGTGAAGATGTCCATCCTGACCGCCGAAGCCGAACTCCCCTCGTCGCTCGACCTCCAACAGGCCGTGGATGTGGCCTACGCCGCAGAACTCGCCGAGATCGCGGGGAACATCCTGCGCGGCTTGCCGAGCCTCGTGGAGTGCGATAAAGAACTCGCGCCGTTCGTGTTCATGAGCGTCCGCACGCGTTTGCGCGAGCGCAACGTGAAGTGCATCTACCTCGACGGCCGACCCCGCGAAGCGGAAGGCTCGAACGCCGGCGCCGCGCCGATGGGTTTGATCGGCACGATGATCTCGCAACTGCGCGAAGCGGTGCGGGGTGCGGTGGAAAAACGGGTCGTCGTGCTGCCGCACTTGGATTTGCTGACGACGAACACCGGCGGCCTGACGGGGGAATCCCGCGAGGTCATCCCCCTGCTCTACGAGAACCCCGACCTCGTCTGGCTCGGGTTCAAAGATCCGTCGTTCCCGCTGCCGAAGGTGATCGAGAATCTGTTCCCGCACCGGCTCAGCATCCTCGGATTGAACCGCACGACGCTGAAAAAGATCGTGACCCAGCGCGAGGCCCGCAAGTTCGGCAAGACGTTCAACCCGTGGCAGCTTTATAAATATGTTTCGGGTTTGAACGCCGTGCGATTGCGGAAATTACTCTCGACTTTGGAAGGCGAAGATTACCCCGCCGACCCGAAGAAAGCATACCTGCAACTCCGCCAAGCGACGTTGTCCGGGGCGCTCGAAATCCCCGATGTCGACCTCGACCGGGACATCGGCGGCTACGCCAAAACCAAGAAACAACTCCGCCAAGAAATCCTCGATGTCCTCGCCCGCCGCGATGCCTCGACGAACCCGGACGACATCGCCCGGCTCGAAGAACTGATCCCCCGCGGCATGATTTTCTGGGGCCCGCCCGGCACCGGCAAAACCTACTTCGCCAAGGCCATCGCCACCGCCATCGGCGCGGCCATCACGATCGTCTCCGGGCCGGAATTGAAATCGAAGTGGGTCGGCGAGTCGGAAGAAAACCTGCGGATGGTCTTCCACAAGGCCCGGCAATCGGCCCCCGCGATCATCGTCTTCGACGAACTCGATTCCTTTGCCACGCGCCGCGGCAGCTACTCCGGCTCCGGCGTCGAACACAGTATGGTCAACCAACTCCTGACGGAGATGGACGGCTTTCACAAAGAGGAACTCGTCTTCGTCGTCGGCACCACGAACTTCGTCGAATCGCTCGACCCCGCACTGTTGCGGCCTGGCCGGTTCGAGTTCCACTTGCACATTCCTTACCCGGACGACACCGACCGCCGCGAGATTTTGAAGATCTACGACAAGAAGATGAAGCTCGATTTCACCGACGAGGCGATCGATTACGCCGTGCGTCGCACCGGCGAAAACTTCATGACGAGCACCGGCACCGCCTTCAGCGGTGACCATTTGAACGCCCTCTGTCGATCCGTGGCCCGCGTTCGCCTGCGGGACGACATCGTCGGGCCGTCGACCCAAAAAGAAATCGAACGCGGCTTCAACGAGTATGAAGACAAGGTCGATCTCAGCGACAAAGATTCCATCCTCGTGGCCACGCACGAAGGCGGGCACTTCGTGGTGTCGCTCTTCTGCCTGCATCACCCGCACCCCGAACGCGTCACCATCCAATCCGAGATGCCTTGGGCGCCGTTTTACACCGGGTACAAAAAAGACGACACCCGCAAGGTCGGCTACAGCCGCAGCGAATTGTTCGACCGGCTTTGCGTCCTCTACGGCGGTATCGAAGCCGAGCGATTGCTCATCGGCGATGTGAGCACCGGGGCGAGCGCGTTCGGCAATCCGCAGGGGGATTTGTTCCGCGCCACGCAACTGGCGATGATGATCGTCGAGACCTGCGGGATGTCGGGTCTGCAAGCCTCGCTGCGCGTCTACCGCGACGAAAAAGGCGACCGCGAAGTGATCTCGGGAAGCACGGCCGAAGCCATCGACCGCCAGGTAAATACCATCATCGTCGAGGCCCAAGCGCGGGCGGCGAAGATCTTGCTCGACCACCGGGCGGAACTCGAAAGCGTCCGCGAGGAATTGATGCGTACCAAGACGATCGAATCGACCCGCATCAACGAGATCATCGAAGCGGTGCGGGCGAAGTATGCGGATGAGTTTAAGATTCCATCCGGTGGAACCGGCGTCCCGCCGGTTTGACAATCGACGACTCGGCGAGACGCCGGTTCCACCGAGATTCCGAATCGCATCTACCACGGTAACCACCATGGCCGAAGTCTTGATCCTGCTGCGGCGCGACCCGAAGACCGGGAAGCAGAACATCATCGTGAAGCTCGAGTCGGACCCCGATTCGCTGCCGATCGAGCACGAGCAATTGCACAAGCGGATTGTCGAAAAGCTCGTCGGGAAAGGCATGAAAGCCGAGGATTTGGGCGATATCGTCATCGAGCGCGAGGGTTCGCTCGGGCCGAAGGCGACGAACGAGCCGGATGAAGCGGAGCGCAAGAAAGCCGGAGAGGGCCAGAGCTGACATGATCCTCAGTTTCCCCGACCTCGACACCTTCCGCCTCGCGGCGACCGGCACGCTTTTGCCGGCCGAATTGACACTCGCCCCGGCGCGGGTGCGCTTCGAAACGGACGGTCGCCTCCTTCTGGAAACTGCGGGCAAAGTCTCGAAGAAGGCCGCGGGCGATCTGACCCGCTTGAACGTCGCGGCCTTGAAAACCATCTCCGATCCGACCGAAGAAATCTCGTGTTGGCTGCAAGCGCTCGACGCCGAGCGGGACGAAACCCCGCCGTTCTCGACGCAGGCCCCGGTGATCTTCGAAGTGCCCGACCCGGCGACCCTGCCGCAGCTGGTCGGCGAAATGCTCCGCCTCGGCAACGATCGCCAGAGTTACTGCTGGCTCGAAACCGAAGGCACGAACCGCGTGCTGCTCCGCGTCATCGGGCCGCCGTACTACACGCTGCTGCAATCGCTCGACCCGCATTTCTCCGGGTCGCTCCGTACCCTCACCGCGTTCGTCGAGCAGGCCCCGCGCGTCTGGGTGCAGATCGGCTACCGTCACCCCGTCGCGGCGCGCATCAAACTCCCCGACGAGCAAATGCTGTTGATTCGACCGGGGCGGAAGTGGACCTACCTCGACGACCCGCCCTTCCGCGACATTTACGACGCGCTCCAATTTCCGCTCCCCTCCGCGCCGACGTCGTGGCGAGCCGTCGAGAAACCGGAGAAACTGACGATCCCGCTGAAGCTCGCGGCGGGGAACGCGGCCGAGCTCCCCGAATTCTGGGTACTGCGCGATCGCGCCGCCGAGCGGCTCGACGCGTTCGTCCGAGATGCCGATGACCGACTGATCCAGCGGCTCCGCTTCGCCGTATCCGAACCCGGCGACGGCGCCGAGAGTGTGATCGCCCTGCGGGTGAGCCCGTCGAAATCGCCGCCGCCGGCGCTCGAACTCCCCGGCGCCGTCGGCTACAAACCGTACTTCAAATTGGCGAATTTGTATCTCCCGACGGGATCGCGGCTGCATCCGCAATTGCGCCGCGACGCCGTGCGCACGCTCTTGGCCGGCGATCCGGATCGCGTCGTTTGGTTGTCGCCGGGGATCGACGGCGCGTTCGTCCCCGAATCGATGGCCGAAGATGCCTTTCGCCCGCTCGACCATTGGGTCGACTACATTTTGGAATCGTCGCCGGCGCCGCTGAAGGCGTGGATCGCCGCGACGGAATTCGATTTCGAATCGTTCGTTTGCTCGGATGTCGCCGCGAAGCCGCGCGGACCGGACCGCGGCGCGAAGGAGCGCGGCCGGGGCATTCCGACCGATGGCCACAGTCCGCTGCAACCGGAGTCGGTGCCACCGGCGCCGGATGCGGCAGCTTCGCAAAACTTCGCCTCCGTCACGCCCAAGCCGGTCGATGAGTCGCAACGCATCGACGAATGGAAGCTCCGCCGGCAGGCGCTGCAAGACGAATTTCAGAGATACGACGGCGGCCTGGACCGGCCGGAACGGCAGTCGTTGTGGCCGGCGCTCGCGCGGGCCAACACTGGCGCCGGCGATGCGGCCGAAGCCGCGATCTGCTGGGTGAACGCGATGTGGGAACACGATTCGCTCCCGGCCGAACTCGCGGCGGGCTGGTTACAAACCGAACACCCGAATCGGAAAGAATCGTCTGGGGCTGGAGTCCTAGGAAGCGAACTCGACGCTCTGTTACGGAGCCAAAATCCGGATCGCATCGAAGTCCGGCAGCTCGCCAGCGCCGCGTTGGCCGCGTTGATTCTCGACCCGGTACCCGAGTGGTTGCCCGCGCGATTACCTGCGATCCAACAGTATCTGGAAGCGAACGACGGCAAGCTGCCGGTGCGGGCCGTCTGGCTGTTGGCGCTGGAGCTTGCCGCGCAAACCGGGGCCGACATACTCGGTTTGGCCCGCGTGCGGGATCGGATCCTCCAGCGGTTGCTCGATGGCGGCTTGAACGCCGAGACCGACTTGCCCTTCTTCCTCCGCACCGCGGGGCTGAAGGATTCGGAGCGGGTCCGTTTGGTCCGGGACCGGGCCGTCGCGTTGCACCGACTTTGCCGGAAATGGGCCGAGGCGGCGACCGTTTCGCCCACCGCCACCGGCGCGCGGGATAACCGCCAAACGCTCCCGTATATCGATCTGCTCTTCTCGTTCGCGCTGGCGAAACTCGGCGAGAGCACGTCCGCGAGAACGATGCTCGAGTCCGCCCGGAAAGAGATGGAACCGCGTCCGCAAGCCGACGCGAAATCGCTGACGGCCCACTACCTGTTCCAGGCGTTCCGCCACCGGGTCGAAGAGGCGCTGGCCGGGAAGCCGCCCGCGATGAGCTTGCCGCGCGAATGGATCGCCGCGGTCGACCAACTGGTAGTGCTCGGAAAAGGGATCGCGAACAGCCCGCACGCGATGGCGAATTTCGCCGTCGCGCGGATGCGGCAGCAATCGACGATTTTAGAACCCCAGGAGCGCAATAGCCCCTATGCACACATCATGGGCGACGGCGATGAATTCCTCAAAGCCCTCTACAAAATCGGCTCGTTGCGCGACCCGGCCGAACTCGCCCGGCACGTCCGCACGCTCTACCGCGGGGGCGTCGGCGGTAAGGACCCGCGCCCGCTCGCAGCGGTGCGTCTGCTGACCCTCCACGCGGCCGTGCCGTGGGCCATCCGCGCCGGCGAAGCCTTCACGTTGGAACTTCTGGGGCTCGTCCCCGAAAGCCTCAAAGCCGACGCGGTGTTCGATTCGGTGCCGGAGCTCAACCGTATTCAAGGCCAACTCCTCGAGCGATCGTTGTTCCTCGCGGCCCACTTCGACCGCCGCGATCTCGTGAGCCGGCTGCTCGATCAATTCGTCGAATTGGTCGGGACCAAGGCGGTCGATCAGCGCTTCGAACTCGTCAATTTCGTCGCCGGGCAATGCCTCCGGAGTTTGCGGAAACTCGGCCTGCGCGACGAGATCGACAAACTCCTCCGGCGGATTCTGTCGGTCGTCCTCGAAGGCAAAACTTTGCAGCAATGGAAAACCCGGTACGCCGCCCGGCCGGACCAATGGTGGCGCGCCCTGCAGACGCTCCTCAACATGGCGAGCGGTTGGTTGACCTTCGGCAATTTCGACCAAGCCAATCCGATCTTGGACGAAGCCCGGACGGAGCTGTTGGCGCCGAGCCGCCGGGCCAACGATCCGCCGCCGGTGGAATTCGCCAAGCTCGCGCAGGGCTACATCGCGGCCGTGGCCCAAGGCCCGAGCGAAAGCGGCCTGACCCGCATCGCCGAACTCTTCGAGCGGATGGATCCCGCCCGTGTGCCGGTCGGTTATTCGACGGCCCCGTTCTATTCCCGGCTGCACCTCAATATCGTCGAAGAGGTCGTCCTCGCGATCGTCAGCGACGACTTCGCCCTCGGGCCGGGGGGTCGGCGTTGGCTGGACGAAGACGAATTCCTCGTCCGGCGGCGCATCCACCGCGATATGCAAACGTCCCTGGCCAAGAGCCGGCTTTGATCCACCGGGTGCCGGCCCATGCTCTCTCTCTTATTTCCCAACGCAGACGCTTTTCGGCTCGCGCTCGCGTCCGGAATCATCCCCGGCGATGTTGCCGACGCGGAGGTCGCCGCCGCGCCGGGTCCCGGCGGATTCTGGGTGCGTTCGCCGGCGGCGCTCTCCAAAGACGCCTTTGCGGCGCTGGCCCACATCGGCGTTCGCCCGTTCGCCAATCCCGCCGAATCGGTATTCCGCGAATACCCCTGTTGGCCGGCGGCGCTCCCTTTGAAACGCCGCGACGAGCAGCCGGTGGACGCGCCCGTGTTGTTCGAACTTCCGCCGGCGCGGCTGGCACACTTCCTCGGCGAACTCGGGCGCTGCGGGAGCCCGATCGACGGCTTCCAATTGACGGCCGATGCGGCGTTCGTGCGCTCGGCACACGCGCCGGTCTATTGGATCGAACGGACTCGGACCGAACCCGATTCCGCGATCCGGAGTTACCGCCTCGCCGCGCCGGATTTCTGGGTGGAATCGGGTTGGATGCACTCGCTCGCGCCGGGCGGCGGCGATTCCCGCGCGACTCTCGTTTCGGTGACCGAAGGCTGGCGCCGGTTCGACTTCGGCCCATGGCATACCCCGCGCGAAGTCTTCGCCCTCCGGCCCGCCCGGGCGTGCGCGTGTCCCGCAATTCCACTCGCGCGGATTGACATCAACCTCCGGATGAAGCCCCGCACGGCCGGAGACGAAATCGATTCGTTTTGGATTCACCCCGGTTCGCTCGCGGACGTTCGCGGTTCCCTCGAATCGATCGATCCCCGCGCGGGGCGGCGCCTCGAAATCGCGCAACTTTGGAATGCGGACGGCGCCTGCATCGCCCTCAGAACGGCCGGTCCGCGCCCGGTGTTCGCCCCGGCGGGCTCGTGGATATCTTTCGCCGCGCATCCGCGTTGGAAACACTTGTGGATCCCGTCGAACCGAGAATTGGCCCCGGTCGTCCGCGACGCAGTTTTGCTGCGAGAGTTGCGAATACGGCCCGGAGAAATGGCGTGGCTCGAATCGGCCGGGAATGGCGTGCGCGGCAATCGCTTTCCCACCGCCGCGTTTCGACCGCTCGCCGAAGTGATCCGATACACGGCGCCGGCGGCGCTCGCGATCCGGCGCGTGCGACCCTCCGAAACACCGTTCGCGTTGACCGGTTTCGTGGCGGTCCCCGAACCGGTACCGGTCTCGTTGTCTTTCGGCGCGGTGCCGATGTTGCGCCCGCCGGCGGCGCCCACGCCCGGTGAAACGGCGCGCAGCCGCTTCTTCAAATGGGCGGGCCGGCTCTTCGCCCCGCCGCGGTCCACGTCGATCGCAGCCGAGATCGAACCCGACGAACCTGTCGAATCGGACGGCGTTCCGCGCCGGACACGGCTGTCCCAGCAAGAGCGAATGGCCCGCCGGGCCGAGTTGCAGGAGCTTCTTTTTCGCCGGGACGCAACGGCGCGGAACGCGGAGTGGGCCGAACTCGCGGAGTTGTTCGCCGAGAGCGGCCACCCGGCCGACGCCGTCCTCTGTTGGCTCCACGCGATTTGGGGAATGGCCAAACCCCCCGACGATTGGCTGCAATCGTGGGCCAAACTCGAAGCGCGCGGGGCGAAGCCGACCCCGTTGCGGGACCGGCTCGTCGGGCTGATTCGGCGCGCGCGCGCGCCGGCATCGCAGGTCTCGAATTCACCCGACCACGACTTGCGTTCGGCGTCGGCCGAATTGGATCGCGCAGAAGAGGCTTTGCCGTGCCGGATGGTTTGGCTCGCCCGCGCGGCGCTCGCCGATCTCGCCGGTGGGGACGCGCTCCAGCTCGCGAGGTGTCGGGATCGCCTGTTCGCCCGGTTGCAAAACGAGACCGCGCTCGCCGCGCTCGACACGCCGTCGTTCCTGCGCTTCCGAGGGCTGTCGGGGAGCGACCGCTTTCCGCTCGCGCGCGATTGGCTGGTGCGCTGCCGGGAACCGATCCACCGCTGGTTGAAACGGCAAGCGACGGGCGACCGACCGGCTTGGACCGCGTCCGATGCGGACCGGACCGGCACGGCCGGCTACGCCGATTGCATGCTCGCATGGGGCTTCGCCAAACTCGGCGACCGGGCCCGCGCGAACGAACTCGGTGACGCGGCTTCTGCCGCACTCCACCCCGCAATCGACATCGGTGTCCACCGGCGATTGCGCGAGTCTTTCCGCGGGGAAATCCAACTCGCGCTCGGTGCCCAACTCGACTCGTCGAACGCGGATGGTGCGCCCCTCGATGAACTCGGCGAATACGCCGTGGCGAAGTTGTCGGCCCATTCGCAAATCCTCGGCCGGCGCCGCGGGCGTTCCGAATTCGGCGGCCGGCCGTTGTTCGCCTTGATGGGGGACGACGACCTCGGCCGGTCGTTGGTCCGGTTGCTCGAAGCCAATGCGGCGCCCGACGGATCGACCGTGCGATCCCTGCTCGTTGCGGTGAAAGGTGATCGCACGGCGGGATCGTTGCCGCGCGTGATCCTCGCGCTGCTCGAAGTCGTACGGGCCCCCGAGGCCGTGGCGGAAGTTCTCGCGTTCGCCCCGCTCGCGTTGGAGTTGCTGCCGGAGGCGTTGCGGCTCCGCGGGATCGTCGAAACCGATTCGCCGGGTTATTCGATCCGCCTCGCCGCGCGCGCGGTCGAAGTCGTCGGCGCGTCGGCCGTGGAATTCGACCGCCCGGACAGTTTGCGTGCGCTGTTGACGAGCTTGAGCCGCGCGCTCGAGGAGAACGACCCCACGGCCCGCGAAATCTTCCGCCTGACCGCACCGCGGTTGTTCCGCGCGTTGAGCCGCTGCGGTTTGACGGCCGAACTCCGGCCCTTGCTGGCGCGCTGGTACCGGGTCGGGGCCGACGACCCGGAGATGCAGCTGTGCGCCGCCATCGGCTGGTTCGCGCTGGGCGAGGTCGAGCGCGGCAACCGAATCCTCAACGACGCGCGCGAACGGTTGTTCGTCGTCGGCCTCTCGAACGAACGCGACCGCACGCGCATCGCGCTCGCTTACGCGCACGCGCTCGCGCACGCCCCGCCGCGGTTGGCCCTCGGCCGCTTGGAAGAACTATTCCAACGCCTCGGCCCCATCGCCACCGGCGGTGCCACGGCCCGCTATTTCGCGCTGAAGCCGCTGGAGTTGATCGATACCGCGATCACCGCCGTCGTGAACGAAGACTTCGGCCTCGGCCCCGACATGCGCAGCTGGCTCGACGAAGACGAACTGCGGATCCGCCGGCGGATCACCCGCGATTTGGAAGCCGCGATCCGCGCGCGACCGACCTGATACAAAAGCTCCAACTCCCGAGGATTCGCCATGTCCGCATTCGATGAAGCCCGAGCCGGATTCGCCACCGTCGAGGCCCCCGTTCCGATCCGAGAGAAGGCGCTCCAGTTCCTCGACTCTTGGCTCACGGGGTCGGAATACTCCGGGTACGTCCCGCAGATCGAATGGCTCATCGCCCAGAAAAAGTGGTCGTTCCTGCTCGATTCCTTCTATCAGATCCTCCCGTTCGGCACCGGCGGCTGTCGGGGGTCGGTCGGCATCGGGCCGAACCGCATGAACCTCTGGACGCTCGGCGCCAGCCTGCAAGGGCATTCCGAATACTTGAAACAGAAGTTCCCCGGCCACTCGAAACTCGGCGTCGTGCTCGCCTACGACGTCCGCAAATTCATGGACAAGCGCGGCTTCTACAACCCGTCGCTACCCAACCCGGTGCTGGCGCTGACGAGCCGGAATTTCTGCGAGTATGCCGCCGGGGTCTACGCCGCCAACGGTATCCGTTCGCACATCCTGCCGCCGGACGCGAAGCGGTACGTGTCGACGCCCGAACTCAGTTTCAGCATCCGCCATTTGGGCGCACAAGGCGGGTTGAACATGACCGCCAGCCACAACCCGCCCGACGACAACGGCAGCAAATTTTACGACGAGCGCGGCGCCCAACCGGTGCCGCCCGAAGACCAGATCATGAGCGAACTCGTCGACAAGGTGACGGCGATCAAACACTCGC
>JAYSYN010000311.1:0-9059 GCA_043727575.1 Fimbriiglobus sp.
GCCTTCAACGCCCCAGCTTCCAGAACGCAGCCGTCGTACCCGGTAATCGAAAGCCCAAATGGCGACTCCGGTATCGGTAGAACCGGTTTCACAACCCCATAAAGCCCACGGATTCCAGCAGTTGACAGGGTTGTGAAACCAGCTCTAACTACGATTCGGCAGTGAGACTCATCTGCCGGATTGGCCCTATGCATAACCTCCGTACCCTCGATGCACTCCAATTGTCAGTGGTTTTGAGTTTGAACGAGCCGTCCCGCCCAGTCGAATTCGTTTGCGCCGATCAAGCCTTATGTACCATCGCGAGTTCGGAAGGCTTGACCGTCGTGAATCCGGAACTTTGAACCAACATCTGTCAACTCGCCGTCGGTTCCGGGGCGGGGGCGTGGCTCCGGCAGTAGGAAAAAATCCTCGGGAATAGCGGGATGCGGCGCCAGAGGCGGTGCCAGCCGCGGGCACGGGCGACGGCCGGGCGACCGCAGAAACTGCAGCGGGCGATCGTGCCGTCGGAGTTTTCGAGGGCATCGCTGCGGAAATCGGCCCCGTGCTCGGCAACGGCGGCTTCGTCGATACCCCGGCGCGACAATTCCCCCTCGAACAAATCGAGCGCCGCCGGTTCCATTTGATCGCGGTAGACGGTCACGCGGTCGAGGAGATCCTCGTCGGTCGTTTTCCGCATGAACGCCGCCACTTTCTTCAGATCCAAGTCCATCCTCGCGATCCCCAGTTGCCGTCGGAAGTCTTTTGCCGGTTCGTGGAACGCGCCGCGCCGCACCGCGTCCATATCGTATCGGGCGAATCCGCAATTCCCAAAAGCCGCTCGCACGCAGCGGAATTTTGGTTTAGAATACCGCGTTCGCCCGACAATCTAACGTTCGCCCCTGCGCGGTCCGTTTCGGGCTTCGCTTCCCCTGTTTTCTGCTCTCCGCAGGAGGGTGCCGGATGCTCCGCCTCACCGCTTCGCTCTTGGTCGCCGGCCTAGCCGGGACGCCAGTATTCGCCGCCGACCCACCCGCGAAGGAGGGTTCGGTCCCGCTGATGAATTCCACCCAAGCGATCAACTTTTATATCGCCGAGGGCTGGGAAAAAGCGGGCATCAAGAAACCCGCCGAAAAAGCGACCGACCTCGAGTTCCACCGCCGGCTCTTCCTCGATCTGCTCGGTCGCATCCCGACGGTCGCCGAAGTCCTCGATTTCGAAGCAGACCGATCCGCGACCAAACGCGCCAAGCTCGTCCGCCGCCTGCTCTACGGCGCCAAAAACGAGAAGGGCGAAGAGATCGTCTACCGGCCGGTCGCGGGCAAAGCGTCGCCCATCGACCCCGGCGCGAAACCGTACACCGAGCAGTACTCGGAACATTGGGCGACCATGTGGACCATCTGGCTGATGTCCCGGACGACCCACGTGACTTACCGCGAACAGATGCAATCGTGGCTCGCGAACAAGTTCGAATCGAACATCCCGCACGACGAGTTGGTCAAACTGCTCATCGCCGCGGACGGTGCGACGAACAAGAACGGGGCCGTGAACTTCGTGCTGCACCACCTCGGCGAGAAGCCGACGCTGGGCACCGACCCCGGCTTCATGGACGCCGTGCCGATCACCTCGCGGATCACGCGGCTGTTCACCGGCCTGCAAACGCAGTGTACCCAGTGCCACGATCACCCGTTCAACAAAGAATGGGTCCAAGGCGACTTCTGGGGCGTGAACGCCTACTTCCGCCAGACCCGCCGCAACGCGAACCCCACGCCGCGCCCCGGCGCCGGCAACAACAACATGATGGCCTTCGCCCAAGTGACCCTCAGCGACGAAGACGTCGTGAATAAAGAAGGCCGCGTCTTCTTCGAGCGCCGCGACGGCAAGTTGATGTCGACGAAGCCGACCTTCCTCAAGGATTATGCCCAAGCCGAGAAGGGCGAAACGTCGACCCGCAAACTCCCCGCGGACATGGCCGGCAAGACCCGGCGCCAGCTGCTGTCCGAATACGTCGTCCAGCACGACAACTTCGGCAAGGCCTACGTCAACCGGATGTGGGGCCACCTCTTCGGCCGCGGCTTGAACAAAGAACCGACCATCGACGACTTCGGCAGCCACAACGAAGTCGTCCACCCCGAACTCCTCGAGAAGCTCGCCGGCGACTTCAAACAGTACGGCTACGACAGCAAAGCCCTCTTGGAAGCGATGTGCAACAGCGACGTCTACGGCCTGAGCCATGTCGCGAACAAAGACTACGCCGACGACAAGTACAACCCGTACTTCGCCCGGATGCCGTTGAAGGCACTCTCGCCGGAAGTCCTCCACACGTCGCTCAGCCAAGCGACCAAGTCCGACGAAGAAGTCGTCGATAAGAAAGTCCGCGGCCGCAATCGCGAAAACTGGCTCGAAAAACTGGTGCGGAACTTCGGCGACGACGAAGGCAACGAACTCACCTTCAACGGGACCGTCGTCCAAGCCCTGCTCATGATGAACGGCGCCGAACTCAATACCGCGATCATGAAGAAGGGCAGCAACGTCGTCGAAAGCATCATGGCCAAACACAAGAAGTTGCAAGGCAAAGCCTTCAGCTCCGCCGTGATCGACGACTTGTTCCTCACCACCGTGAGCCGCCACGCCACGCCGAAAGAACTCGCCGCGCTCATCGATGTCCAAGACGGGATCGTCGTGCCCAAACGGGACGAACCGCCGAAGACCGGCACGACCCCGCCGACCGGGCCGACGACCAAGCCGCCCGCGGCGACCCCGGTCAAGCCCCCGGTCGCCGTCAAACCACCCGCCGGTAAGCCGGCTCCGAAACTCCCGGGCGAAGCCATCGTCGGCGTCCCCGCCACCGACGCCGCCTTCTACCAAGACGTCTTTTGGGCCCTGATGAATACGACCGAGTTCATGCTGAATCATTAGGATCCGAGGTGACGCAACAACGCGAACCGGCCCCGGGGTCATACCCTGGGGCCGGTTTCGTAAAATGAACGAACGACTCGCACCGTTCCGGGATTTCACCCGAGTTCGCCATGCCTTTGCTCGATCATTTCCGACCACCCCTCAGCGAACGCCGCCATTGGCATTCGTTCCACAATTCTTGGGCGACCTATCTTTCTTCGCAATTGAACTCGCTTCTGCCGCGGGCTACTTCGCCGAGGCGAACGTACAATTCGGTATTGAGATCGACGTAGCCGCATTCGAAGAGCCGCATTCGATAACCCCGGATCTGAATTGGAACCCGCCCCCGCCGGATTCCAGCTTGACGGTCGAATTCTCCGGTCCGGTCGTCGAAGTCGGTATTTTCAGTCGGTCCGGCGGACCGACCTTGGCCGGGGCGATCGAGTTGGTCAGCCCCGCCAACAAGGATCGCCCGGCTTCGCGCGACGCCTTCGTTTCCAAGTGCGCCGCCTATTTGCAAGCGGGCGTCGGCTTGGTCATAGTCGACGTGGTCACCGAGCGGAGCGCGGACCTCCACGGCGAACTCTTGGCGCGCTTGGGCAGCATCGACCACGGAACCCGGGAGGCCCTGTCGGCGTCGGCCTACCGTCCGGTCGAACGGGACGGCGCGGGGAATCTCGACGTTTGGCACTCGCCGTTGGCGATCGGACTCGACCTCCCGACGTTGCCCCTCTGGTTGCGCGGCGGATTGTGCCTACCGGTGGAATTGGAAGCGACCTACGAACGGACTTGTTCGGAACAACGCCTACGGCCATTTGCCGATGCGGCGGCTTGAATTGGAGGACGGATAGATAATTGAATCGGAATCGTCATGATTCCACGTTGGAATCGACACGGAGATCGACGATGCGGAAATTATTGTGTTGGATCGGACTGACCGTGCTGGTCTCGTTGGGGTGTAACGAGCTGCCCGCTCCACCTCGAGATGGCGACGTCGATCCGACGGGAGTACCGTCGCCCCCGGTCTCGTGCAGAATCAGCGGGCAAACGATTTGCAAGCGGGGCGAGATACCGACGTTGATGGTGGAATTGATCAACCGAACCGATGCGGACATCTACCTCGTAGGGGAACTCGACGGATCGTCCAAAGGTCGCTACCCGCGCTGCCACTTCGAAGTCATCGGCCCGGATGGGAAGGCATTGAAATTGGAGACGTCACCTTTTTGCGCGACCTTCAATTCCCTCGCGGATGAGGATCTGCACAAAGTGCCACCCTCCGGATCTTTCAATCCGCATCGGGCTTGGGGCACCGATGTGATTCTACCCGCACTTCTGCATTGCGATTTCAAGTCGCTCGGCGATCACCGCATCACGTATTGCTACTCCGCGGCCAGCGAAAAGCCCTCCGATTGGATTTTGGACCACCGCGATCCCTTCGCGATGGGACATTGGAAGCTCGTTCCCAAAGTCGATATCCGCAGCGAGCCCTTCGTGGTGAGCATTTTCGGGACGGAGTGAGCCAACGCGGTCTTCGCCGAGGTCGAGACACCGCCGCGGGCTTCGGCCAAATCGTGAGCTTCATCCGCTCGCACGACTGGCGACAACACCTAGATTCCCTATGTCGCACAGATCAGCATGAGCCATCTCCGCATCGAACGACCCTCCAAAATTGCCACTACCCGGAGTTCCCACCGCCGCCGCCGAATCGACCCAGCTCAGGGGCCCGCCGCCCCGGGCGGGTCCGCTGGGGCGTCTGCGGCCTCCTGCTCGCCGGTGAGCTGCCACCGCCACATGGCCATCAGGAACTGACTGACCCGGTACGGCTCGGTGAACCAGCTCAGCGGCTCGGTGTTCGGGGCTTGCCAGACCACCGGGTCGGGCGCCTCGGCGTCCGACCCGGCGACGGCCCAGAAAGCGACGCACTGGTTCTCTTCCATGAACACCAGCCGGTCCCCTTCCCACACCAACTCGCCGGCCGGGTACAGCCGGTTGTGCTGGCGGTTGATCCAGTGCCGCCCGGCGACCGCGTAGTAGCTCGACAGCGCGGCCGGGACGAGCAACCGCCGCCCCGCCAGCGCCGCCGCGACCGCCGCATCGCCCAGACCGTCGGAGTCGGTCAGCGGCTCGCCCAACTCGGCGAACCGGCGACGGTAGTAGCTATCGAACACCCGTAGGCCCTCCGCCGCCGAACGACCCAACTCAACAGCGGCGGGGGCCGAGTGAGCTATGACTCGCCGGAAGCCGATATGCCCTCGTCGTCTGCTGCCGCAACTGGCTCGGCGGCCGGGACGCTGCCAACCACCTCGACCTCCCCGAACCTCGACACCCACGGATACCCTGCCAGGGTCGTGCCCTCGGGGTGCCGGAAGTCGTATCGGTGGCCCCGGGCGACGGCCCCAGGCCCGACCTTGAAGGCGGCCGAGCTGGACGACTCGACCCGCCAGTCGCTCCCGTCCGCGCGGGTGAGGATCGAGCACACCAAGCCGCGGTAGCGCTCCGGCCCATCCACGACCGGCCCGTGCAGCCCGTACCGGATGTGCCCGTCATCGAGCCAGCCCTCGACCCGGAACACGAACGGCGTCCGGTCGGCGACGAACTCGCAGGCGGTATCCGGGCCAAGCCGGTACTGGAGGTCGTCCCACGGGGTGACGCGGACCAGCGCTCCGACTGTCGACAGCGTTGCCACCGGTGCGCCCTTCGCCGCCTAACAGGGATTTCCCGGCGTTGGGGCCGGGGAGTGTTACGACAGATTCGACGGAATATTGGGCGGTGTCAAGACAATCCCGCTCGATTTGCGAACATCCGATTGGTTCCAATATCGAGATATCCGCCGCCTGTCCGTATCCAATAGGACGCCGAGTTCCCCAAAGATTTTCCAGTGACCCCTCATGCGGCCGGCTCGCTTGTTTGAGAGGATCGACCTGTCGATAATTCGACGCAAGTCTATGCCGCGCATGGTTTGTCCAGCGTTTGGAAACGGTTCCACGGTTGGGTGGGTGGTATTGCGCTGGAATCGTTTTCCCCAAGAACAGGTCGGGCCGTCACTCCCATTCCGCGCGGACGCGGAGGGTTTCGTTCGCGCTGAACTCGAGCGGGATTTCCCCCGCGCGGGGTTCGAGTGTCGCCCCGGAGTTGCCTTCGTTGTCGAAGACGGTCGCGTCCGCCGGGTCGCGGGCGAATTGGATCGCGGCGGCCCCGGCGAAGCCGGCCGTCTCGGTCAACCGCATGGCCACGGCCCGGCCCTTGCCTTCGCTCGGCGGCACCGGCCGCAGGGAGGTCATCAGCAAGCTCGGCAAATCGACGTGCCCCAACCAGCCCGACGCGCCCCCCGGCGGCGGGCCTTTTTCCGTGAGTACCACCGGCGTCGGCGCGACCCACCCGGCGGCGGTTTGCATCGGCAACTCGCGGTCGAGCGCCAGCAGCAAATCGAATGTGCGGCCGGTCTCGCCTTCGGGGATCAGGACCACGTCGGCCATCCGCTTGCTCTGCTTTTGGATGAATGGCATTCCGCCCGTGAAGACGAAACTCCGTTCGCCGCCGATGCGCAGTTCGAGATAGTCCGGCGAGCAGGGCCGCGTGTAGGTCGAAGGGAAGTTTTGGCCGTTGACGCCCCGGTAGACCGCCGCGCGCTCGTCCCTCCAGGCGAATCTGGCACCGTAGTACGAGTGCCAGGGGTAACCCGTCGGCGCGTGCACCGGGTCGATTTCGATCCGTAGTTCCAGCGCCGGCCGGCCGACCCAAGCCCGCAACCGTTGGCGGAAGGTCGCCAGCACGACATCGTGTTCGTCGAGGATGTCGCCTTCGCAGGTGACTTCGCCCAGCGCCGTCCCGGCGTGGGTGACGGCGATGTGCCGTGCCCGCGTCTTGCTGCCGGGGTTGAAGACGAGCTGCATGCCGAGGCGGTTGATGCGCGTGCGCCCGTCGCGCACGGCCCGCACGGAGCCCGTCTGCGGGTCGAAATCGGCTTCGAGGAACTCGTTCCGCACGGCCGTGCCCTCGGCCAGTTTGATGCGCGCCTTCGGCGCCGGGGTTCCGGCGGGGGCTTTGCGGGGCACCCAGGCGAAGCCGAGGCTCGGCACTTCGACGACGAGCTTCGCCGTAGTGCCACTGAACTCCGCGGCCTTCACCGGATCGACGACCGGGATCGGCCCCGGGAAATTCTCGAGTTCCAACGCGACGCGGCGGGTGAAGTTGCACGGGTTCAATACGAGCAAGCCGGGTTGACCGTCGGCGGATCGCGCGAGGATGCGCTCCGCGAGCCGCGCGGCGATGGCGTCTTCGATTTCGCGCGTCGTCTCCGGATGATTCGCGACATCCGCTCCGCGCGTTTCGATCTCGTCTTCGAGTGCTTCCAACCGCGCGACCAGTTCCAGATCGTGTTCGCTCGGCGCCGTCAGCATGCGGTGCAACCCGGCCAAGGCGAAGGCCGAATCGAGCCGGCGGCGCAGGCGGTGATGGACCGCGAATCCGCTGACGGCGTCGGGCCGGTGGAGGTTCGTCACGCGGTCGTCGAGGTAGTCGGAGAAGTAGTCGTCGGCGCCGGTGCTGCCGAGGTAGTCGCCGTACTTTTGGTCGCTCAGCAACTTCGCGAGGCCGGTCCATTGGCCGACGACGTCGCCCAGTTCGGCGAGGCCCAAAAGTTGGGCGTAGCCGGGGGCCGGGGCGTCGCCGGTGTGTTTGAAGGCGAGCGTCGGCGTCGAATCTTGCGTGAACGCTTGGTGCAGGTGGTAGACGAGGTTGAAGAACGTCAGCGGGTCGGACGCGCTGTGCGGCTCGCGGCCGAACGACTCCATCGACTTGCCATCGGGCGCGGGCCAATTCACGACGACCGCGTTGCGAGTCGGGGTGAGCGCTCCGTCGAACGACACGACGACGGCGTTGGCGTATCCGGCGGACTGCAACCAACCTGGGAGGTGCGGATGCAACGCCGAGCGCCGGCGCGCGTAGACGGCGGTTTCGACAGCGAACAATTTGCGGACGGTCGCCCGGGCGCGCCGGAAGTTCCAGAACTGGCTCTCGACGGGCAGCAGCGCATCTTCGCGCTCGGCGAAAGCCCCGCAGGCGATGTCCACGGCGCCGGGTAAATCCGGGAGGAACTTGGCCTTCAACTCGCCGAAGCGTTGCGGCTGGTGCGCCGCGAGTTCTTCCAACAGTTGACCCGAGGCCAGCACCGTCAGCGGCAATCCGGCCACCAACGATGCGGGCCACGCGGCCCCGAGCGAGTCCCGGCTCGGCAGCGCGATGTCGATCAACCGGAGTTCGTTCGTGTTCAACACTTGCCGCGCGGCGCTCAGTTTCTCCCCGGCGGCTTTCAACTGCTCCAACACGGCCACGCGGTGGTCGGGGCGTTTCGCGGCTTCGACGGCGGCTTGCACATCGGCCCAAAAACCGGGGCCGTCGAGCAGGTGCTCGTGATCCATCGCGTCGAACAGCGACTCGATCAGCAGGTAGCCGAAGCCGAGCGATTGGAACAGCAGCGCCGTCTCGGCGGGGACGGCGAGCAATTCTTCCGTCGCCCCGAGTACCCGGCACGACTCGAGGCATGCCGTCGCGGTTTCGACGGGGTCGATGGTCGCGCGGAAACTGGCGGCATTCGCTTCCTTTAAGCGGTCGGCCCAGTCGTCCGGTTGGTACAAATGCGGGCCGCCCGGCACCGTATAGAGGTAGCCATCTTTGGGTTGATCGTGGTCGTAGGTGCTCGACGCTTGCGGCGGTCGATCCAGCCCCGCGAGCGCCGCCGGGTGCCAGAGCGCGATGTAGCCGTTGAGCCACGAGGTCGCTTCTTCGGCGTTCAAGCTCACCGGATACGACGTCGGCGGCCGGTACGGGGAGAGCAAATGGGCTTCGCGTGGTGTCATAGGTGCAAAAACGGGAGTGGGGGCCGGGCGGCACGGACGGATAGCCAATATATGCGGAAGCACTCGGGTCCGCGCTCGGAGCGGATTTCGAGGCATCGTATCGGATGTTCCCCCTCCCCGGGCGTGGCTCAAATCTTGAGTCCAGCGAGAAGTCGCACACCCTTGCGTAGACTCAACGCCAAAACGCTGGACTCAAGACCCAAACGCTGGATTTGACAATGGTGCCTTACCGCCGAAGGCGATCGGTAAACTCGAAATCCGCGCCCTGGACTTGCGAAACCGATCCGAGCCGGGCGGAGAAAGTCGCTTTTCGCTCCGCGAAAAGTA
>JAYSYN010000312.1:0-9053 GCA_043727575.1 Fimbriiglobus sp.
ACGCATCCGCAGCTCCTACACTCACGCACCGTCCACTGGGCCAACTACCACAACTCCTTGCAATCGATCACTTACGGCTGACTCCGCCGGCCGATGTGCGGCCTGACGCCAAGCTATCGCCGCAGAGTGAGGGTGGTATGGATTTGTAGGTTAACAAATCTTGTAGAGTTGGTTGATTTCCGGAGTAAACGGGCGAAAACGTGAAGTTTTAGAAGGTTGACAGCCACTCAAATCCTGCCCTAGCGGTGCATCTTTTTCCTCCTATCGATGTCATGCAAGCCCACGACCTTCGTAGAAGCAGATATTCCGGCTTCCAGATTGACTTAGTTGCTTGTTTGCAACTTGCGGCGGAAGTACTCGGTAGAACCGCAGCCCGTTGGCTCGGGAAAAGGGCTGCGTCAACTTTTTGACTCGGTAGAGCAGGATTCACCTCGGCGATTTTTCCTGCTTCGGCGACTTAGGGCAATTTCAGACCACTTGTGTTTTCGGCGGCTGCACTGACCGTGTAGGCCGCCTGAGCGTCGCACGCTTCACACGCGTCCGCAATACGGGCCTGATCCGTAAATCTTGATTTCGCGATTGCACGGTTACACGCTAGTGATTACCCTCCCCCTAGGTCCGCTACCAGTAGCTTGAGAATTGCCCCCGATGGCCCTGAAGAAGTCCGAACTCTATTCCTCGCTCTGGTCGAGCTGCGACGAACTTCGCGGCGGAATGGACGCCAGCCAGTACAAGGATTACGTCCTCGTGCTGCTCTTCGTCAAGTACGTCAGCGATAAGTACGCCGGCCAGACCTTCGCACCGATTCAAATTCCCTCCGGCGCCAGCTTCAAAGATATGGTCGCTCTCAAGGGCAAGCCGGACATCGGCGACCGGATCAACAAACACATCATCGCGCCGCTGGCGACTGCCAACAAGCTCTCGGACATGCCGGATTTCAACGATGCCACCAAGCTCGGCACCGGCAAAGAGATGGTCGAGCGCCTCACCAACCTCATTGCCATCTTCGAGAATCCGGCCCTCGACTTTTCCAAGAACCGGGCCGACGGCGACGACATCCTCGGCGATGCCTACGAATACCTGATGCGCCATTTCGCCACCGAGAGTGGCAAGAGCAAAGGGCAGTTCTACACGCCCGCCGAGGTCAGTCGGGTCATCGCCCAGATCCTCGGCATCCGCACTGCTAAGACATCCCCGAGCACGACCGCTTACGATCCGACGTGCGGTTCCGGGTCGCTGCTGCTGAAACTGGCCGACGAGGCGCCGACGAAACTGACGCTCTATGGACAAGAGAAGGACGCGGCGACGAGCGGCTTGGCGCGCATGAACATGATCCTGCACAACAACCCGGAAGCGCTGATCTACCAAGGCAACACCCTTACCGATCCGAAGTTCAAGGATGGCGAGGCACTCAAGACGTTCGACTACGTCGTCGCCAATCCGCCATTCTCCGACAAGCGTTGGAGCACCGGCCTCGACCCGCACAAAGATACTTTCGGCCGTTTCCAGAGCTTCGGCGTCCCGCCGGGCAAACAGGGAGACTTCGCCTATCTTTTGCACATCGTACGCTCGGTGAAGACGACCGGAAAAGGCGTCTGCATCCTCCCGCATGGGGTGTTGTTCCGGGGGAACGCCGAAGCCGAGATCCGGAAGAATTTGATCCTCAAGGGCTACATCAAGGGGATCATCGGCCTGCCCGCGAACCTCTTCTACGGCACCGGCATTCCGGCCTGCATCGTCGTCATCGACAAGGAGCACGCCCACACCCGCAAAGGTATCTTCCTCATCGACGCCAGCGGCGGGTTCATCAAGGACGGCCCCAAGAACCGACTCCGCGACCAAGACATCCACCGCATCGTGGACGTCTTCCTCCGGCAGATCGACGTGCCGCGTTTTTCGCGGATGGTGGGCATCGACGAGATCGAGAAGAACGACTTCAACCTGAACTTGCCGCGTTACATCGACAGCCAGACGCCGGAAGATGTGCAGGACATCGCCGGGCACCTGCTCGGCGGCATTCCCGTCCGCGATATCGACGCTCTCGAAAGTTATTGGGCCATTTGCCCGAAGCTCCGCGAGACGCTGTTCCGCGATGCTCGACCCGGCTACGTCGATCTCGCCGTCGAGAAGTCGGCCATCAAGAGCACCATCTACGACCATCCCGAATTCACGGCGTTCATTGAGGAGATGAATGACCGCTTCGGCACTTGCCAAGCCCGGCCCAGCCCCCGCTGTTCTGCCAAGTAGCGCTCTTCGGGATCGAGGCGATCACGAACTTTATGCAACAGTTCCCGCGCGGAGGCTTGTTCGCTCGGGTCCGAGGCTTCGTCCGGCACGCGGGGCGCGTGGTCCCCCGCGGCCGCGTCTCGCCGAATGTCGCGCCGCTTCGCCCGCAGCCGGTTCGCTTGGTTCGCCAGCTTGTTGCGGGCGATGGCCGTCAGCAGGTTGAGCAATTGCGCGGGCGTATCGACCTCGTATTGCCCCAGCGCCGTGCGGACGAAGAAGCTGGCCATCACCGATTGGCAGATGTCGGTGGAGTCGAGGAGCCGGCGCATCCCCGCATCGCGCATCCGGATTCGGATCACCCGGCGTATCGCGCTCTCGTAGCGGCGCACCAATTCTTCGGCCGCCTCCGGATCGCGATTCCGGACGCGGACAATGAGATCTCGAAAATCACGTTCTTCCGGCAAAGCGGGCGACTCGGGGATGAGTACTTGAAGAAGTATCACCCTCCATTATAGTTCGCGGCCGATTCGAGACTGGGAATCGGCCGCGGAGTCCGGGCTCACCGCCCTTTTCCACTCCGGCCGGAGTCGTGTCCGAGTGCGTCGATGCCGTTATCGTCGTTGATGTCGTGGGCGGGGCCATCGACGCCGTTGTCGTCGAACGCCCGGAACCGCACGGTCCCCGAGTTCCGCTCGACGACGAGGTCGTCCAACCCGTGTCCGCTCACGTCGTTCACCTGAACTTGGACGCCGTCGTGGTAAGCGTCTTCGAAGATGATTTTGCTGCTCAGCAGTGCGAGGTCGTTGCCGCGAAATACTTTGACGTGCGAGCCGGCCCCGGGGCCCGCGCCGACGATAATGTCGTCGTGTCCGTCGTGATCGAGATCCCCGCCGCCAACGCGGACGCCGCCGACGAATGCGCCGTCGAACGCGAGGAAACTCTGGAGCAAGGCCTCCGTTTTTCCATCGAACGCCTTCACGTGCGGGGCGGCCCCCGCGGCGGCGCCGACGAGGATGTCGTCCCGGCCATCGCCGTTGAGATCGCCGCCGCCGACGTTCACTCCTCCCCGGAAACCGGAATCGAACGCGAGAAAGCTGCGGACGGTATTCCCCGTGACTCCGTCGAAGACTTTGACGTGCGGGCTGGCCCCGGCGGCGGCCCCCGTGATCACATCGTCCTTTCCGTCGCCGTCGATATCGGCGAATGCGACGTTCACGCCGCCGAGAAACCCGGGATCGTAGGCGAAGAAGCTTTGCAGCAGAGCCCCGGTGGCACCGTCGAAGACTTTCACGTGCGGTGCGGTGCCTATGTGGGTGGTGCCGACCACGATGCGGTCGGGGAAGCCATCGCGGTTCCGGTCGCCGCTGGCGGCGGCCGAGAAGCCCCCTCGGTACCCCGAGAACGCGACGATCTGCGATTTCTCCACACCCGTGGTGCCGTCGAGGATACGCACGATGCCGTCGTCTCCGGGCTGCGCTGCGGAGAGGATGAACCCGGCCGGAACCGTGCGATCCTCCAACTGCAACACGTTCAGGTCGGAGCTGCTATTGCGGAGTGAACGAACCATGAGAATCTCCTGATGAAACTAAGAACTGTGAAGACGACCTCTCGCGATTTCGCTTCGCGGAGTCGCTACGCCGTATTAATCGCGATCCGTGGGCCGATAGGACAAAACAATCCGGAATTCGGGAAATCCGCAATTCTTTGTCCCATCCCTTCCCGCCCGTTGATCGGAGTAGCGACAGGCATCTCGGCCTATCTTCCGCTTCGCCCGATTCGATTCAACGGAGGTTTTCGATGTTCATCTCTTGGATGCGCAGTCTTGTTCGGCGGCCATCCCGCGCGGCCCGACGGGCCGCCCGAACCGCGACATCCCGAAGCCGGCTGTCCTTCCGGCCCCGGTTCGAGGATCTCGAAGGCCGCACACTGCCGAGCTTCCTCGCTCCGGTGGGTGTCCCGGCCGGCGCTTCGGAAGGTGCGGTCGTCGTCGGCGACTTCAACGGCGATGGCCGGCAAGACATCGCCGTGTCCAATCTCAACAACACCATCAGCGTGGCACTCGGCAACGGGAACGGAACCTTCCAGCCGGTCGTGGTGACCGCGACGACCGCAGGATCGTGGGCGATGGTAACCGGCGACTTCAATCACGACGGCAAGCTCGACTTGGCCGCGAACTCGATCGGCGGCAACTCCATCGACATCCTGATGGGCAACGGCAACGGCACTTTCCAGCCGAGGGTATCCTACGCAACCGGCGCCTACGTGAACCGGCTCGCCAAAGGGGATCTCAACGGGGACGGTGCCGATGACCTCGTCGGCGCCTCGACGGGCTACGGCGGCACGCTGTTCGTGCTGAAAAATAACGGCGATGGTACTTTCCTGCCGGCGCAGTCGTACTCGGCCGGCCCCGGCGCGCAAGACGTGACCGTCGTCGATCTGAACCACGATGGCAAACTCGACTTGATCTCGGCCAACCAGTCGAGTGTGGGCGGCATCGCCACACTCCTGGGCAACGGCGACGGCACCTTCCAGTCCAGCCGCCAGTATTACGCCGGCTCGGCCCCGTTTCGGGAAGTCGTCGGCGACTACAACGAGGACGGCAACCCGGATGTGGTGGTGCTGAACTCTTACATCAGCAACCAGTTCAACATCAGCTTCGGCAACGGCGACGGCACTTTTCAGGCCCCGCACAGCTACAGCATGCCCAACGGCGGCTCGGCCGAGGTCGAATCCGCCGACTTCAACGGCGACGGCCACCTCGACCTCATCGAGGCGAACGGACAGGTCGAACTCGGCCGCGGCGACGGCTCGTTCTACGGCATCCAGAGCAACGCCGGGTTCAACGGCAATTACCTGGCTCTCGGCGATTTCAACGGCGACGGCTCGATGGACGCAGTCGCCACCGGCTTCGGCACCGTCGCCACCACCATGACCAACGCCAAGAACGACCAGACCCTCGTCGGCAGCGCGAGCCACCTGAGCCTCAGCGCCCCGGCGACCGCCGTCGCGGGCCAGCCGTTCGCCGTCACGGTCACGGCCCTGGACGCCAACGGCAACGTCGCAATCAACTTCTTGGGCACGGTGGGGTTCACCAACCCGCTGAATCCGGCCGTGGCAGTCTCCTACACCTTCACCGCTGCGGACGCCGGCGTTCACACGGTCGCCAATGGCGGCACCCTGCTCACCGCCGGTGTGCAACCGTTGTTCGCCACGTCGCCGTTCCTGCCGACGGCCAGCACCACGGTCACGGTCACCCCGGCGGCGGCGGCCAAGTTCCGGGTCACGGGACCGGCCACCGCAATCGCGGGCGATTCGACGACGGTCGTTACGGTGACGGCCCTCGACGCCTTCAACAACTTGGCCCCGTTGGCCGTCAACACGGTCCACTTCACCAGCACGGACGTGCAAGCCGGGCTGCCCGCGAATTACACGTTCACCGCAGCCGACGCGGGCGTGCATTCGTTCGCCGTCACCCTGCGGACCTCCGGCACCCAGACGGTGACCGCGACCGACACTCTGAATCCGAACACCAGCGGTAACACGCTCGGCATCGCCGTCACCCCCGGTGCCGCGGTCGGGCTGAGCCTGTCCGGAGGCGGCGGATTCATCAACTCGCCCTCGGTGGTCGCGGTCTACGCCCGCGATGCCTTCGGCAACATCGCCACGACCTTCAGCGGAACGGCCCACCTGACGACCAGCGACGCCCTGGCGACGATGCCGGCGAACGGGGCGATCATCAACGGGGTCGGGTTCCTGACCATCACGCTGCGGACGCTGGGCAACCAGACTATCACGGTGGTGGACGCGGCTTCCACCTTCACGGCCACGGAGACGGTGCTGGTGACGCCGGGGCAGGACGTGCGCTTCACCGTGACGCCGATCGTCAACGCCGTCGCCGGGACGATCCAGACGATGCGGGTGACGGTGTACGACGCCTTCGGCAACGTCTCGACGGTGTACGCCGGGACGATGCGGATCAGCAGCACCGACCCGACGGTGAGCGGGTTCTATACGTTCACCGCGGCCGACGCTGGCGTCCACGCGTTCACCTTGGCCCTGACGCGAGCCGGGACGCAGAGCATCACCGTCGCGGATACGGCGAACGCGGCCATGACGCTGACCCAGACGGGCATCGTCGTGACGCCGGGCGCGGCGACCAGCATCGCCGTCACGCCACTCGTGGGGACCACGGCCGGCGTGACGCAGAACGTCACGATCACGGCCCGCGACGCCTACGGCAACGCGGCGACCAGCTATCGCGGGACATTGGCGTTCAGCAGCAGCGACACCCTTGTCGCGATGCTGCCGACCTACACCTTCACGGCTGCCGACGCGGGCATGCATACCTTCGCCGTGACGTTCAAGTCGTCGCGCGGGCAAACCTTCACGGCGACCGACACCGTGAACGCCGCAGTGACTTACTTCCAGCGGGACATCATCATCAACCCGGCGGCGATGACCGGGTTCGCCTTCCGCGTGCCGTCGAATGCGACGGCGGGGGTGGCGTTCCAGATCACCGTGTCGCCGGTGGACGCCTTCGGCAACCCGATCACCAACTACGTCGGGAGGGTCCACTTCACCGGCCCGAACGGTGTCCCGGTGGACTATACGTTCACGGCCGCGGACGCCGGTTCGCATGTGTTCTCGGTCACCTTCACCTCGACCGGCACGCAAACGATCGGCGTGCAGGACATCGCGAATGGAAGTCTGAAAGGCCAAACGAGCGTGACGGTCGTGGCTAGCGGTGGCGGTGGCGGCGGTGGCGGCGGTGGCGGCGGTGGCGGTGGCGGCGGTGGCGGTGGTAAGAAACCGTAATCGTCCAGACGAGATGCCAGTTGAATCAAAGGGGCGGCGTGAACGAGCGACCGCCCTTTGTGAATAATACGAGTGCGAATCGCGACGAGTTCGTACTCGTATTATTCACTCCTTCACGTGAACCGCAGGTCGTCTATCCGTACCTTTTCTCGGGGTCCGAAAGGAAACGGGTCGGTATCTCCGAGGGGTCTGTTAACCAGAGAGTCCGAGAGTTTTTCGCCCAAACCCGACTCCGGCGACCCGAAACCGGAGTGTTCCTCTCGTGACCCCAACTGCCTCTCTCGAAACGGAGAGGTTTCATCTAATCCCAGTTCCTTGAGGCCGGATTTTGTCTCGTCCGCCTTGGACTGAGCCCGCTCCTGATCGATGGGAATCTCGATTGAAACTTCGAGCTTTAGTTCCGGCGACGAGGCGAAGCGAGTCAGCACCTTCGTATAGAAGTTCATCCACTTCTGCGGAGGCACCGTCCCACGCCAGCGGAGGACTTGCTTGCCCGGCCTCACTTGCCAGGGGTTCTGTCCGTAGTTGGCCCTCAGCACATCGCCCCGGATGATGTCGAACTTCTCGCGGAACTTGTCGGCCAACTCCCGCTGCCACTGAAACGTCAGGTTAGCCGAGGTCACAATCAGGATGCGGCGAATCAATCCTCGGGCCTTCAGCTCTACAATCAGGAGTCCCGCCATGATGGTCTTGCCGGCGCCCGGGTCATCGGCCAGAAGGAAGCGGATCCGAGGCAGGCGCAGGAAGTAGTCGTAGACAGCTTCCAGTTGGTGCGGGAGCGGATCGACACGGGCGATAGAGAGGGAGAAAAACGGGTCGTATTCGTAGGCCAAGCCGAGGCGGCGTGCCTCAACACCGAGGCGGAAGAGGCGTGCGTCGCCGTCGAAGGGTTCCATTTCGGAAGAGATCGTGAGACGGGCAAGTTGTTCCGGGGTCAATACAGGATCATGCGTCAGTCCGGTTTGCATTCCCCGACCGAAGTGCCCAGCTGTACGAGCACCAGCACCTCGAGGTTCTCGGGAAGGATGCCATCGAGCATGATGTTGGTGATGCGCGGGCCATCTCGCTTCATGGTGATCCACGAAATGTGATCGAATTCGCCGTACTGCACACCCCGGAGGCGACTGCCACCACCCGTCGTGGCGAGTTGGTAATAGTTCATGCCGTTGCGAACGTACTTCTGATACCGGTGGACGTGGCCGCAGAAGACGGTGTACTTGCGGCCTTCGAGCGTCTTCTCGAAATTCGCCCAGCCTCTCTTTTCCAAATCCTTGTCCGTCCACATCGGCTTGTGGAGAAACACCATCGTCCATTTGACTTCCGGATTATCCCAACCCAGCGGCTCGGGTCTTTTCCGATGGTTGCAACCGCGACAGAGCGACCGCCCCACCGATGATCACGACCACACCCACCAACAGAATGACGCGATTCATCGTGAGGCTCACACGAGTAGCGATGGCGGTTGAGTCGGCATGTAACCCGTCCGTGTGAAGATAAGATGATGTTTTCAGGCGTTCATGCATACCATGCGATGAGCTTCGCCACTTCACCTCGGTCGGCGAGAGTACGCATGGCCCACGGTTGCCGACCGGCGTTGAGGAGCTTGTTGTAACCGAAGCTGTCGTCCACCAAGCGGAGGGCCAACTTCGTCGCATTGAGCGAATCGAGACTGCCTCGGGCGAAGACTCGTGCCAGCCACTGGATGGCGGGGAATGTCATCAGCAGCGAGTCCAGGCCTTCCCAATAGTGACGCTGAAAGTTCGTCGGTCCGCAGAACTGGAGCGAGTCAAGTTTCACTTGGAAGTACCGCAGCAAGAGTGCTTCGGATTCCGGCGTGATGGCACCCGTCGGTTCGTCGGCATCGGCAAAGGTCATCGTCGGAATCTTGGCGTGGAGCTTCGGTATCGCGCCGCTACCCCTGGCGAATTGCCAAGCGGAACGGATGCGGATCCAACGACTTTGGCTGGCGATGCCGGTATCTGGGCCGTTGTCTTTGCGGCAGTAAATGGCGG
>JAYSYN010000313.1:0-26643 GCA_043727575.1 Fimbriiglobus sp.
CCGGCCGAGTGGTTCACCCACCGCATCTTGCAGCTCGGCGTGGTCGTCGGATTGACGGCGGCCGTCGGAATCTTCGTCGGGATGCAGGTCTCCGGCCAATACGAAATCCTCATCGACCTCGGCGAGTGGGTCCACATTCCCCCGGACTACCACTTCCAGATCGAGCTACTGTTCGACCGGTTGTCGGTCCCGTTTTGCATCCTTGCGCTTGTTCTGTGTGGGACCATCGCCGCGTTCGCCCAGCGCTACATCCACCGCGAGCCGGGCTACCGGCGGTTCTTCATGCTCTATTCCATCTTCGTTCTCGGCATGATCACGGCCGCGGTCGCGGGGACGGTGGAAACGCTCTTCGCCGGTTGGGAACTCGTCGGCTTGTCGTCGGTGTTGCTCATCGGTTTTTACAACGACCGCCCGGCGCCCGTCCGCAACGGCTTCCGCGTTTGGATCATCTATCGCTTCTCCGATGCGGCCTTGTTGCTCGCCGCGATTTTGACCCACAAAATCACGGGCGGCGGCGACATCCACCGGCTCGTCGGGAACGGGGTCTGGCCGAACGAAGTCACGCACCTCACGCCTTTCCAAGCGGCGATCATCGGCGGATTGCTGCTGATCGCGGCGGCGGGCAAATCAGCCCTACTCCCCTTCAGTGGCTGGCTACCGCGGGCGATGGAAGGACCGACACCGTCGAGCGCCGTCTTCTACGGGGCGCTCTCGGTCCACCTCGGCGCCTTCTTGCTGCTGCGGGTCAGCCCGCTGTTCGATCAGTCCGATGTTCTCGCGGTGGCCGCGGTAACGCTCGGGTCGGCCACGGCCGTCTACGGCTATATCGTCGGCCGCGTGCAGACCGACATCAAATCGGTCCTCTCGTTCGCGTCGCTGACGCAAGTGGGGATCATCGTCGCGGAGATCGGCCTCGGATTTCGGTACGTCGCGTTGATCCACTTGTTGGGGCACGCCTGCCTGCGGACTTTACAGTTCATCCGGGCGCCGAGCCTGTTGCTCGATTACAAAGCCGTCGAGAACGCCATTGGTGGGAAGCTGCCCCGGGAAAACGCCGGCCCGGCTTCGGCGTGGCAACTCGGCCTCTACCGCTTCGCGATCGAGCGCGGCTACCTCGATGCGTTGCTGACGGATTATGTCGCCCGGCCCTTCAACGCGGTGTTCCGCGGATTCACGCGGTGGGAAACGGCATGGATGCTCCGGCTGAACGGGCCTTGCCCGACGGCGGAGCCGGTCGAAATTGTGCGCGTCGCCGAGATTCCCCCGGTGCCGGAATTGTCGGAGGCCCCCTCGTGAATCCGTTACTGTGGCCTTGGCTCGAAATCGCCGTGGCGATCCCGCTGCTCGCGGCGGCGCCGATCGCGACCCTGCGCGACAAACTCCTCGCGCTCCGCGCCTGCGCGGCCGTGTGCGGACTGGCGTTCGCCGCGGCGTTCTTCGCTTGGCTGGCGCAATACACCGGCGCGAGCACCGGAACGGGCCCGGTGCTGCGCGTGGACGAATTGAGCGCGCCGTTGCTCCCCGCGATCGCACTGCTGCATTTGTTGATGGCGATGACGACCTCGAACTGGAAAGCGGAATCGTTCGGCGCGGCGCGGTACCTCGTCTCGCTCGCGCTCCGGTTGGCCGCGTTCGCCTGTTTCGAGCCGTGGCTAATGGTCGGGTTGAGTTTGGCCTGCTGCGTGCCGGCGTTCTTCGATCTCCGGCACGCGCGGAAGCCGGCAAGGCTGTTCGCGCTCCACATGGTCCCGTTCGCGGGGCTGTTGATCGGCGGCTGGGCGCTCGTCTCCAACGGCGCGCCCGAAGTCGGGTCGATCCTGTTGATCTTGGCGGTGCTCATCCGCTCCGGGGTCTTCCCGGCCCACGTTTGGATTCTCGACCTGATCGAAAACGGCTCCTTCAGCTCGGCGGTGCTCATGGTCACGCCGATGCTCGGGGTTTACATCGCCGTGCGGCTCGCGGTGCCAGTCGCCCCGGCTTGGCTGCTCTCCGCCGTCACGCTGCTGTCGCTGGCGACCGCCGTCTACTCGAGTTGCATGGCCATTGTGCAGACCGAGACGCGCCGTTTCTTCGCCCATTTGTTCTTGAGTTTCTCGTCGCTCGTGTTGGTCGGTCTGGAAGTCCACACCCGCTTGAGCGTGACCGGGGCACTGGCCCTTTGGTTCTCGGTGATGATCTCGGCCGGCGGTCTGACGGTCGTCCTGCGGGCGGTGGAAGCGCGGCACGGCCGGCTTTCGCTGCGGACGTACCACGGGCTGCACCAGCGCTCGCCCGTGTTGGCGGTCGCCTTCCTGATGACGGGCCTCGCCTGCGTCGGCTTCCCCGGGACCCTCGGCTTCGTCTCGGCGGAGTTGCTGATCGACGGGACGATCCAATCGAACCTCGCGATCGGGTTGGTCGTCATCGCCGTCTCCGGGTTGAACGGCATCGCCGTGATGCGGGCGCATTGGGCGATTTTCACGGGTCGTCGCCACGTGGGCTCGACCCCGCTGCCCGTGACCCGCGCGGAGCGCTTCGCGATTCTCGCGCTGGCGTTCCTAATCTTCGGCGGCGGTTTATTCCCGCAACCGGGGATGGCGTCGCGCGACCGCGCCAGCGACGCCGTGGTCGGTCCCCCCGCCGCGGCGGCGGAGCACTGACGGACCCCTACCAACCGGTGGAGCGGTCGCTATTCCATTCGGGATGAAGCTTCCCCGGGTCCCGCCGCTTTTCGTCTGGGCCATCTTCTTCGGGCTCGCTTACGCGCAGGCGCCGCTCTACTACTCGAATCAGAATCAGTATTTCCTCCACGGGCTCGCCGCCGTCGACGACGGTCCGCTCCGGGACGACTGGCTCGCGAACACCGCCAGCCCGACGCCGGCGTTCGACGCGCTGGTCGCGATCACCGCGAGGGCCGGTTGCGAGTTCGCCTACCACGGCTACTACGCGTTGCTCCTCGGCATTTACTTCGCCAGTCTCGTCGGCCTGTTCGATTTTCTCGCCGGAACTCGGGCGACGCCGGGGCGCCGGTTGGCGTTCTCGGCGCTGCTGCTGCTGATTCACTCGGCGACGCTGCGTTGGGCGTCGTATCGCCTGTTCGACGCCGACTACCCCTGTTATTTGCAAGGGTGGCTCGCGGCGCAATACGTATTGGGCCCGGTGTTCCAACCGTCCGCCTTCGGCGTTTTTTTGATCGCGGCCATCCACCAATTTCTGCGTGGACGCCCGCTCGTCGCTGCGACCTGTTTGGGCGCGGCCTGTATCGGCCATGCGACGTATCTGCTGCCGGCGTCCATCTTGACACTGACCTTCGCCGTAATGCTGATCCGCGATGGCCGACGCGGCCGGGCGTTGGCCGTGGCGGGGTGGGCCTTCGTCTTGGTGCTACCGGTGTTGATCCACGCTACCGCGAACTTCCGACCGACGAGCCCGGAGGTGTTTGCCGAAGCGAGCCGGATTCTGGCGCACGAGCGCATCCCGCATCACTGCCAGCCGCGGCGCTGGTTCGACGCCATCGCGGGATTGCAAATCGCCTTTTTGGGCGTCACGTGGTTCCTCGTTGGCCGCACCCGGCTGGCGCCGATCTTCGGGGTGTTGTTCGGGATTTCGGCCGTGTTAACCGTGGTGCAAATCGTCACGGAAAGCGACGCGTTGGCGCTGCTCTTCCCGTGGCGCAGTTCGGTCGTCTTGCTGCCGTTGGCGACGGCGATCGTACTGACTCGGGGAGTATTGCTCGCGGGCCGGTGGATCGATTCGCCCGCGGTGCGGTGGACGAGCCGAATCGGGATCGCGAGCCTCGCCGGTGCGGGCTTGTCGCTGATGTTGCTCCGGCAGGGCTTCGCGGGGAATGCCGCCGAGGATCCGCTGATGCGCCGCGTGCGCGAAACTCGACGGCCCGGCGATGTGTACTTGATCCCGGTCACCGTGCCGAAGTTGTCCGAGGGGCGCGGGGCGATCTCGAGCGATTTCAAACCGCTGCCGTCGCAGCGCGGCGACGGCCGGGTGATCCCGGTCGACTTCCAGCGTTTCCGCTTGGGCGCCGGCGTGCCGGTGTACGCGGACTTCAAAGCGATCCCGTACCGCGATGTCGATGTGCTTGAATGGCGCCGGCGCGTGGAGTGGAACGCCGAGGTCACCCGCACCGGCCGGTACGACCGCGAAGAATTGCGGGCGCGCGGCATCACGCGCATCGTCGTGCCGCGCGACCGCCCAATGCCGAGCAAGGGGCTGGAATTCTTATGGGAAGAAGGGGACTATCGGGTGTACGGGGTTCAGTAAGTCAACAGGCTGAACACGTCGTGCCCTGCCAGTTTGTCCCGGCCGTTCAGGAAGCCGAGTTCGACCAAGAACGCGCAGGCGACGATCACGCCGCCGGCTTGTTCGACGAGCTTGCAGCCGGCTTCCATCGTGCCGCCGGTGGCCAGCAGGTCGTCGACCATCAGCACGCGGGCGCCTTCCGCGATGCCGTCGACGTGCATGTGCAACTCCGCTTGGCCGTACTCGAGGTCGTACTTCAAACTGTAGGTCCGGTACGGCAACTTGCCCGGCTTGCGCAGCGGCACCAAGGGCACCTTGAGGGCCAAGGCCAGCGGCGCGGCGAACAGGAACCCCCGCGCCTCCGCTGCGGCGATGGCGTCGATCCGCGACGGGGCAAACTTCAAAGTCAGCGCATCGATGCTCGCTTGGAAGGCCTCGGGATCGGCCAGCAGCGGAGTGATGTCTTTGAACAGAATCCCCGGTTTGGGGAAGTCCGGGATGTCGCGGATGAACGGCGTGAAGTCCATAAATTACTCCCGTTGGGTTGGCACCTTTGTAATGACCCCGACGGGTGAAGCAACGATGGAACTCGCGATCCGCCCCGCCCAACTCGCCGATCTGCCCGCGCTGATCGACGGCAACAGCGCCCTCGCGTGGGAGACCGAGCGCAAGAAACTGGACGGTCCGACGCTGAGCCTCGGGATCGACCGCGTGCTGAACGACGCCCACAAAGGGTTCTACACCGTCGCCGAAACGGACGGGCGGATCGTCGGCCACCTGCTCGTCACGTTCGAATACAGCGACTGGCGCAACGGCTGGTACTGGTGGATTCAAAGCGTCTATGTGTGGCCCGAGTTCCGCCGCGCCGGCGTCTTCCGCCGACTCTTCGATCACGTGAAAGCGATGGCCCTCGCCGACCCCACTGTCATCGGTTTGCGGCTCTACGTGGAGCGCGACAACGAACGCGCCCAGAAAACCTACGTGTCGTTGGGTCTCGAAGAAGAACCCTATTTCCTCTTCGGCCTGTATCCCCTGCCGGGACGAGAGGGTACGATCGAGACCACCAAACTGATCGCTGATCGCTGAAAACTGTCTTGGATTAAATCAGCGATCAGCGATCAGCGGTCAGTTGTCAGTCTCAGATACCTCGCCTCCCGGTGCCACAATGCGCTCCTTCTTCCTTCTCCTCTTTATCCCAGCAGTATCCTTCGCGGCCGAGAAGCCCGATTACGATCAACCGAAGCCGACGAAGGCCGACGAAGCCATCGCCAAGACGTGGTCGGCCGCGAAAGCCGGGGAGTACCTCGACGGCGTCGGCGTGAATTGGACGCGCGACCGGCAGTGCATCACCTGCCATACGAACATGCCGCACCTCATGGCGGGGCCGGTGCTCCCCGCGAAGAACGTCGGCTGGAAAGAGGTGCGGACGTTCCTCGAAGACGACGTGAAGAGCTGGAGCAAAGGCGGTAAACCGCAGGGCGATGCGTACGTTGTCGCCACCGCGGCGGCGCTCGCCTTCACCGACGCCCGCACCACCGGCAAATTGCACGAGCAGACGAAGGCCGCGCTCGACCGCATGTGGACGGTGCAGAAGAAGACCGGCGAATGGAACTGGCTCAAGTGCGATTGGCCCCCGCTGGAACACGACGACTACTACGGCGCCGTGCTCGCGGCCGTGGCGGTCGGCGTCGCCCCGGACAAGTATTCCGAAGGCGAATCGGCGAAAGCCGGCGTGGCGAAGTTGAAGGCGTACCTGAAGAAGACCCCGGCCCCGGACCTGCACCACAAGGCGATGCTGCTCTGGGCCAATAGCCTATTGAAGGGTCTGATGACCACCGACGACGCCCAGGGGATCGCCGTCGAACTCGCGGAGTTGCAGCACACCGACGGCGGCTGGAGCCTGCCGAGCCTCGGCGAGTACAAGCGCCGCGACAAGGACAAGACGCCGAACGACAAGGCCGCCCCCAGCGATGGCTACGGCACCGGCTTCACGGTGTTCGTGCTGCGCCAAGCGGGACTCAAGGCCGATCACAAAGTCGTGGCGGCCGGGGTGAAGTGGCTCAAAGAGAATCAGCGCGAAAGCGGCCGTTGGTACACGCGCAGCTTGAACAACGACAAAGCCCATTACATCGCCAACGCCGGGACCGCCTTCTGCGTGCTGGCCCTCGACGCTTGCGGAGAAAAATAACGCCATGCGGATTTGCTACCTCCTCCCGTTTTTCTTGTTCCCGTCCGCGCTCGTCGCCCAAGGGACGCAGGCCGACTTCGACCGCGCCGCCGAGTTGGGGAAGCGGTTCACGCCCAAAGTGCCCATCGCCAAAATCGAGCCGACGTGGTACGACCGCGATACCAAGTTTTGGTATCGCATCGGCCGGCCCGACGGCGTGAACGAGATCGTCGTCGTCGATGTGCAGAAGGGAACCAAAGAGGTGGTGAACGAACCGCCGGCCGACAAAACTTCGAAGAAAGACGCGGAGCGGGATCAATACCCGAGTGCGCGGGTCGGCGCGGCGTCTCCCGATGGCAAATGGCGCGCGACGATTCTCGAATTCAATGTCGTGCTGCACGATGTCAAAGCGAACGCTGAGACGAAGCTCACGACCGATGGCAAACCCGGCGACGCCTACAACCGCGTCTTCTGGTCTCCGGATTCGAAGGCGTTCATCGCCATGAAAACCAAGGTCGGCGGGGAGCGCAAAGTCACCCTCGTCGAGAGCAGCCCGAAAGCGCAGCTCCAACCGAAGACGAGCACCTACGACTACCTCAAGCCCGGCGACCCGATCCCGTGGACGAAGCCGCATCTGTTCGATGTGGCCACCAAAAAGGAACTCCCCGTCGCGGACGACCTCTTCCCGAACCCATGGGACATCGGCTCCGAGCATTGGTCGCCGGATAGCCGGCGCTTCTACTTCCTCTACAACCAGCGCGGCCACACGGTCATGCGACTCAATGCCATCGACGCGGCGACCGGGAAGGTCACGGCCGTCGTCGAGGAACGGTGCAAGACCTTCTTCGACTACGCGAACAAGACCTTCCTCCGGCATCTCGACGCTACGGACGAGTTGATCTGGATGAGCGAACGCGACGGCTGGAACCACCTGTATTTGTTCGATCGCGCCACGGGGAACGCCGAGCCCATCACGAAGGGCCCGTGGGCCGTGCGGAAAGTCGATCCAATCGATGTCGACAAGAAAGAAATCCGGTTTCAATCGGTCGGGTATCACCCGAAACAAGACCCGTACCACGTCCATTTTCACCGCATCGGTTTCGATGGCACCGGCCTCGTGAACTTGTCCGACGGCGATGGCACCCACACCCCGCCGCAGTATTCTCCGGACGGGAAGCACTACCTCATTTCGTATAGCCGCGTCGATCGGCCACCGGTGACGGAACTGCGCCGCACGAGCGACGGAAAGAAACTCCTCGAATTGGAAAAGACCGACATCAGCGAACTGGAAAAGGCCGGGTGGAAGCCGCCCGAGCGCTTCGCCGCCAAGGGCCGCGACGGCGCGACCGACATCTACGGCCTGATCCACCGGCCGACGAATTTCGACCCGAAGAAAAAGTACCCGGTGATCGAATCCATCTACGCCGGCCCCCACGATCACCACGTGCCGAAACGGTTCAACCCGGTGCCCGGCGGTGCCGCGAAAATGGCCGAGCTGGGTTTCATCGTCGTGCAGATCGACGGCATGGGCACCAATTGGCGCAGCAAAGCCTTCCACGATGTCTGTTGGAAAAACCTCGGCGACAGCGGCTTCCCGGATCGGATCCCGTGGATCAAGGCCGCGGCCGCGAAGTACCCCGAGATGGATTTGAGCAAGGGCGTCGGTATCTTCGGCGGGAGCGCCGGCGGCCAGAGCAGCACGCGGGCCCTCTTGGCCTTCGGCGACTTCTACACCGTGGCCGTCTCCGATTGCGGTTGCCACGACAACCGGATGGACAAAATCTGGTGGAACGAACTCTGGATGAGCTGGCCCGTCGGGAAGCACTACGACGAGCAATCGAACGTGACCCAAGCGAAGAATTTGAAGGGCAAACTGATGCTCGTCGTCGGCGAACTCGACCGCAACGTCGATCCGTCGAGCACCCTGCAAGTGGTCAACGCGCTCATCCAGGCGAACAAGGACTTCGATTTTCTCATGGTCCCCGGCGGCGGTCACGGCTCCGGCGAGACGCCCTACGGCCAACGCCGGCGGGCCGATTTCTTCATCCGCCATCTGTGGGGTGTGGAACCCCGGCGATGAACGGGTAGGGTGCGGCAACGCTCGCCCGATTGCCCTTGACGATGCCCGACCCGGTCGGCACTCTGCGAATCGATAAAATCATCGCAACCCACGGCGAGGAGTGCGACGGATGAAGCCCGCGAAACCGCTCGTCTCCGTCGTGATCCCGATCATGAACGAGGCGGAGTGCCTGCCGAAGTTGCTCGCCGAACTGCGCCGCGCCTGCGACCCGCTGCCCTACGCATTCGAGTTCCTCTTCGTCGACGACGGCAGTTCCGACGGCACCCTCGACATCCTCGCGGCCGAGCGCGACGGCGATGCGCGGATTTGCTTCGTGGCGCTCTCCCGGAATTTCGGCCACCAAGCCGCGCTCAGCGCCGGCCTCGCCCGCGCCCGCGGCGCGGCCATCATCAGCATGGACGGCGACCTCCAGCACCCGCCGGCGCTGATCCCCGAATTGCTCGCCCGCTACGAAGCCGGTTTCGAAATCGTGAACACGACCCGCCTGGCGACCGAAGGGATCGGCGCCGGCAAGCGGCTGTTGTCGAACCTGTTTTACAGAGCGTTCAACTGGCTCGCGAGCATCCGCGTCGAGCCGGGCAGCGCCGACTTCCGCCTGTTCGCCCGGCCGGTCGTCGACGTGTTGAACGAGATGCCCGAAGTGCGGAAGTTCCTGCGCGGCCTCGTCCCGTGGATCGGCTTCCGCCAGACGGGCGTGCCGTTCACGGCGCCGCCCCGCCACGCCGGTCGGTCGAAGTACGGCTTCATCAAGAGCCTGCGTTTGGCGGTCGACGGCATGACCGCGTTCAGCATGAACCCGCTGCGGAAGATGGCCCTCGGCGGCATTTTCGTGGCGGGCTTGTCGTTCCTCTACGGCTTCGCCGCGATCGTCGCCCATTTTTTCACCGCGCTCACCGTGCCCGGTTGGACGTCGCTGCTCGTCAGCGTGCTGTTCCTGGGCGGCTGTCAACTGGTCTGCTTCGGCGTGCTGGGCGAATACATCGGCCGGATTCTCGAGCAGGTGAAGGGGCGACCGGTGTACATCGTCCGCTCGACGGCCGGGCTCGATTCGACGTTGCAAGTTGTCCCCGCAGACGCCATTCGCCAAGCGAGCTGACTCGACCACAACCCCAGGAATTGCCCGGTGCGCGTCCTCGATCCCCGCGAATTGTGCCACGACCGGCTCGCCGACCGCTTCGGAGAGTTGCTGTCGAACTACGACACCCAGCGCCGCCTCGAAACATTGATCGACGACTTCCTCCCGGCCGAGCGGCTCGCCGGGGCGACGGTGCTCGACGTCGGCTGCGGGCTGGGCCAGTTCAGCGAGAGGCTGCAATCGCGCGGCGCGACCGTGACGGCCACCGACATCGGCACACGTTTGCTCGATTTGACCCGGACTCGCGTCGGTTGCGAATGCGTGCAGGCCGACGCCCTCGATCTGGCGAACGTCTTCGGGGAGAACCGCTTCGACGTCGTCGTGTCGTCCGAATGCATCGAGCACACGCCCGATCCGGCGCTGGCCATCCGGCAGATGGCGAAGGTATTGAAGCCGGGCGGACTGTTGTCGCTGAGCACGCCGAACCGCATCTGGCAGCCGGTGGTCCGCTTGGCAACGCAGCTGCGGATGCGCCCCTTCGACGGCTACGAGCGCTTCCTGTCGTGGGGTCAAGTGCGCGACACGCTGGCGAGTTCCGGGATGGTTTTGAAGCGCGAACGCGGCTTGCACCTCTTCCCGTTTCAACTGCCGCTGCACCGGGTGTCGCGCTGGTGCGACCGCCGCTTGCAAGTCTTGCGCGGCGGGATGATCAACCTCTGCGTGCTGGCCGAGAAGGCCCGATGACGCCGAAGTGCCCGCTCTGCGGCAGCGCCGCGACCCGGTTTTTGTTCGAGAAGGGCGGCGCGCCGTACTGGCGTTGCCGGGCCTGCCGGTTCCACTTCGCCACGCCGACCGCGAACCCGAACCTCGAAAATGCGATCGGCGATTTCGAGCCGGCGTACCTCCAGTACCTCGAGCCCGAAGCCGCCGACGCCGCGAACTTCCGCGCGACTCGAAAATGGATGGAACGATTCCAACCGCTCGGCAATGGGCCGGTGCTCGACGTAGGTTGCGGCAGCGGCAAATGGGTGCGCTGGTTGCGGGATCGAGGTGTGCCCGCCTGCGGGATCGAACCGAGCGAGGCTTTATTCAACCGATTCTTGAAGGGCGATCCCGCGTTTCAACGCGGCCTGTTGAATCGCGACACCGAACTGCCGCGGGAGACGTTCGCCGCGATCACGTCTTTCGACGTCCTCGAACATGTGGAACAACCGCTAGAATTCTTATCGGAGTTGAAGCGCCGCCTCGAACCGGGCGGGGCGCTCTACTTATCCAGCCCGGATGTCGGCAGCTTGCCGGCGCGCACGCTCGGCCGCGCTTGGCATTTCTACGGGCCGTACCACCTGTCGTACTTCGGCCGGGAGACGTTGCGAGATGCGGCGGGCCGCGTCGGCTTGCGATTGGTCGATTACCGGTACCGCAGCCGGTGGAAATCGCTCGGTTATGCGGGCCGCTATTTCTACGAGTTCGCCCTGCGAGGCCCGGCCCCACCTTGGACGCGCCGCTTCGACCTGTGGCTCGCCCCGATGAATCTATTCGACACCTTCCACGCCTGCTTGGTCCGCGATGCGTGAGCCAGGCGGATCCGACTCCGCTCGTCTAGCACTGCTTTCTTCGAGGCGATCCGGTGCTACCGGCTTTCGGGGCACGAGACGGCCACATCATCCCGACCTCAAGTCATCTGGAAGCGTCTCCGAACGCCCCTCACCCCTCCGCCGCCGGCGGGTGAGTTTCCTCCACCTTCGGTGCTTCCTCCGCCGGCTTCGGTGCTTCCGGCGGCTTGAAAAACGCCGCCAGTTGGGCGAAGGTGTTCAGCGCGGCTTTGCCTTGCTTCTGGTCGGTGCTGAGCTTCGCCGGTGCTTTCGGTTTGCTCGGCTTCGGCGGGGAAAGCGGTTGCGGCGGACCCTGCGGGCCGCCCGGACGCGGGCCGCGCGGGGGGAACTGACGACCGCCGCCGGGGCCGCCGCCGGGGCCGCCCGGACCGCGGCCTTGGCCCTGACCTTGTTGCGGTGGGCCACCGGAGCGCGGCTGATAGCCGCCGCGATCGCCGGCGGGTCGCGGTGCACCTTGATCCCGCGGCGGGCCTTGATCGCGCGGTTGCTGCGGGGGGCGCTCGCGCATCGGTTGGCGTTCGCGAGGTTCGGGCGGCTTGCGCTCTTGGCCCGGTTGGATCATGCTCAGCGAGACGCGCTTGCGGTCGCCGTCGACCGTCATCACCCAGACGGGGACCACATCGCCGACGCTGACCACGTCGTACGGGCTCTTGATGAAGCGGTTCGCCATCTGGCTGATGTGGATGAGGCCGCTGTCTTTGAGGCCGACATCGACGAAGGCGCCGAAATCGACGACGTTGAGAATTTCGCCCTTGAGTTCCATGCCGGGGGTCAAGTCTTCGAGCTTCAGCACGCCCTTGCGGAAGATCGGCAGCGGGCGATCTTCGCGGATGTCGCGGCCGGGGCGGGCGAGGGCTTCGAAGATGTCGCGCACCGTCGGACCGCCGACTTTGAATTCGTTGGCGATGGCCTCGGGGTTCTGCGCCCGCAGTTTCTCGCCGATGTCGGCGAGCTTGGTTTTGTCGCCGAGGTCGGTCGCCGTCATCTCCATGCCCGTGAGCACGCGCTGGGCGATAGGGTAGCTTTCCGGGTGGACCCAGGTGTTGTCGAGCGGCTCGGCGCCGTCGCGGATTTTCAAAAACCCGGCCGATTGTAGGAAGCGCGTCTCGCCCATTTGCGGGACGCTTTTCAGCGCTTCGCGGCTCTTGAATGGGCCGTTCTTTTTGCGGTACTCGACGATCTCGCGGGCCACGAGTTGGTTCAACCCGGAGACGTGGCGCAACAGCGGGATGCTGGCGGTGTTCACATCGACGCCGACGGCGTTCACGCAACTCTCGATGACCGCTTCGAGCGATTCCTTCAAGTGCTTCGGCCGGATGTCGTGTTGGTACAAACCGACGCCGACGTGCTGCGGGTCGATCTTGACGAGTTCGGCGAGGGGATCTTGCAAACGCCGGCCGATGCTGATGGTGCCGCGGGCCGTGGCGTCGAGGTCGGGGAACTCTTCTTTGGCGATGGGCGACGCACTGTAATCGCTGGCCCCGGCTTCGTTGACGATGACGTAGGCGAGGTCGGTCGGCGCTTCGGCGAGGCCTTCCAAACTGATCTTCGGCGCGGCCGGTTTCGGCGGGGTCGCGGGGGGCGTCGGCGTTTGCACGCTGGGCGCGGCCGGTTCGGTCGGGGTCTCGGTGTGGGTCGTGCCGGGGGCGTCGGTGACGCCCGCCATCACGGTTTCCGAGAGCAGCACGCCGGCATCGACGGTGAGCGCGGAGGGCATCGCTTCGAGAATCGGCGCGGGCACTTCGGACGTGACGCTGGTGTGGTGTTCCGTGGCGATGGCGTGCGTTTCCACGGCGATATCGGGCAGGATCGCTTCGGCCGGGCGCGGGTTGATGCGGCGCTCTTCGAAGTCGGCGATCATCTCGGCGACGATCTGCTCCGTCTCCCTGCAGCCGGTGCCGTTGCCGATGGCGACGACCGAGATGGCGTGCTTGCGGATCAATTGCTCGAGCTTGCGCTTCGCGTCGGCAACTTTGTTCTCGGGTGGATGCGGGTAAATGACGCCGTCTTCGATCACATCGCCGGTGGGGCCGAGGACGGTGATCTTGCAGCCGGTGCGCATGCCGGGGTCGATGGCGAGCACCGTCTTGCTGCCGAGCGGCGCCCGGAGCAAGAGGCTCTTCAAATTCCGGGCGAAGATTTCGACGCCGTGTTCTTGGGCGAACTCGGACATCTCCCGGCGGATTTCGCGCTCGAGGCTCGGCAGCACCAAGCGGTCGAGGGCGTCTTCGACGACGGGGAACAAAAACTCGCGGTGCGGGTGATCGGCCAACGGCAGGTGCCGTAGGGCGATGTCCTTGGCGCGCGGGCCGTCCCAGTCGAGCTTGGACTTGATGATTTTTTCGTGCTCGCCCCGGTTCACCGCCAAAATGCGGTGCGGCGGCATCATGCGCACCGGCTCTTTGAATTGGAAGTAGTCGCGGTACTCGGAGCCTTTGCCTTCGGGCACGCCCTCGACTTTACTCGCCACGATGACGGCGGTATCGCGGAGGAACAAGCGGAGCGGCCCGCGGACATCGGCGAGTTCGGCGATGATCTCGGCGAGGATATGCCGAACTCCGGTGATCACGTCGTCGACGCTGTTCAGCTTCTTGTCCGGATTCACGATCCCCGGCAGGATTTCTTTGAGGTTGTCGACGGCGGGATCGCGCGTCCAGATGGCGACGGCCAGCGGTTCGAGACCCTTCTCTTTCGCGTCCGACGCCAGCGAACGTTTCTTCGGTTTGAAAGGCAGGTACAAATCTTCGAGGCGCTTCGGGTGGTCGGACTCGAGGATCGCTTTCACGAGGTCGTCGCTTAAACGGCCCTGCCCCGCGATGCTCTTCAAGATCGTTTGCTTGCGCTCGGCGAGCGCGCGCAGCACGCCGACGCGCGTCTGCACGCGGCGGATCATCTCCTCGTCGAGGCCGCCGGTGCGCTCTTTGCGGTAGCGCGTGATGAACGGCACCGTGTTGCCATCGTCGAGCAGCGCCACCACCGCTTCGACCTGCACTTTGCGGATCTGCAAATCTTGGGCGATGCGCGACAAATCTTGCGCCTGCGGGGCCGCGGGCACGGTCGGCACCGGTTGCGGCGGCAGCGCGGGGGCACTCGGCGCCGGCTGGGTTTCGGGAACGGGTGAGTCCGGATTCACCGGCACGACGACCGGCTCCGATGGCGGAGCGACCGGTTCGAGTGTCGGCGGCGGCGCTTCCGACGGCGCGGAGGGCGCCGCCACCGGTTCGGGCGGCGGAGCCACCGCCTCGGCGGTCGGTTCGTCGGGCGGAGTCGAGATCGCGTCGGTGGAGTTCATGCGAACGTCCGTAGGGTTGCTGCGTGGGCGCGAGCGGGGAGCGAGGGATCGCTGCGAACGCAAGATGGTCGAACCGGGCAGGAGGTTCGACCGGCCGGGGTCAAAACATCACGAATTGCAGTTTGTGCTACGGGAATCCGAGTCCGGGGGCAAGGCTTTGGTGAATGGGAAGAAGCGGCGGGTCCAACCAAAATTTCTGGGGTTCGCTCATCGTCGCTTTTCGCTCCGCGAAAAGTGGCTGCGAACATCCGAGGCTCGCTGTACACGGGAGGCACTTTTCGCGGAGCGAAAAGCGACGATAGCACCTCGTGGCATGTCGCTGGACCGGTTGCCGCGGCTCGGCGGAAAATGGCACTGGGCCGGTTCGCTCTCAAGAGTCAATGCCGCTACTTGATCCTGCGACTCGGCTCGCCGCCGCAAGGAGTTCCTCCAAGCTGGCAAAGTAGCGATGGTGGGTGCGTTCCAAGGCCTCTTGGCTGGCAGCCTCCAGCAAAACGACTTCGTGGTCGATCTTGTTCCGATTGTTGTCCAGTTCCATTTCGAATCGCATGGCGACAGCCTCGCCGCGCTGCTGGTCTTCGAAGTTGTGGGATGTCACGATGCGGCCTTGCTTGCGGTTGTATTCGATCAGAAACATCATGGCGGGTTCTCCGTACGGGGTTTTTTGATTCTTTTCAATACATCAGCGTGTCGAGACAAACTATAGAATATTTTGGTTCTGCTGCTTTCTAATATTGCCGATGAGTTGGATCGCCTTGGCGGAAAGTCAACGAGTGAGACTTGATCTGTTGCGAGTTCTGCCGCGAATGCTTCCCGAGAACGGCGAAAACACGTTAAAATTTGATCGAGTGATCTTGGTGTCTGGAGTTGGTCTTTCAAATCCAAACCCTCAGTAATCAAATCGAGATCATCAATTATTTCTTCTACAAAGCTACGAAACGATTCGTCTGAATGAACGAGTGTCGAAAATTCGCTTTGAGTAAAACTACCGAACACTTCTTCACACCTAACTGTAAGATCCAGACATTCGCGCACTAAGACATATTTGGCCAAGATGCTCTGTTTTAATTTATCACTTGCTGCAATGGCCTTCGCTTCGAGTTCTATGTAAACAATCTCGCACTTTTCGTGTTCAAAAATCCAATTTGAACATACTTCCAGAATTTCTTTCCACTCACCGGGGCCACCGCCATACTTAATCTCTGAGTCGATCTTGTCGGCCGCTTTCTCGCACAACTCCGCCCACGATTGCTGTAGAGTCGTCCGAACTTGAATCTCCACGGGGAGACCGAGTACCTGCACCACGAGATGAACGGCCCGATAGCCGTGGCTCGACTTTTCCCTGCGATCGAAAAGAGTATGGAGAGGGAAGTTTGACTTCAAAGCCGCCACGAGCTGATTTTGCGCGGCGATGTCCGGCACGATGATCCGGCATCCGGCGATGTCTTGCATCTGACTAAGCCGGAGGCTTTCGCGCCGGAGCTTGGCCGAGATCGACTGCGTAGTTTTCGCAACCCGTCCCGTCGGGAATTCGCCGAGCTTGTGAATCGTTTCCAATGCCAATTCGTAGGCCGCAGCAAATAAAGACCGATAACCATCGAGCAACCGCAAGTCGTCTTCGGAGTGTTCGGCTTTTTTTAGGCGCTCACCCAATTTGTCGATTTGCGTTTTGCTGAGCGACTTTTTCGCCGCCATACCCTTTCCCCGATTGCACCGGCTGTCGAATATCTTACACGTTTGGGCTGGTTTAATCCAACGGCGGTATCCAATCCTAGTTCCCCTTGTGGGAATTCGACACCTCTGGCCATGATGCCGCCGGACTCGGCCCCACCTCTGCGGAACCCCGGTTATGGCGATGGTGACGGGGCAACGGATGGCCCTCCCCCTGCCGCGGCGATGGATCGCCGATTTGCTCCACGCGGGCCGGCGCATCCCGACGGTGACGGTCGAGCGGCGCGTCGACGTGTCGGCGGTGGCGGCCGCGCGGAAGCGATTGGCCGACCCGCCACCGTGGGTCGTGCTGTTCACCAAAGCCTACGCCATCGTCGCCTCGCGGCGGCCCGAATTGCGCCGGGCGTACATGCCGTTCCCCTGGCCGCATTTGTTCCAAGCCGACGAGAGCGTCGCGACCGTGGCGGTGGAGCGCGACTACCGCGGCGAGCCGGCCGTCTTCTTCGGCAGCCTCCGTCACCCGGATCGCCAGTCGATCGCGCAGTTGACGCACCACATGAATCGCTGGCGGACGCACCCGGTCGAAAACATCCGGTCGTTCCAGAGCCTCATCAAATACACCAAACTACCGTGGCCCGTGCGCCGCATGGTGTGGTGGTACACGGCGAACCTCAGCCGGAAATGGCGGATGCGCGTCTTCGGGACCTTCGGCGTAAGCGTGACCGCGTCCGAAGGGGCGACGGCGCTCAACCTGATTTCGCCGCTGAGCACCTCGGTGAACTACGGCATCTTCGCGGCCGATCACACGCTGCCGGTGCGGGTCCACTTCGACCACCGCGTGCTCGACGGTGCCCCGGTAGCCCGGGCGCTCGGCGACCTCGAAGCGACCATGAACACGGTGATCGTGGCAGAGTTGATCGCGATGGCGGCCGACGACCGCATCCGCTTGGGGCCGGTGCTCTGGGACGAAGACGAGCGCGAGGCGGCTTGAAGCCCCTACAATTGTGGAATGGCCCTGCGCATCACGAATCTCCGGTTGCCCATCGAGGAACTCGAAGCGAGTCTCCCCGGACACGTCGCGCGGACGCTCGGCGTGAAACCCTCCGACCTCGGCGGCTGGCGCATCTTGCGGAAGGCCCTCGACAGCCGGGATCAGCGCCGGTTGCAGTTCGTGTACAACTTCGAAGTGTACGTGACCGAGCCGGGCTACCGGGTGCCGCACTCGGCCAACGCGACCATCGAAGAGCACATCGAGCCGCCCTTCGCGATGCCGGCGTCGGGTCAAGCTCCTATCCGCGATCGCCCCGTGGTCATCGGCAGCGGGCCGGGGGGATTGGTCTGCGCGTACTTTCTGGCGCTGCACGGCTACCGGCCGATCGTGCTGGAACGGGGCACACGCGTCACCGAGCGCATCCGCGATGTGAAGACCTTCGACGACGGCGGCGCGTTCCACCCCGAGAGCAACTACCTCTTCGGCGAAGGCGGCGCCGGGACTTTTTCCGACGGCAAGTTGACGTGCCGCAATACCGGTTCGGACGTGCTGCGCGTGCTCGAACTCTTCGCCGAGTGCAAGGGCCAGCAAGTGGGCCGGCCGAATATTCTGTATTACCACCGGCCTCATTTAGGGAGCAATCGCCTGCCCGCCGTGGTGAAGGCGATTCGCCGGAAGATTGTCGACTTCGGCGGCGAGGTGCGCTTCTTGACCAAAGTCGAAGATCTGCACTTCGACGACGGCGGCGTCAAGGGCGTGCAAACTTCCGGCGGTTTCATTCCGAGTTCCCTCGTGGTGCTCGCCATTGGCCACAGCGCCCGGGACACCTTCGAAATGCTCGCCCGCCGGCGCGTGCCGATGTCGCAGAAGCCGTTTCAATTCGGCGTCCGTATCGAGCACACCCAAGAGACCGTGAACCGCGCCCAGTACGGCGGACGACCGTACGAAGAGGTTCTCGGCAACGCCGATTATTCCCTCGTGGCCCACGGCAAGAACGACCTCTTCACCTTCTGCATGTGCGCCGGCGGCTCGATCATCCCGAGCGTCTCGCAAGAGGGCTACTTCTGTACGAACGGGATGAGCCTATCGAAGCGCGATTCCCCGTTCGCCAACTCGGGATTGGTCGTCACAGTGCCGGTGAACGCGTTCGAAGGGAAAGACGTCCTCGCCGGGATGCGGCTGCAAGAAAAGTACGAACGCAAAGCCTTTGAAATGGGTCGCGGCGCATACTCCGCACCGCTGCAACGGGCGTTGGACTTCGTGCAGAAGCGGGCCACGACCGGGGCGGTGAGCAGCAGCTACCCGCGCGGTACGTTCGTCGCCGACTTGCGCGAAGTCCTGCCGCCGCTGGTCGCGGATGCGATCCGGCACGGCCTGCCGCAAATGGACCGGCGCTGGCAGGGGCGGTTTTTGAAGGATGCCGTGATCGCCGGGCCGGAGTCGCGCGGCAGCTCGCCGGTGCGGATCGACCGGGACAATACTACGCGGGAATCGCCGGGCATTCCGGGGCTGTTCCCCGTCGGCGAGGGGGCCGGGTACGCGGGCGGAATCGTCAGCGCGGCGGTCGACGGATTGAAAACGGCGAAAGCGATCGTGGCGAAGTACGCGCCGGTGGGGTGATCGAATCATGTGATCCGTTTGCGCCACGCGGTCGATTTCCTCCGGGCGTGTTGAATCGCAATCGTCACGACTTCAGTCGGTAGCACTTCGTGGTAGAGCAGATAGTCGAACCGCCCGAGCTTCACGACCCGGATTTCGCGGCCCCTCGGGCACCTCGCGGCGAGGGAGAAGCCTTGCGGGTTCGCTTCGATGATCGAGATGTATCGCATAGTCTCGACTCTGAATTCAGCACCGAGCCCCCGGACGCGCGCCTCGTAGTAGGCGATGATGTCCAAGAATTCTGCTTCCGCTGCGGATGAAAACCGGTGCTTCATTGCGCACGCATCCGTTCGATGAGCAGCCTTGCTTTCTCAAAAACCACGTCGCTGTCGATCAGCCGTTCCGGGTGGGCGTGGACCTCGTCGCTGCGGCGGATCAGCTCGGCCATGAACTCCGGGTCGTGGTGCGGCGCATCCGGGAATTCATCGACGTCGTACGAGCACCTCAGTTGCTCGCCGATCCAGAGCCGATCCTCTTCCGGCAGCGCCATCATCTGCGCCAGCAGGCCTTGCGCGAGTTCGCTCATGTCGATTCTCCGAGGGGTGTCCGGCTCCGACTATAGCGTCGGCCCGATTTGCCACGGGGCGAATTCCTCTTCGCCGACGCCGTGGATCTCGCTCTTGGTTTTGCGGCCGCTGGCCGTGTCCAAGATCATGTCGAAGATCTGCTTGCCGACGGCGGCCACCGACACGCCTTCCAGAATCACCCCGGCGTTCACGTCCATGTCCGATTCCATCTTCGTGAACATCGGCGTGTTGGTGGCCACCTTGATGCACGGCGCCGGCTTGCAGCCGTACACACTCCCGCGCCCCGTCGTGAAGACGCAGACGTTCGCCCCGCCCGCCACCACGCCCGTCATACTCACCGGGTCGTACCCGGGCGTGTCCATCACCACGAAACCCTTCGCCGTCACCGGCTCGGCGTACTGCACCACGTCCACCATCGCCGTACTTCCGGCTTTGGCGATCGCACCGAGGCTCTTTTCGTAGATGGTCGTCAGCCCGCCTTCCTTATTGCCCGGCGACGGGTTGTTGTTGATCTCCGCGCCGAAGACGCCGGTGTACCATTCCCACCATTTGATGCGCTCCACGAGCTTCTCGCCGACGGCTCGGCTGACGGCCCGGCGTGTCAAGATGTGCTCGGCCCCGTAGATCTCCGGCGTCTCGGCGAGGATGCTCGTGCCGCCCTGCTGAATGATCAGGTCGCTGGCGACGCCGAGCGCCGGGTTCGCCGTCACTCCGCTGTTGCCATCCGAGCCGCCGCAGTTGGTGCCGAGCAAAATGTGTTTCGCCGGCAGTTGCACCCGTCGCGCGTCGTTGATGCGCGGCAGCATCTCGATGATCGCCTTCACCCCGGCGTCGGTCGTCTTCCCGATGCCGCCGCAGTCTTGGATCGTCAGCACCGTCGGTTGCAACTTCTTCGTGCCGCCGAGTTGAATGGTACCGAGGTGTTCGCTGTCGATGAGGTGCTGGGCCTGCACGATCTCGCAACCGAGGCCGATGAGGATGTACCCGGCTACGTTCGGGTGGTTGGCAAAACCGGCGAGCGTCCGTTCCAATTGCTTGTGGTCCGGCCCCTCGTACTGATGCCCGCAACCTTGTTTGTGGACGATGGGCACGACGCCATCCACGTTGGGGAAGTCCTTCAAAATGTCCATCGCCCGGATGCGCTCGGCGATGTACTTGCTCGTGCTCGCGCTGCAATTCACCGTGGAAATAATGGCAATCATATTCCGCGTGCCGTAGCGTTGGTGCTCGGGGCGGGTCGGACCTCGGTCGTATCCCATCCACGTGCGGAACTCGTCCGGCGCTGGCATCGGCGCCGGAAGGTCGGCCCCGTAGGCGTAGTCGCGCTCGAACTTGGTCACCTTCACATTGTGCACGTGAACGTGCCCGCCGATCGGTACCGGCTGACTGGCGAACCCGATGATTTGCCCGAACTTGTAGATCGCGTCGCCTTCCTGGATCGGCACGACCGCGAACTTGTGGCCCATTTTGATGGTCGCCGGGACGGTGAACGAACCGCCGTCGTGGGTGAGTCGAACGTCGCCTGGCACCAGTTTGGCCGCGACGGCGATGTTATCCTGCGGGCGCAAGTGGACGGCGTAATTCGTGAGGGGCACGGCGGCCATGGCGGGCGATCCTACTCGGAAAATGGGATAGTGCTGTGATTTTACACACCGGCCCACTTCCGGCTCCGATTATTCGACCTCGCCCACCGTTCGCCTATGGTCGTCGGCCGCGCTACCGAAGGCCGGCATCACTCGGTCAAAGTCCGGTGCGGCTTCCAATTGAAGGCGGTGATTCTGCGCGAGGAATGGCTCCGCTCGTCCTTCCTGATCCATTCATTTGCAACGGACTCCGAAAACCGCTGTCACACCCGTTTTCCATCGGTTCCTCGGAAAGGTCACGTCGAAATTCACGCGCTGTTTTGACCCGTAGCGCCCGGGCCAACGGTCGAGTGACGACGGCGGCGAATTCGATATCTTCACAGGACCGACCTATTGGCAGAAATCCAGTTTTCTCGGAGCCCGACACATGTTCCGCATCCGTCTCGCTATCGTGTGTATTTTCGCGCTCGAGGTCGCCGCCGGCGTGTCTGCCGAGGAGAAGAAGTTGAAGTATCCGGAGACCAAAAAGGTCGATCAGGTCGATGACTATCACGGCACCAAAGTGCCCGACCCGTACCGCTGGCTCGAAGACGATGTGCGGAAGTCGACCGAAGTCGCCGCGTGGGTCGAAGCGCAGAACAAAGTCACGCAGGACTACTTGGCGACGATCCCGCAGCGCGACGCCATCAAGAAGCGCATCACCGAGCTGTACGACTACGAGAAAATCTCCGCGCCCACCAAGATCGGCGGCGGGAAGTACCTCTTCAGCAAAAACGACGGCCTGCAGAATCAGAGCGTCCTGTACATTCAAGACGCCCTCGACGCCGAGCCGAAGGTCCTACTCGACCCCAATAAGCTGACCAAAGATGGCACCGTCGCCCTCGCCGGGTTCGTCCCGTCCGAGTGCGGCAAGTATTCCGCGTACGGCTTGGCCGAAGCCGGCAGCGATTGGAACACGTGGAAGGTACTCGACCTGGCCACCGGCAAGACGCTCGGCGACGAACTCAAGTGGGTGAAGTTCAGCGGCGCCTCGTGGACGGCCGACAGCCGGGGCTTTTTTTACAGCCGTTACGCGGAGCCCATCGGCGATGCCAAGTTCCAATCGACCAATGAAAATCAGAAGCTGTACTACCACCGCCTCGGCACCGCGCAAATCGAAGATGTTCTCGTGTACGAACGGCCGGATCATCCGAAGTGGTCGATCTCCGGGGACGTCACCGAAGACGGGCGCTACCTCGTCGTCAGCATCGGCGACGGCACCACCAGCCGGCGGAACCGCGTCGCGATCAAGGACCTGAACGAACCGTACGGACTGATCGCCGAACTCGTCGCGAACCACGACAACAAGTTCAACCTCGTCGGCAACGACGGGCCGCTCTTTTACTTCCTCACCGAGACCGGCTCGCCGAAGGGCAGCGTCATCGCCATCGACATCCGCAAGCCGGCCAAGGAAAACTGGAAGACGGTCGTCGCGGAAGCCAAGGAGACCCTCGGCGGCGTCAGTTTCCTGAGCGGCACGTTCGTCTGCAGCTACATGCAGGACGCCCGCAGCGTCGTGAAGGTCTTCGGCACCGACGGCCAGTTCATCCGCACTGTCGAATTGCCGGGCATCGGCACCGCCAGCGGCTTCGGCGGCAAACGCACCGACACCGAGACCTTCTACACCTACAGCAGTTTCAACACCCCCGCCGCGACCTACCGCTACGAGGTTATCACCGGCGTCAGCAAGCTATTGCGGCAGTCGAAAGTGAAGTTCAGCCCGGACGATTACGAAGTGAAGCAACTCTTTTACAAGAGCAAGGACGGCACGAAAATCCCGATGTTCATCGCCCATAAGAAGGGATTGAAACTCGACGGCAAGAACCCGACGCTTCTGTACGGTTACGGCGGCTTCAATATCTCCTTGACCCCGGGCTTCAGCGTCAGCCGGATTCAATGGATGGAAATGGGCGGCGTGCTCGCGGTCGCCAACCTCCGCGGCGGCGGCGAATACGGCGAAGATTGGCACAAAGCCGGGACCAAATTGCAGAAGCAGAACGTCTTCGACGACTTCATCGCGGCGGCCGAGTTTTTAATCGAACAGAAATACACGTCGGCGAAGAAAATCGGTATCCAAGGCGGCAGCAACGGCGGCCTGCTCGTCGGGGCGTGCATGGCCCAGCGGCCCGATCTGTTCGGCGCTTGCCTCCCGGCCGTCGGCGTGATGGATATGCTGCGGTTCCAACGCTTCACGGCCGGTCGCTTCTGGGTGGACGACTACGGCGACAGCGCGAACAAAGACGACTTCGCCGCGCAGTTCAAGTATAGCCCCTATCACAATCTGAAACCGGGCACCGCCTACCCGCCGACGCTGGTGACCACCGCCGACACCGACGACCGCGTCGTGCCGGGGCACAGTTTCAAATTCACGGCGAAGTTGCAGGAAATGCACAGTGGGAGTGCGCCGGTGCTGGCCCGCATCGAAACCAAAGCCGGCCACGGCGCCGGGAAGCCGACGACCAAGATCATCGAGGAAGCCGCCGACCTCTGGGCCTTCTTGGTGAAGAATTTGGACTTCGAGCCGACGATCCCGAAATGAATCTCCTCGTGCCGCCGGTCGAGGTCGTCGCCGCGAATCTGCTCGCCATCCTTCTGATTTGGGGTTGGGCCATCCTCGCGGGGGCTCCGTTCGCCGCACTCGGCCGGATCCCGCTCGGCTTCGCCGCCTCCTCGCTTTACGGTTTGGCGTACTGGGGGGCGGCCCTGTACCTACTGCCGTTTCGGGGCGGGCTCGACGCCGCCATGGTCGTCGCGGCCGCGGCCGGCGCGACGGTGATCGCGATCCGGCGCCGGTCGATCCTCGACGCGTTTCGCCGTCGGATCGCCTCGCCGACCACATGGTTGCTCGGGTCGCTGTTCCTTTCCCTGCACACGTTACCGTTGTTGAACTATGTGCCGATCGGCATGGACGCGACGATGCACGCGACCTCGGCGCGGCTGATCGCCGAGCGCCGTGGTCTCCCTACAGACCACGCGCCCTTCGCCGCACCGCTGCCGTTCCCCACGGTGAATCTGGGGCTGCCGACTCTCGCCGCCGCCGCGGTGCGCTGCGGGGCCTCACCCTCGGCCGCCACGCTCGCCACGGGCCCGTTCGCCTACTTCGGATTCGTCTCGGCCCTGTATTTATCGCTGCGACCATGGGTGCCCCGCTTCGGCGCGGCCGGCTTGGCCACCATCGGCTTCACGGGCAGCCGCGGTTTGCAAGAGACGATCTGCTGGGGGGGCTACCCGACGGTCGCGGGATTCGCCCTCGGCCTGTTGGCCGCCCGGGTTCTGTTCGATCTGGCCCGTCGGCCGAGCCTGCGAACCGGCGCGGCGGCCGGGCTCTTGGTGGCGGCATTGCCGCTGGTACACGGCATCGGCGCGGCCGTTTGGGTCTACGTTTGCGGGCCGCTGGTCCTCGCGGCCGGGATCGCGCGAGTCCGCCGTTGGCGACCGGTGCTGGCGGGTTCCGCGATGGCCGGGGCGGTCGCGATCGCGGTGCTCGGTGCCTACTTGTCGTTCGGCCGGACCGGGGCGGACGGCGCGGCGCGGGAGTGGACCCGCGAGTACCAAAACGGTTTCGCGCCGAAGGGAGAGGGCTCGAATTTGTTGAAGAGCGCCGCGGCCGACATCGTCCGTTGGTCGGGGGACGAAGCCGCGATCGGGTGCTGCCTCGGCATCGCGGGGTTGCTCGCGCGGCGGCGTTGGCGGGAAGCGGGCGCGTTGACACTCGGGATCCTCTCGATCCTCGCGGTGGTGGTGAATTCGGCCCGCTGGGTTCTACCGGGGTCGATGGCCTTGTATCCGGAACGTGCTCCCTACCTTGTCAACGCCGTGTCGGCTTTGGCGCTCGCGCTGGCGTGGCGAGCGCTGCCGCATTGGAGCCGCCGCCGCCGGCGGATATGGGCCGTGCTTTTATTGGTCCTGGTCGCCGCTAGCCTCCCCAAGTATTGGGGACGCTACCAGAAGACGGCTCTGGCGGTGGCCCGACCCCAACCGGGTCCGAACCGTTTGTCCCACCCCGTCGTGGGCGGAGCGGAATACGAAGCTCTGCTTTGGTGCCGGGATCACTTGGATCCGACCCGGGACATGGTGCGGGCCGATTACAACTCGGCCGGATCGTATCTGCCCGCGGTGGCCGGGATCGCCACCACGGGTTGGCACATCCACTGCTTCATCTTGCCGTTCCAAACGCCGTTTTTCGCTGGGCGCCCGCCGACTTACCGATTCGCGGTATTGAACTTGGAAGGGGGTCGGACGAGCACCGGCGAGGCGGAAGTGTTCCGCAACGACGCCGTGGCGATTTATAAGTTGACGCCGCCTTGAGGCACCGCCAACCGGGTCACTTTTTCGCTTCGGCTTTCTTCACCCATTCTTCGATCTTCTCATCCAAAGTTTTGCCGAGCGCAGTTTTGGACCGGATCACGCCGTCCGCGTCGAGGACGTAAATTGTCGGCCAAGCGTTGACGTTCCACCGCATCGGGATCGGGCCCCCGGGGCCTTTGTCGCCCGCCCAGAACGACCGCCAGGTGATCTTGTATTTCTCCAACACCGGCTTCAGGTCCTTCTTGTCCGGGTCGCCGTTGACGCCGACGAGGGCGAAGGGCCGGCCTTTGTATTGTTCGACCAGCTCCCGCTCGTGCGGGATCAGCCCCAAGCAGGGCCCGCACCAACTGGCCCAGAAGCTGAGCAGGACCACCTTTCCGCGGTAGTCGCTCAGTTTGAACTCGGCGCCGTCCAAGTCTTCGCCCGCGATATCCGGGGCCGCCTTGCCGACGCCCAGATGCTCGATCTCGAAAATCGACGACGTCGCCATTTGGCCGACCGTCAAGCCGGGGACGATCTCTTGCTTCGGGTATTTCGCACCGACTTCTTTGAACAATTTGAGCGCCTCCGCCTCCAGCTTCGCGGAGTCGTACTTTTTCATCTCGGCGACTCGCTCTTTCCCGAAAATGCGGTCGAATTGCCGCGAATCGGACTCGGAGGCATCGGAGAGCCGCGCGGGCAATTGGGCCTGCGATTGCAGGCAAATCGCCAATGCCAAATGGACGCGCCACGCTTGATCTTCGGGGAGGTCGGCCGAGGCGAATTGCTCGCGCAGCGTTCCTTCGACCCAAGCGTATCCGGACTGTTTGTTGTTCTTGGCGAGGGTGATCGTCTCGGGGTGGACGAGGTGGTGCTTCCGCAGCAGGCCGATCGCTCCGGTTCGCACGGACGCGTCGGCGGCGGTGGCCACCCATGCGAGGCCGGGCACTGCGGCGGGATCGGCGGCGTTCGGTTTCAACAGCTTCAATGCCCGCTCGTAGGCCGGGCCGTAGATCTTGTCCCCCTCCGCCGTCGATTTGGCCACGACGGCGTCGCGCTCCGGTTGCGTCTTGGCCGCGTCGTATTCTTTTTCGAGTGCTGCGTAAATCGGACCCAGCTTCTTTTCGACATCGCTCCGGATCGCCGCCACTTCGCCGGCGAAAGCCGGGGGTTTTACCTCCGGCTTCATCGGCTCATCGGCGTAGGCGAACGGGGCCATCAGGGCGAACGACACTGCGAGCGAACGGATCATCGGCCGGCCTCCGGGGTGGATGGAAGGGCAGTCTACCCCGGCGAGCGAACATGTGGAAAGACGAGGTGCGGATGGGGTATGACACCAATTCTTGGAGCCACGGGGGAATGACTTGTGAATCCAAGCCAGGGGAGGCACCTGAAATCGGACGTAACTCCTTGCCGCGCATAG
>JAYSYN010000314.1:0-8961 GCA_043727575.1 Fimbriiglobus sp.
GCGACGTTTTTAAGCGGAACGTCGCTCACGCTTCCGGCTCTGAAAAAAACATTACAGCGGCGAAGGCAAATCGCGTTTGATGAAGGCCCGCAAGGCGAAGAAGTACCCGGCCGTGCCGATGGTGATCAGGACTGCCACCGGCGGAATTTGAAACATCGCCCGACCGCCGTTCCAAACCTCGCCGAGATCGAGCAGCCAGTCGTTGTGCAACCAGATGTTTTGCGGCTGGTAGTAGTAAAAGATGCTGAGCGGTCGGAGGAACGCGATCTCGGCCCAGAGTTGACCCAAGACGTTGAGGATGAACATCAACATCACGGTCAGCACGGCCCAACCGATCACGCGCCAGCGGCTGCGGCCGCAAGCCGAGAAGAGCATCGTGATGCCACTGATCGCGAACATCAGCGACATCAAACTGACGACCGCGCCCCATTGATCGCGGGCGGAGAACTCGAGAACCTCGGGAGCGCGAGCCTGCGGCCCGAACGGCAGATTCAATTTGTTGATCGACGAGTAATCGACAACGAAATCGCCGACGACCCAGAGGCCGAATTGTGTGCCCGCGAGGATCGAACAACAGAGGATCGGGATCACGAGCAGATCAACAAGTAAGTGCGCGAAGATGAGCCGATCCCGCGGCACGGGCTGCGACAGCAGCAATTCCATTGTCCCTTTTTCGATTTCGCCCGACACCGCCCCGGCCGCGCGGCCGATGCCCCATAGGCACGCCAGCACCATGACCACCGGGTGGAGCATCTGCACCGACAGAAAATCGAGCGGTTGATTGAAGTTGATGTTCGATCCGCCGAGCACGGCCTGCGACACTTTGCCCGGACCCGCGAAGACGACCTTGTCGAACGTCTCCTTCACTTCTTTCTTGCCGCCGATTTTGGCCAGTTCGCCGAGGGTGTTGAAGAACGGCGCGATTTCCGTGGTGACGCTGTGGGCGATCTTCACCCACAGGCCGGAGAACGAAAAAAGGATGAGCCAGACGACCAGCAGGGGCCAGCGAATGTCGCGCAGCAGCTTCCGCACGAGGATGAGCGTCATGGTGGGTCACCCGTTCCCGTGGTGAAAGCGGTAGATTTTGCCGAGGCCTTGCGGTTCGATTTTTAAATCGGTCACACTTTGGTGGCCGAGCCAGTGGAGCAATTTCGGCAGCGGCCCACGGTATTCGAGGTCGAGATGCTGCCCTGTAACTGCCTCGGCTGACAACGGCGTGTCATCGGGGCCGGTCGCCGGGATCGGCCCGGTGAAAGTCGCCGTGACTTTGCGGCCGTCGGTCAGTTCGGACATCTCTTGATGGTGGACGAGCACGCCCTTCCGAAGGATGACGACGCGGTCGCACACAGCTTCGACTTCGGCGAGCACGTGCGACGAAAAGAGGATCGCCTTCCCCGAGTCGCGGGCCCACTTTAACTGCAGCAAGAATTCGTCCCGCATGGTGGGGTCGAGGGTGTTGGTCGGCTCGTCGAGAATAATCAGCGGTACCTTCGGGACGAGCACCGCGAGCAGGGCGACTTTGCGCTTCATCCCGGACGACATTTCCGTGAGCCGGCGGTCCGGGTCGATGTCGAGCCGTTTGGCGAGGGCGTCGACTTCGGCGCCGACGACGTCGCCGCGGAGTTTACCCAAGAACGTCACGAGCTGCCGGCCGGTCATCGTCTCGTACAGGCGGAGTTCGCCGGGCAGGTAGGTCACGCGTTTGCGGACTTCGATCGATTGCGCCCACGAGTCGAATCCGCCGACGGTCGCGGTGCCGCTGGACGCTTTCAGGAAGCCGAGCACCAACCGCAACGCCGTGGTTTTTCCCGCGCCATTCGGTCCCAACAGACCGACGATTTCCCCCGCCTTCACCGCGAGGTTCAGGGAATCGAGCGCCCGGTACTCCCCGTAGATTTTCGTGAGGCCGGTGGTTTGCAGGAGTGGGGCAGACATAACGCGTGGGTATTCCCGAAAGGCGATCCGTTGGTCATCCGGTTAGAATAGTGTAGTTACCACCCCCGTCATCCGCGTGCGGAATTTCCATGGATGTCGTGTTGTTATCCGCCGTGCGGACGCCCATCGGCAAATTCCTCGGCGGCTTGGCCGATCTCCCGGCCCCGCGTCTCGGGGCCGTCGTCATCGCGGAAGCGCTGAAGCGCGCGGGCGTCGCGCCATCAGCCGTCGACGAAGTGATCTTCGGCGAAGTCGTCACGGCGGGGGTCGGCCAAGCGCCGGCCCGGCAGGCGGCGCTCTTTGCAGGATTGCCGACCAGTATCGCCGCTTTGACGATCAACAAAGTCTGCGGCTCCGGCTTGAAGGCCGTGATGCTCGCTGCGCAGGCGATCAAGGCCGGGGATGCGTCGGTCGTCGTGGCGGGCGGAATGGAGAGCATGAGCCAAACGCCGTTCCTACTTCCGAAAGTGCGGGCCGGGTACAAATACGGCGATCAGACAGCCAAGGATGCGCTGATTCAAGATGGGCTTTGGTGCGCGTTCCAAAACTGGCCGATGGGCGATGCGGCCGAGCACACGGCGACCAGTTGTGGCATCTCCCGGACGGAGCAAGATCGCTTCAGTGTGCAAAGCCACCGGCGCGCGGCGGCGGCATGGGCGAGCGGCGCGTTCGACACGGAAGTTGTTCCCGTGATCGTCGGCAGCGGTGCGAAGGCCAGCACCGTGAGCAAGGATGAAGGCATCCGCGCCGAGTCGACTGTCGAAGGATTGGCGAAGTTGAAACCGGCTTTCCAACCGACGGGCACCGTCACGGCGGCGAATGCGTCACAACTGAGCGACGGCGCCGCGGCACTGGTCGTGGCGTCCTCGGAAGCCGCGGCGAAACTCGGGGCAAAGGCGTTGGCCAAGGTGATTGCCTACGCCACCTCCGGCGTCGATCCGAAGGATATTTTCATCGCCCCCGTCACGGCGGTGCGGGTGGTCCTCGCCAGAGCCGGGTTGACCCTCGACGACATCGATTTGTTCGAATTGAACGAAGCCTTCGCATCGCAAATGCTGGCCTGTTCGCAGCAATTGAAACTGGACGAGAGCCGTGTGAACGTCAACGGCGGAGCCATCGCCATCGGTCACCCCATCGGCGCCAGCGGGGCCCGGGTCCTGACGACGCTCGTTCACGCTCTGCGGGCGCGCGGATTTAAACGTGGGCTGGCGTCGCTCTGCTTGGGCGGCGGTAACGCCGTGGCGATGATCGTGGAAGTGGTATAGAGTTTTCTTATGTAGGACAGGCCTCCGGGCCTGGCCATATTGTCGATTTGGACAGGCCTGGAGGCCTGTCCTACAAGGACCATTCGCATGATCCGCCCCGCTACTCTGCTCTTCTTCGCTTCGCTCCTCGGTTGCAGCGTCAAGTCCGAGGCCACTCCGTCCGAATCGCCCAAGTCGGATGCCGGGGAGCGGGCCAAACCGACGCGCGAGGGGGCCGACTGGCCGCAGTTGCTCGGGCCGAACCGGGACGGCGCCAGCACCGAAACCGGCATCTTGAAGACGTGGCCGAAGGAGGGATTGAAGAAGCTTTGGGATTGCAAACTCGGCCTCGGTTATGCGCCGCCGGCGGTGGTGAAGGGCAAGCTGTATCACTTCGACCGCTTCGACGATACTGCCCGGCTAACCTGCCGCAACGCCGAGACCGGCGAGTTGATTTGGAAGTACGAATACTCCCTCGAATACCAAGATTTGTACGGCTACGACGCCGGACCCCGGGCCGGCCCCGTCGTCGATGGTGAGCAAGTCTTCTTGCACGGCGTCGACGGTACGGTCGTCGCGGTGAACGCGGCGGACGGCAAAGAGCAGTGGAAGGTCGACACCAAAAAGACGTATCGCGTTCACCAAAACTTTTTCGGCGCCGGCAGCGTGCCGCTCGTCGTCGGCGATCTCGTGATCGTCCCCGTCGGGGGCAGCCCCAAAGGGGTGCGGCCCTTCGACCTCCGCGATGCCAAAGGAGACGGCTCCGGGATCGTCGCATTCGACCGCAAGACCGGCGGGGAGAAATATAAATTCAGCGACGAACTCGCCAGTTATTCCAGCCCGGTTCTGGCGACATTCCACGGCCAGAAAACGGTTCTCCACTTCGCCCGCGGCGGCCTGCTCGGCTTCGACCCGGCGACCGGCAAGGGACGGTTCTTCCACAAATGGCGGGCGAAGATCGAAGAGAGCGTGAACGCCGCGAATCCGGTCGTCGCCGGGGACCGCATCCTCGTGACCGAGTGCTACGAGAAAGGGAGCCTTTGCGTCGAAGTGCAGAAGGACTTCGCGCTGAAGTCCATTTGGAGCGACGACGCCCACGAACGGGGCGAGAAATCGCTGATGGCCCACTGGTGTACGCCGATGGTCGACGGCAAATTCGTCTACGGGTGCAGTGCCCGCCATTCCCCGCAGGCCGATTTCCGCTGCGTCGACTTCAATACGGGCGAGGTGAAATGGATCGAAAAGAAAACGCGCTGGACTACGGCGATCAAAATCGACGGCCACCTGCTGACCTTCGCCGAGGAAGGGACGCTGACCCTCGTGAAATTGAACCCCGATAAATACGACAAGGTCGCGCAGTGGACCGGCGAGAAGAACCCCGATTTGGAATACCCTTGCTGGGCCCCACCGGTCGTCAGCCGCGGATTGCTGTATGTACGCGGCAAAGGGAAGTTGGTCTGCTACGAATTGAAGTGAGTTAGCCGCGACGCGGCTAAGGCCGTTTGGCGCGTTCGATCAGCGCAAGTTTCACCGGATCGGGTAAAAACTTCGTCAAGTCTCCGCCCAGTTGGGCGATCTGCCGGAGTAGTGAACTGCTGACGTGCGAGAACTCCTCTTTCGCCATGAGGAACACCGTCTCGATTTCCGAGTCGAGGTTGCGGTTCATCAGCGACATCGTGAATTCGTACTCCATGTCGCTGAGGGTGCGCAGGCCGCGGACCATGATGCGGGCCCCGGCGTCGCGGACGAAGCGCACCGTCAGCCCGTCGAACTTCTGCACTTCGACGTTCGGAAAGTTCCGGCTGACTTCTTCGATCAACCGCACGCGCTCGTCGATGTCGAAGAAGGTCGTTTTGTCCGGGTTGATGCCGACGCCGACGATGAGCCGGTCGAAGAGGACGCTGCCGCGCTCGATGACGTCGAGGTGGCCCCGGTGCACGGGGTCGAAGGTGCCGGTGTACACGGCGATGCGCGGGTTCAAGGTGCTCTTCGGCATCGAAAGAATCTCCGGACATCACGATGGAAGCGCGGCCAGCAATCGGTCGATTTCGTCGGTGGTGTTGTACGCGTGCGGGCTGACCCGCAAACGCTCGGCCCGACTATTCACGATCACGCCGGCTTCGCGGCAGGCTTTCATCGCGATTTTCGATGGGATCGTCGGGTGCGTCAGCGCGACGATTCCGGACGGCGCGGTGCGGTCGCTAAAGACTTGCCAGCCCCGGCTCGGGGCGCATTCGCAGAGGTAATCGGTCAATTCGAGAATCCGCGCCGCAATCGTCGGGATGCCGACTTCCTCGAACAATTCCAAACTCGAACCGAGCGCGCTCAACCCCGGTGCGTTGAGCGCCCCGCCTTCCCATCGCCCGGCGTGCGGCTTGAGTCGGAAGTCGGTGACGTGGTACTCGAATGGGTTCAGCACGCTGTGCGCCCCGACGCCGATGGGGTGCAGCTTCTCGACCCACTCCCGGCGGATGTAGCCGAAGCCGGCCCCTTCGGGTGCCAACATCCACTTGTGCCCGTCGGCGGCGAGGGCGTCGATGCCGGATTTCTGCACGTCGATTGGTAAGGCGCCGAGGGCTTGGATGGCATCGACGAAAAAGAAAATCCCGCGGCTGCGGCAGAGGTCCCCGAGGCGGTCGAGATCGTTGCGGAAGCCGCTGGCGAACTCGACGGCGCTGATGCTGAGCAACCGCGTTCGCGGGGTGATCGCAGCGGCGATGTCGTCGATGTCGATCCGGTTGCCCCGGCTCGGCACGGCGATCACGTCGACCCCGCGACCGGCCAAGTTCATCCACGGGTAGAGATTCGACGGGTATTCCTCCGCCGGCAAGACGACGTTGTCGCCGGGTTGCCACGGGAACCCCTCGGCGATCAAGCCGATGCCGACGGTGGTATTCGGCACGAACAGGATGTCGTCGGCGCTCGGGGCATTGATCAACTTCGCCGCGAGGCCGCGGACGTGCGCGAGGCGGTGGACCCACGTCAGGATCGTGGCGATGCCGTTGCGGGCGATCTCGTCGGCGTAGGCGTTCAGGGCCGCGACGGCCCGCAACGGGATCGGCGACACGGCGGCGTGGTCGAAGAACGCCCAGGAATCGGCGATGGGAAACTGCGCGCGGAACTCGGTCAAATCCATCGGCTTCTCCCCGATTCTCGTCCGCGTGATCCGACCGAGGATAAACTAGAAGTTCCGAGTGCCCGCGCTGGAGTCCGACCCTTGTTTGGAATCGATCAACCGACGGCATTCGACGTCAAGTTTCGCCTCGCCGGGATCCCCGTGCGCGTTTCGCCGTGGTTCTGGATCATCATGGCGCTGATCGGCAGCAACATCTTCCGCGACGAAGGCCTACTTTTCTTAGTGATTTGGATCGCGTGCGGGTTCGCGTCGATCCTCGTCCACGAAATGGGGCACGCCGTCGCGGCCCGGCTGTACGGTTGCCCGGTATCGGTCACGCTGATCGCCTTCGGCGGGGTCGCGCAGTATTCGCACCCGCCCCGATCCGCGGTGAAGCGGATCATCATCTCGCTCGCCGGGCCCGGCGCCGGTTTTGGTTTACTCGGGATCGTGCTCGCCGTGGCGCTGGCCGTAGAACCACTCCCGAAGGACGGGTACGCCGAAGCCGCGCTGAGGTATTTGTTTTGGATGAACCTCGTTTGGAACCTGTTCAACTTGCTGCCGGTCTGGCCCCTCGACGGCGGCAAGGTCGCGCGGGAATTATTCTTCTTGGCCAAGTTCCGCAACCCGGATGCCGCAGTCCACATGACGTCGATGATCGTGGCCGGGTCGATCGCCGCGATCGGAGCCGCGAGTTTGCTCGGCATCCGCATCCCGGTCGAAGGCCAGTTTCTGAAGGCGGTGGTCGCGTACATCAGCCACAGTTTGTTCTTGACCATCTGGATGGCGATGTTCGCGATTACGAATTACCAGATGCTGCAAGTGGCCCGCAATCGCGGGTACTACTACGAAGACGACGACACCCCGCCGTGGCGGCGAAACTGACTCGAGTCGCTTTTCGCTCCGCGAAAAGTAGCTGCATAAGCGAGTCACGATTGGTTTGAATGGTTCGCTCGCGCCTCTTTTCGCGGAGCGAAAAGCGACTTTGTCAGCTTCGTGAAACGAATGAATATCTCAGGAACACGGAGACATCCCCGATGAAGTGGCTTCTCGCTTTCGCCTTCGCCATTCTTGCGACGCAACTCCGCGCCGAAGTCCCGAAGGAACTCTGCGAGTTCATCGCCAAACCCGATAAGGTTTACGAGTGGAAGTCAAAGGGGAAGATTGAAACCGCGGCCGGCGCGGTGTACGAACTCTCGATGACCTCGCAGAAGTGGCAGGACACCACTTGGACCCACGGCATCCAAATCTTCATGCCGAAGGGGGCCAAACCGCGGGCGACGATGGTGTTGTACAACGCGGGCGGGGCACCGTCGCCGACGAATGCGTTTCTCGGCTTGGCGATTTCCGAACGGGTCAAAGCGCCCGTCGCATTTTTGTACGGCATCCCGAATCAGCCGATCTACGGCAAGAAGGAAGATGCACTGATCGCGGAGACCTTCACCAAATACCTCGCCACCGAAGACGCGAGTTGGCCGCTGCTGTTCCCGATGGCCAAGAGCCTGATCCGGGCGATGGATACCCTCCAAGCCTTCGCCAAAGAGGAATGGAAATTCGACGTGAAAGACTTCGTGGTGACGGGGGCCTCGAAGCGGGGCTGGACGAGTTGGCTGACGGCCGCGACCGGCGACAAACGGGTGAAGGCGATCATCCCGATGGTCATCGACACGCTGAACTTCAAGGATCAGATGCCGAACCAGTTGAAGAGCTTCGGCAAATACAGCGAGCAGATCAACGACTACGTCGAGCGCGGGCTGCTCGACCCGAAGAAGCCCGAGACGCCGGTGAGCAAGAAGCTTTGGGACATGGTCGACCCGTACAGTTACCGGGAAAAACTGACGCTGCCCAAAGTCATCATCAACGGCACCAACGACCCGTACTGGGCGCAGGACGCGCTGAACTTTTATTGGGACGATCTCAAAGGGCCGAAGTGGATTTTGTACGTGCCGAATGCGGGGCACAATCTGGAGGAGGTCAAGGAGGGCGGCAAGAAAGACCGTGACCGGGTGCTGAACACGCTCTCCGCGACGGCGCGGTGGTTCATCGAAGACATCACCCCACCGGCGATAGCGTGGAAGTACGAAGGTGACAAATTCAGCGTGAACGGCGGCAAGGAAGCCAAGGCGTACCGCCTCTGGTCCGCGGATTCGGACACGCGCGATTTCCGCAAAGCCAAGTGGGCGGGCATCGATGTGAAGTCCGACGGCGGGGCGTGGTCCGGGGTGCTCGAACGGCCCAAGGCCGGGTTCCGGGCGGTCTTCGCCGAGTGCGAATACGACCTCGACGGGTTGAAGTACAACCTCGGCACGCAAATCCGCATCTTCGAACCGGCGGCGAAATAAGTGCCGTGGGACTTCGCCGGGGAACTGCGTAAGTACGGGCCGGGCTCCGGTGACACCGCGGTGTCACCGGATGCGGCCCGGGCCTATTGCGCGGCGGTGACGCGCGGCCACTACGAGAACTTCACGGTCGCGTCGTGGCTGCTCCCGAAGGCCCTCGTGCCGCACTTCGAGGCCGTGTACGCTTACTGCCGCTGGGCCGACGACCTCGCCGACGAAACCGGCGGCGGGGAGGTGGCGCTGGATCTGTTGTGCTGGTGGCGGCGGGGGTTGCTCGATTGTTACAAGGAAGCCGGTTCCGATGTGGCGACACGTTTCCCAACGTGTC
>JAYSYN010000315.1:0-26548 GCA_043727575.1 Fimbriiglobus sp.
TGTCGCCGACGGCTTCTTTCGCCGACGAGAAAAAAACCCCGGTCGGACTGGAGGCGATCCAAGCCGACGGCTTCGCGATGGCGACGGTGAACTTCGCCCGACTCTGGGACGCCGAAGTCTTGAAGCCGCTGCGGGAAGCGTTGGTCAAACTCCCGGCCCCGGCGATTTCCAACCTCGAAACGATCTGCGGCCTGAAAAACGCCGACATCGAACGGCTGACGGTCTATTGGCCCAAGCTGGCCTCCGCACGGCAACTGAGCGAACCGTACAAGTTCGTCACGGCGCGCAAGGCCTACGACCGGGCCAAGGTGGTCAAGGCGCTGAAAGCGAAAACGGCCGCGGAACACGAGGACAAACAATTCGGCGAAGACGTCGCCCGCATCGCGGGGAAAAACGTCGTTTTCATCGACCGGCACGCGGTGATCTTCGCGGACGAACGCACCCTCATTTTCACTCCGAACTTGCAGGGTCGCGACGTCCTCGACGAGGTGGTCCTTTTCCTCAAAGTCCTCGATGGGACGACGCCCAAGGTCAAAGTCGGTCCGCTCGCGGCGGGGCTGGCCGCCGCCGAAAAACACACGGCCGTGGCCGCCTGCGCGCTTGCCCCGGTACGGGAGGGGTTGGAACAATTCCGAGACCTCCCCGAGGCGGCCCAGCCGTTCATCGCGATGGCCCGAGCCGAACGCGGCTTGCTCACTTTCGATGTCGGCCCGGCGTTGAAAGCCGAACTCGCGCTGACGTTCTCCGACGCGGACTCGGCGAAGATGGCCGAGCCGGACGCGAAGAAAATCGTCGCGTTCGCCCTCCAGACGCTCGCGTCGATCCGCAAGGATAAAGGCCGCGATGACGATACGAACGCGATTCTCCTGCCGTTGCTCGACTTCGCCAAGGTCGCCCTCGACAACGCCGAGTTGAAAGTCGACGGGAAGGAACTGCGGGCGGGCGCCGGCAATACCATTGACGAAATAATGAAGAAGGTCTTGGCCGCGTTCCCGGCTTGGATCGCCGCGGAAGCCCAGCGGATGAAGACGGTGAACAACCTTAAACAACTCGCTATCGGAATGCACTCGTATCACGACACGTTTGGCCACTTTCCGGCGGACATCGTCGACAAAAACGGCAAAGCGATCCTGAGCTGGCGCGTCGAGATGCTGCCGTTTATCGAACAAGACGCGCTGTACAAGACGATCGATCGGACCAAGCCGTGGGACGAGGTCGCGAACAAGAAAATCGCCGAGCAATTGCCCGACATCTTCCGGCATTTCGGCCGTGAGGCCAAAGACAAAGGCTCTACGTACTTTCAGAGTTTCACAGCTCCGAAGGCACTCGATAGCGGCAACCCGTTCCTCGTGCCGGGCCGCAAGCTCGGGTTCACCGGCATCACCGACGGCACTTCCAACACACTGATGATCGTCGAAGGAGAGACGGCCGTGAACTGGCTCCAGCCGGGCGACATCGCCTACGACCCGAAGAAGCCGCCGAAGGTCGGCGACCCGAAGACCGGCAAGTTTGCCGCGGCGATGGGCGATGGCTCCGTGCGCTGGTTCAACGCCAAGAAGCTCGGCGAAGAGAAACTGCACGCCCTCATCACCGTCGACGGCGGCGAAGTCGTGAGCATCGACGATTGACATCCGTTTCACCACCCATCCGGAGTTCGCCATGCGCAGTTGCTGCTTGGGTTTGATCGCCGCCGTGCTTTTGCCCGCATTCGCATCCGCCGCGGAACCGAAGCGCGCGGCCGGCACCGAAACCATCCCCGCCACCGGGTTCTTCGTGGTCAGCGTGAACGTCGCCCAACTCTGGGACGCCGAGTCGCTCGCCGGTGTGCGTAAAGGGATCTCGGACGCGAAGCATCCGCTGTTGAGGAGCTTGAAGAAAGAAACGGGATTCGACCTCGCCGACCTCGAGCGTGTCACGGTGTCGGTGCCGACGTTCGCGATCGGCCCGCGCGAATCGCCGATGCCGATCGTGTTCCTCACGGCCCGCAAAGCGGTCGACTTCCCGAAGCTGATCAAAGAAATCAAAGCGGTACCCGTCGCCGAAGCGCGTAAAACCGTACCCAACATCCCCGAAGGGATCGATGGAACGAGCGTCTACGTGAAAGGTGATTCGGAAGTGTTCATCGCGATCGACGAACGCACGATCGCGTTTACAGGCTTCCGGGGCTTGGATCGGGGCGGAAAGCAACTCTCGCAATTCTTGGCCGATCTGAAAGCCGGTGCGCCGGCGCAGGACGGCCCCTTGGCCGAGGCGCTCGCGCTGGCCCCGAAACACACCGTCGTCGTCGGCGTCGATTTCGCACCACTTCGGAAAGCCGTCGATGACACCGGGGAAGTCCCGGCGGAATACAAGCCCCTGCACAAGATGGCCCAAGCCGAGCGCGGGTTGCTGACGCTGGACTTCGGCAAAACACTGTCGGCGACTGCGAAGCTGACTTTCTTCGAGGCGGAGACCGCCGAGAAAATCGAACCCGCCGCGAAGGATGTCTTCGACTTGGCCCGCGCGATCCTCGGGAAGGAAGTCAAAGACAAGCGCCGCGATGCCGAGACGAAATCCGTCGTCGATCCGGTCCTCGCCTTCCTCGACGCGGCTCTCGGCAAAGCTACCGCCAAGCGCGACGGCAAGGTGCTGACGCTGACCGTCGGTGGCGAGGTCGATGCGGCACTGAAGAAATCCCTCGACGCCTTCCCCGCCTGGGCCGCCGCCGAATCGGAACGGGTTACCACCACGAACAACCTCAAACAAATCGGCTTGGCGATGCACAATTACGAAGCGGCGTATGGCCACTTCCCGCAAGACATCACCGATAAAAACGGCAAGGCGATTCTGAGCTGGCGCGTGCAGTTGCTGCCGTACATGGAGTTGGAGGATCTCTGGAAGCAATTCGACCTGACCAAACCGTGGGACGACGCTGCGAACAAGGGTTTGCTCGAGAAGATGCCGGCCGTGTTCGCGATCCCCGGCCGCGAGGCGAAGGACAAAGGATTCACCTACTTCCAAACCTTCGCCTCCGCGAAAGCCATTGAAGGCGGTAGCCCATTCCTCGTGGCGGGGGTCAATCGCAAAATCCTAACGATCGCCGACGGCACGTCGAACACGCTGATGGTGGTCGAAGGCGCCGACGCCGTGAACTGGCTCAAACCGGGCGACTTGGCCTACGATCCGAAGAATCTCCCGAAGGTCGGCCACGACGGCTGGATGTACGCCGGATTCGGCGATGGTAGAGTCCGCCGGATGCGCGTCCCGAAAGCGGAGGTGCTGAAGGCGCTCATCACGGTCGACGGCGGCGAAATCGTGAACTTCGATGAATGACCTCGTCGCGGCGGCGGCCGAAGCGCGCGGGCGCGCCTTCGCCCCGTATTCCGAGTTCCGCGTCGGCGCCGCCCTGCTCGCCGAGGACGGCACCGTCTTCACCGGCTGCAATGTCGAAAGCGCCAGCTACGGCCTGACGATCTGCGCCGAGCGCGTGGCGCTCGTGAAGGGCATCTCCGAGGGGCGGACGCGCTTCGTGGCCGTCGCCGTGGTCGCCGATACGCAGCGCCTGACCCCGCCCTGCGGCGCCTGCCGGCAGCTCCTTTGGGAGTTCGCCCCCGATGCGACCGTGACCCTCGCCAACCTCGCCGGCCAGACGGCGCAATACGCGATGCGGGAGTTGTTGCCCCACGGCTTCGACGAGGCTTCGTTGGATTAATGGAACGCCACCCAATCGCCGGTGCTCGGATCGCGGACTTCGTTCGGCTGGAATCGAGCCTTGTATTCGAGCGAGGCGCACCCCGCGACGAAATACCCCAAGTACACGTGCGGCAATCCTCGCTTCGCGGCTTCGGCCATGACATTCAACACGTTGAATGTCCCCAACGACCGCCCGCGTTCATCCGGATCGTAGAAGAAGTAAATCGCGCTGAGACCGACCGGCACCGGATCGACGTAGCCGACGCCGATGAGCTTTTCACCGAGCCAGTAGCACCACTCTTCGGTCGGGAACGGGTTGTTCACGAAGCTGTCTTCGTACCCCGCGGCGTCCTTCGGGCCGTGCCCCGGCCAGCCCTTGGTCTCCGATTGGAACTCGTGGAATTCGTCGTGGAGTTTCAACTTCGCCGCGCTCACCGCAGGGGCTCCGATGGTCAACGTCACCGTGCCGGTGTTAGACTTCCAAGCCCGCTTTTGGCTGCGATCCAGTTTGAAGGTGGCGACCGGGACGCGGATCGACTGGCAGCGCCGGCACGCCGCGCACTCTGGCCGAAAGAGCGCCGTGCCGAAGCGCCGCCAACCGAGTTGCAATAGGCCGCCGAATTCCCCGGCGTCCAACGCACGCACGACTTCGTAACGCAGGCTCCACGTCTGCTCCGGCAAGTACCCGCACCGCCCCGGCGGGCTCAGGAACGAATATTGGATTTGCATGCGACCGCGCTCCGGTTTCCCTCTCCGCTTTCCGGTATTGTAAGATCAGTCCGATCACCCACGACGTGGACAATCGAAATGCTGAGACTCCTCGCCCTGCTCGCCTTCGCCGCGCCCGCCCTCGCCGCCGAGCCGGCGCCGTGGGCCACCTACCGGGGCAACGCCGCGCGCACCGGCAACACCGACGGCCAAGCTGTCTCGGACAAGCCGAGTGTGCTGTGGGCCGTGCCGTCGCAAGATCACTTCATCGCGGCGCCGGTGCCCGTGGGCGAATCGCTGTACGTCTCCGGCTTTGGCGCCTTCAACCGGCCGACCATCGCGCTCTATCCGACATCCGACGGCAAGAAGCCCCTCTGGTCTCGCTCGGCGCCGTACCTTCGACTCGCGTCGGTCTCGTCGGTCGCGGTCTCCGGTAACTCCTTGGTCTTCGGCGACGGGCTCCACCAAGACTCCGGCGGCACGCTCCACTGCCTCACGGCCGACACCGGTCGCCCCGTCTGGCAGTTGGCCATGCCGGGCGATTTGATCCACCTCGAAGGGGCGCCGACCATCGCCGAGGGCAAGGTGTTCATGGGCGCCGGGGCCGGCGGCGTCGTCTGCGTCGAACTCGACAAAGCCACCCTCGACGGCAAGGACGTGACCGCCGCGGACGTGGTGAAGCTGCAAGAGGCGAAGTGGAAGGAACTGCTGGCGAAGTACGAAGCCGACAAGAAGAAAGATCCGGATTTCGCGGTCCCGCCAACGGAAGACAACCTGTTGAAACCGGAGCCGAAGAAGGTCTGGCAGAAGGGCGAAAAGAAATGGCACGTCGATGCCCCCGTCTGCGTCGTCGGCGACAAAGTGCTGGTCTGCACGAGCTACCTCGACAAAGAAAAGGTCGGCGAACGGGCCTTGTATTGCTTGAACGCGAAAACCGGCGAGACGCTCTGGACCCAGCCGTTGACCCTGAATCCGTGGGGTGGGGCGAGCGTCAGCGGCGATACCGTCCTCGTCTCGGGCAGTAGCGTCGGGTACTACTTCACACAGTTGAAAGGTGCCAAAGGCGAGATCGCCGCGTTCAACTTGGCAGATGGCAAACCGAAGTGGAAGAAGGACGTGCAAGGCGGCGTCGTCGGCGCCGTGGCCATTTCCGACGGGCTCGCGGTCATCACCGCGACGGACGGTAAAGTCCGCGGCTACGCCCTCGCCGACGGGGATCGCAAATGGATCTACGATTCCAAAAACCAACTCTTTGCGCCGCCCGCCATCGTCGCGGGAGTCGTCTACGCCGGCGACCTCTCCGGCGGTATCCATGCGATCTCACTCAAAGACGGTACGCCGAAGTGGAAACTCGACCTCGGCACTGACGCGGCTGTGAAGGCCCCGGGCATGGTCTACGGTGGCCTCACGATCCACGGCGGCAAGCTGTTCGTTGGCACGTGCAACCTCGAAGGGCCGAACGCCCGCAAGGGCACTTGCCTGGTCTGCATCGGTGCCAAGTGATGGTGGCCATCATCCACGTCGACGGCGGCTCGCGCGGCAACCCCGGCCCGGCCGCGTACGCGTTCGTCATCCGCATCGACGGCCAACCCGATGTCGAAGGGGCCGCGACCATCGGCACCGCCACGAACAACATCGCCGAGTACACGGCGCTGATCCGCGCCCTCGAACGGTCCGCGGACCTCGGCCTGCCGCACCTGGAAATCCTCAGCGATAGCGAGCTGATGGTGAAGCAGATGAACGGCGAATACCGCGTGAAGAACGCCGACCTGCAAGACCTGTACGCCGAAGCCCAAGCCCTTCGCCGGCGATTCCAAAGCGTCACCCTCGCGCATATCCGGCGCGAGAAGAACAAACGCGCCGACGAACTGTGCAACCTCGTGCTCGACGGTAAGCCATTCGATTTCAAGCGAGATTCCACGGCCCCGAAACCTTCGGCCCCGACGCCCTCGGTGCGGGCCAGCGACCGCGCCGTCCGCGCCGATGTCCTCGCTTGCTTGGACGCCGCCGCGAAATCGTGGGCGGCGAACGGGCCCGCCCAACCGGCGGTCTCGCTCGTGTGGGAACAGATTTGGTCGATCCTCGAAGACGGCCACGTGCTGAAGAAGAAGAAAGCGAACTGACCCCATGCCCGATATTCTCCCGTTCGCGGCGATTCCCGGCGACGCCTTGTCGAAGGTCGGCGGCAAGGGTCTCGGTCTCGCCCGCACGGCGGCGGCGGGGTTGCCCGTGCCGCCGGGGTTCGTCGTGTCCACCGCCGTCTACCGGCGCCTCTTCCGGGCGGGTGCCGCGAGCGATTCGGAATTCGTCCAGAAACTCAGTGCGGCTTACCGCGAACTCGGCGGCGGACCGGTGGCGGTGCGCTCCTCCGCGACCGCCGAGGACGGCGCCGAGATGAGTTTCGCGGGGCAGCAAGAAACGATCCTCGGCGTCGTCGGCGACAACGATTTGTTGAAGGCCGTGGAGCGATGCTGGAAGTCGCTGTTCACCGAGCGTTCCCTCGCCTACCGCCGGCAGCAAGGGATCGCGGACGACGGCGCGGCCATGGCCGTGGTCGTGCAGCAATTGATCCCGGCCGAAGTCGCGGGGGTCCTTTTCACCCGCGATCCGCAAGATCCGACGGGGGAACACCTCGGCGTCGAAGCGTCGTGGGGCCTCGGCGAAGCGGTCGTCAGCGGTCGCGTTACGCCCGATCGATTCCGCGTCCATTTGGCGACCGGCCTTGTTGCGGAAAAGCATGCGGGGCTGAAAACCGTGGAGTTCACGCCGACCGGTGAGCGCCCCGTCGACGGCGCCCGGCAAACGGAACTCTGCTTGGGTGACAACGACTTGTCCGCACTCGCGGCACTGGCCCGGAAGGTCGAAGCCTGCTATGGCGCCCCGCGCGACATCGAGTGGGCGCTCGCCGGGAACCGGCTCTACTTACTGCAAGCGCGGCCGATCACGACGGCGACCGCGGCCGAGCGCGAGGATTTGCGCCGCGAGACGGTCACCGCGCTGCGCGGCCTCGCCGACCCCAAGGGGACGGTTTGGGTCCGATACAACCTGAGCGAGGTGCTGCCCAAACCGCTGCCGATGACGTGGGCCATCGTCGGCCGGATGCTTGCGCAAGACGGCGGCTTCGGCGCGATGAACCGCGACCTCGGGTCCGCGCCGGACGCCACGCTCGAAGGGCAATCGGCATTCGACCTGATCGCCGGACGACCGATGATGAACCTGTCGCGGTTGCCGCGGATGCAGTTCGCCCGGGCTCCGTTTGAATACCCCTTCTCGAAGTTCAAAGCCGACCCGCAGCTCGCGCTCAATCCGGTGCCGACGCTGCTCGGATTCGGGGGATTCGGCGGCATTGCCCGGATGCCCGCGACCGTCTGGCGGCTCTGGCGGATGAACCGCGTCCCGCGGATGCTGATGGCGACCTACCCGGATCATTTTCTGAACGCCGTCGTGCCGAAGTTCGTGAGCGCAACGAAGGCGGCGCTCACCCTCGATTGGCCCAAGGTGCCGACGCCGCGACTACTGGAATTGCTCGAAGAATGGACGAATCGGACGCTCGTCGCGTTCGCCCGCGATAGCCTGAAGGCGACGGTGCTGGCCGATCTGGCGTGGAGCAACTTGTTCAACCTGCTGAAACTAAAACTCGGGGACGAGCGTGCGAATGCGGCCCTTGCGGAGATTGCCCAAGGTGCAAAGCCCCCGGGCGAAGCGGCGCTCGCGGACGGCATCCGCGCCTTCGCCAACGGGACGCTCCCCGAGGCGATTTTCCTCGAGCGCTTCGGCCACCGTTGCCGCAACGAAATGGAACTGGCCCAGCCGCGCTGGAACGAGGACCCCGAGGCCGTGGCGAAACTGCGCGGCACGGCCCCCGCTTCCGCCACCGGCTTCGACGACATCGCCGCCCGGATCGAAACCATCGGCCGAGGCACGACCGACGACCTCTGGAAGCGAATCGCCAACGAAGCGCGGCTGGTCGGTGCCCCGCGCCTCGGCGGTGCGAAGACGGCGGAAAATCTGCGAGCGCTGCTCGGCCTGCGCGAAGCGGCCAAGCACTATTTACTGATGGGCTACGCCGTGATCCGGCGTGTGCTCGTCGAACTCGACACGCGCTGCCAATTGAACGGCGGCATCTTCTACTTGGTGCCCGAAGAGTTGCCGCACATGCTGGCGCTCCAAGATTTTAGCGGCATCATCGCGAAGCGGAGGAAAGCCCGTCGGCTCGCGCTCTCGCTCGAATTGCCGGCGGTGCTCTTCAGCGACGACCTCGACGCCATCGGCCGAGCGGCGCCGGCGCCCGATGGCGCAACGACCCTGACGGGGGTCGCGCTCTCGGCGGGGGTCGCGGAAGGATTCGCGCTGGTGCTGACCGAACCGGCGGAGGCACCGGACGGGCCGTTCGTGCTGATCTGCCCGTCGACCGATCCGGCGTGGGTGCCGCTGTTCGCGAAGGCGAAGGCGGTCGTGATGGAAACCGGCGGTGTGTTGTCGCACGGGGCCATCGTGGCCCGCGAGTTCGGGCTGCCTGCGGTGGCGGGGTTGCCGGGGGTTGTGCGGAACCTGCGCACCGGCCAGCGCCTGAGGGTCGACGGCGGCCGGGGCACGGTGACGGTTTTGGGTTAGACTTTGCGACGTTTCGCCGCATGGCCGACAATGCGGCCTTTTTTAGTCAGAGCGATCGCGCGAAACACCATTCGATTCCCGTTCGTGGAGACATCCGATGTGTTGAGCACGCAAGTCCAAGTTCCGTCGCCCGGCGTCAATGTCGCCCCGGCACTGGCGAGGACGCTGCTGTTCGCCGCGCTCGTGTCCATGGCGTTGCGCGGTTCCGGGAAATACTCGAACGCAGTCACGACGATGGAGTCGACTGCGCCGGAATCGTAGGTCCCGCTGACGGTGGTCCTCGAGGCGGCTTTCGCGCCTTTTGAGAAAGCAAACGTGATGTTCCCGAAGATGATCGGCGGTGCCGATTGGATGGTGATGTTGGTTTCGCGGGCGCCCTGAACACCGGCCATATCGGCGGAGAGTTTGACCCCGGTTTGTGCCGGCAGACCGGAATAGTCCACGAACCACACATCGTTTCCGGGCGTCATGACTGCGCCGCCCGGAATGACGGCATCGGCCGAATTCCGCAGGACGATCACGGGTGTGCCCGTGTTGGGGGAGAATGAGCCGGTCGCTCGGAAGGTCGTGTTGACCGAACTGTTGGACAATGGTTCGCCGATGTCGATCGCAGGCATGGAGGCTCCGGTTCGCCGAGTTAAGGGATACGCACGAGAGAAACGTTCTTGAAGTCGATCGCAGACTTATAGGACCAGATGCCAATGGCACCCCGGTGATCCCAAGCGGGGAGCGCCAACGTGGCGGTGTTGTGAACGCCGACGAGTCGCGTGTTGTAATGGTCGATGCGTTCTTGCAACGCCCCTCGAACGATTCCCCCGTCCGGGGTCCCAACGTTGAAGAGGTTTTCCGTTTTGCCGATGACGAATTTCGGGGTGACTTTCTCGGGTTCGTTTTCGATACGAAATTTGCGCCAAGGTCCTGGCAAAACCGCCGAGGCTGTGAACGCCGCGTCCCCAATCCCGTCTTTGAAAGGGATCGGTACTTGTCCGGGGTTGCGGAAAAACTGAAAGCTGATGAAGCGGATCCGTTTGTGCACGTTCACCGTCGGGCCCTCTTCGAATTGCAGTCCGAGAAGGGAGTAAACCGACGTCCCATCGTCGACTGTCGAGACGGTACTGTGCCCCGCGATGAAGAACCCGCCGAACGGGCGGTCGTCCCCGTTGGATCCCGCCCGGGACGCGGTGAAGCGGAGCTCCCCTTCGAGAGCGTATTTTTCGGACGGCGCCCGCGGGTAGAGCACCAATGCGGCCATCTCCAACGCTTCAAACGAACATTCGTGATCCGCAGCCAGCGAATCGGTCAACAGGGAGCCGCCAATGTCCCACCGGTGCCAGTACGGTCGTCCCCTGGGCCCTTGAAGATCCACTCGACCGTCCGCATCGTACCGCTTCTGAAGTTCCTTCAACACTTCTTCATCGCTTTGCGGTTGGTTCCGATTCATCATCAAAAAGGCCGAACCTAACCCCAACAGCGCCACGAGGATCATGGCCACCGGGAACTTCGGCATCCGGCGGGCGCCGCGCCAGACCCGTTGGGCCAGCGTGCTCGGTCGGGCGATCAAGTCGTCCGCCCCGGTTTGCCACGCTTTCAAGTCGGCGGCGAGATCGGCGGCGGTACGGTATCGGTCAGTCGGATTTTTCGCCAAGCACTTCAAACAGACCGCTTCGAGGGCACGCGGGATCTCCGGTCGCAGTTTCCGGGGCGGCAAGGGTTCTTCGGAGAGTACCCGGAGAATCACGGCGACGAAGTCTCCGTCCCCTTTTCGCTCGAAGACCGGCTTACCGGTCAGCAGGCGATAGAGGGTCGCGCCGAGGGCGTAAATATCGGCGCGGCCGTCGCAATCCCCGCTGGTACGGAATTGCTCGGGAGCCGAGTACTCCGGCGTACCGCCGATGCCCCGGCCGGTCGGCGTGAGGTCGTCGTCGCGGTCGAGCCTTTTGGCCAAGCCGAAGTCGCCGAGTTTGTACCGGCCGTCGGCGCCGATCAAAATGTTCGAGGGTTTGATGTCGCGGTGCACCAAGCCGGCGTGGTGCACCTTGTGAACGACCTCGGCCATTTGCCGGATCGCCTCGGCGGCTTCGGCCGCTGCGAAGACACCGACCCCGTGGAGCTGCTTGGCCAACGTGCCGCCGGGGACGTATTCGGTCACCAACATCGGGTCGGGGCCGCCGACGTCGTAATGGTAGAGCTTCACGAGGGCGGCGTCGTCCAAGAGCGACAGGGCATTCGCTTCGATCGCGAAGCGCTGGCGGTAGCGATCTTCGGTGAGTGCGGCGTGCAATATCTTGATGGCGACGAGGCGTTCGGCGGAATCGACGGCGAGAAAAACGACGCCGAAGCCGCCTTCGCCGAGTTTGCTTTGCACCTGGTAACCGCGTCGGGCGAGTTCGACAATTTGCGCTTGCTCCCACGCCGTGAAGGTGGCGAAACGCGGGTCGCGGAAGGATTTCAGATCGAAGTGCAAAATTGGAACAGACCCCGGAACGAAGTCCGCCGTCGGTTCGCAGTCCCCGGGCGATTTTGTCGGGGCAAGTTCTCGGATCAGTTCGAGCAGGGTGCGATCGTCGGCGATTTTCCCGGTGGCACGCAGGCAGGTCGGACACAACGCGAGTTGCGATTCATTGGCGAGCGCGAGACCACATTCAAAGCAAGATTTGGAACTCGGCATGGCTTTACCCGTCTGAAAAGACGACACCCCGATGTGAGTTTGACCTAATATACGGCAGCGAATCTCCGCTGCGGACAATAATTCTAAAATTATTGCACAGCAGTCAGAATCTCAATTTCGGGGAGATGTCGTTTGAGTTCTTGCTCCATGCTGGAAATAATGGTCATCAATGTAGCCGGGCAACTCGAGCAGATCGCACCGAGCCGGATGGACGCGATGCCGTCGAAGACTTCGACAACTTCAATTTCGGAACCGTCGAGGTTCAATGCTGGGGCCACAATGGTTCGCAATACGTTTTGAACTCGGCCTTCGGGGGTCATGGCTCGTTGGCTCCGGGGTCGGTATGGTATGCTTACGCGAACCCCGTTCGGAAGGGCCTGCATGCGATTCTCGATTTGCTTCTCACTGCTCGCCACGGTCGGTGCGGTATCGGCCGCGGAACCGAAGGCCAAGCCGAACGTGGTCGTTATCCAAGTCGACGGTCTCGGCCCGCGCGACCTCGGCTGCACGGGGAGCACGTATTACAAGACGCCGAATCTCGATGCGTTCGCCAAGCGCGGCATCAAGTTGGAGGAAGCGTACGCGGGCGGCGGTGGCTTTGACGCAACGCAATTTTCGCTGCTGACGGGAACGGCACCCGCACGCTTCAATCTCCACGATTCGGATTCCCTTCAAACCGATTCCGAATTGCGAAAGCTCAATCCCCCCAAGCGAGTTCAAGAGATCCCGAAGTCGGTTCCGACCATCGCGAAGGAGCTGCATGCCGTCGGCTACGCCACCTACCACAACGGTCCCCAGCACCAGAGTTTCGCCCGGCACTTTTTCTTCGGCACCAAAGCGCTCGGGTTCAACGACAGCGAAGTCAACATCCCGACGTTCAACGAGTTTTTGAAGCGGCATTCCGACAAGCCATTCTTCATCGTGTGGGACTGCCGGGGCAAGTGGACCCCCGATGCGAAATCGCTCGCCGAATACAAAGCCGGTGCACTCGGCACGCAAGGCAACCCGACGCACGCGGTCCGTGTGCAAGCGTTCGATACTGCGATCGGCGAACTGCTCAAGGAACTCGACGAGCGGAAGTTGACCGACGACACCATCGTGGTGGTCACCGGCAACGGTGGAGCGGCCACGGTCCTCGAAACGCCGGAGACGCCCATCACGAGCAACGCCCCGTACCGCGAGGGTAAAGGTTACCTGTACGAGGGGGGCCTTCGCGTGCCGTTCCTCATCCGTGGGCCGGGCGTGAAGTCCGGCGGCTTCCCGATCATCAGTGCCGATGTCGCCCAGACATTACTCGGCCTCTGCGGGATCAAAAGCGAGATCGAGTTCCAGGGCCTCGACCTCGCGCCGCAATTCCGTGGTGAAGCCAAGGCCGATCCGAAGCGTGAATTCCATTGGCATCAGCCGTATTACACGCCCTCGCTCGGTAAACCCGCCGGTGCCATCCGCGTCGGCAATTTCAAATTGATCGAATACTTCGAAACCGACCGCCGGGAGTTGTTCGATTTGTCCAAAGACATCGGCGAGAGCCGGAACCTCGCCGCCGATAAGCCGGAGGTCGTGAAGCAGATGGCGGCGAAACTCGCCGCGTGGCGCAAGGGAGTCGGCGCAAAAATGCCGGCGCCGAACCCGGACTACGCCCCCAACCCGCAAGCCAAAGACGGTTCGATTACCCTGCCCGCCCGCACGGCGTTCGTCACGGGCACGCAACTGCGCTTCGAGCCGGCCCCGCACAAGAACACCCTCGGCTACTGGACCAACGCCGCCGACACCGCCTCTTTCGAATTCACCGTGACGACCCCCGGCACCTTCACCGTCAGGGTCTTGCAAGGGGCCGGCAAAGGGAGTGGCGGCGCCGAGGTCGAACTCGCCGTCGGCGACTCAAATTGCAAATTCACCGTCAAGGATACCGGCGGGTTTCAAGCTTTCGAGAAGCGCGAAGTCGGCGAGTTGACCATCGCCAAAGCCGGCCGGCATACCCTGACCGTGACGCCGAAATCGAAGCCCGGCGTCGCGGTGATGGACCTCCGCGAAGTGACGTTGACCCCGAAGAAATGATTTCACAACAGTCCGCAGATGACGCCGATGATCGCAGATCGGAAACTGAGGGGATCCAAGAATGGCTACCACCTTCGCTCGCTGATTTTTATCTGCGTTTTCTGTGTCATCTGCGGACCAATGATTTTTGGATCGACCATGATTCACATCGTCCGCTGGAATCCCGGTTCCAATTCGACCGAATCGGCGACGCTCGATCAACTTCCGGCCACGGCCGCGGAGTTGCCCGAAGGATCCATCGTTTGGATCGACCTCGCCGACCCGACGCCGGAAGAAGAAGATCGCGTGCTGAAGCAGTTCCTGCCCGTCCACGCGCTGACCTTCGAAGACATCGTCAAGCCGCGCGCGTCGGGGAGCGCCCACCTGCCGAAGGTCGAGGAGTTCCCGGATTACCTGTTCGCCATCGTCAATCCCCTGCCGTTGGAACTGCACGCGGAACCGGGGTCCGAACCGGCGAAATCGGTGCGGATTCACAAACTCCCGCGACCGCAACTCAGCGCCGTCCTCACGCACACGGTATTGATCACGCACCACTACTCGCCGATGCCGTGCATCATGGAAGGGCACGGGCACCTCGACCGCCACGCGGTCAACGTGAAGCGCGGCCCGGATTATCTGTTCCACCTGATCCTCGACGGCATCGTCGACGACTACGCCCCGATGGTCGACCGCATTTCGCAGCAGCTCGACCGCCTCGAAACGAAAATGTTCCGGCAACCGACGCCGGCGGTGCTGGCGAAGCTGATGAGGGTGAAGCGCGAGGTCACCTACTTGCGCAAGACGCTGATCCTCGAACGCGAAGTTCTGGCGCGGCTGATCCGCGGGGAGTTCCAACTCGTCGACCCGCGCGAGATGGCCTACTACCGCAACGTCTACGACCACCTCGTGCGCTACACCGACCTCATCGAGAACGCCCGCGAGATGGTCAGCGACCTCATGCAGACGCACCTCGCGGCGACCTCGAACCGACTCAACGAGATCATGAAGACCCTCACGATGATCTCGACCATCGGCATGATTTGCACGCTCATCGTCGGCTACTACGGCATGAACTTCAAACACATCGGCGAGCTGGAATGGGAGTACGGCCACTGGCTGGCCTTCGGGCTGATGATCGCGGTGAGCCTCGGTTTGGTGGCGTTGTATCGCTGGAAGAAGTGGCTGTAACAACGGCGGCGCCTGCGTGTTGATCCCCACGCCACCTCTCCCGGAGTTCGCCCATGCTGTTCGCCGCGCTCGCTTCCCTCGTGCTGATTCCGTCGGCCGACGCCGCCCCGAAGCCGCGGGAGTGGACCGTCGGCGACGCCAAGCGCGAGGCCATCGTTTACCTCCCGGCCAAGGCCGACAAACCGGCGCCGGTGATCTTCGCCTTCCACGGGCACGGCGGCACCGCGGCGCACGTCGCGCGGACGTTCGCCTATCAAACTCACTGGCCCGAGGCGATTGTCGTCTACATGCAAGGGCTGCCGACGCCGGGGAAGTTGAGCGACCCCGAGGGGAAGAAATCGGGTTGGCAATCGGGCACCGGCGACCAGCACGACCGCGATCTGAAGTTCTTCGACGACGTGTTGAAGACTCTGAAGAAAGAACAGAAAATCGACGAGAAGCGGATCTATTGCACGGGGCACTCCAACGGCGGCGGCTTCACCTACACCCTCTGGGCCGAGCGCGGGGACCTCTTCGCGGCGGTCGCCCCGAGCGCCGCTATCCCGAATCAGGCTTCGGACGTCAAGAACCTCAAACCGAAGCCCTGCATCCACGTCGCGGGAACCAAAGACACTCTGGTGAAGTACGACTGGCAATTGCGCTCCATGGAGCGCGAGCGCAAACTCAACGGCTGCGAGGTCACCGGCAAAGAATGGGCTAAGGCCGGGGAACTCGTCGGCACCGAGTACGCCTCGAAAACCGGCACGCCGTACGTGTCGCTCATCGGCCCGGGCGGCCACACCTTCCCAGAGGAAGCCCCGAAGTTGATCGTGCAGTTCTTCCAACAATATGAGAAGAAGTGACCCGCAAAATGGTTTCGGCCGAAAGCACCCCACCCCTCCGCGAAACCATTTCCAAATTCGGGTAGAACCTTACTCCCACAATGACTTACATCGATTTTCCCGGCTTCTAGTATCGGTAAGACCGCGGAAATCAAAAGGTCCCGGCGGGGGCGGGGGCGCTGGGCGGGGGGACGATGGCGAGGACGGCATTGACGACTTGATCTTGTTTGAAGGGTTTGAACAGGACGTGGCGGAGGCCGTCCATGCGGGCTTTGACAAGGGAGTGGGCCGCGTCGTACCCGTAGCCGGTGGTCATGGCGATGCGGATGCCGGGGCGCATCTCGCGGATGCGGGTGAAGGTTTCGTAGCCGCTCAGATCTTGCGGCCGCACTTCGGTGAACACGGCGTCGTACGCGGAGTCGGCGAGCATGCAGAGGGCTTCGGCCGCGGTTGCCGCCGACTCGGACTCGGCCCCCAAGCGTTCGAGGAGCAGGTGGGCCGACTTCCGCATCCGTTCGTCTTGTTCGATGATCAAAATTCGCTTGCCGTAGAGCAACTGCGGTTCGCCAACCGATTCGTGCGGCAGCGCTTGCCGGCCGACTTTGCGCACGCAATCTTTGACCAACCGGGCGCTGGCGACGATCCGCCGGAGGTGCTGCGTGACCTCGGGATCGTCGGTGTGAAATTTCTTCAGCAGGACCGCGGCGCTGGCCAGCACGTCGTCGACCGGCAGCGCGATCTCCCGACTCACTTGGTCGATCGACTGCGACACCGCGCACGATTGCTGGGCGCTCAGCAGGTCGAGCGTGTGCAGGGCACTGGCGATTTCCCGGCTGAAAAGTTCGGTGAATTGAAGGTCGTCCGGACCGAAACCGTTGGGCCGGGGGCTTTCGACGTTGAGCGTGCCGACGACTTCGTCGCCGTAGATCAGCGGTACCGTCATGCTGCTGAGGGCGTCGCTGGCGCCTTGCAGGTAATGGGGGTCGGTCGTCGCGTCCGGGCAAAGATAGCTGCGGCCGGTGTGGGCGACGTACCCCGTGACGCCGTTTTTCTCGGGCCGGGCGAAGAGGGTTCGCCCGGCCGCTTCGCGGGTCATGCCGTCTTCGAGGAGCGGTTTCAATTCGCCCGTGCGGCGGTCGAGCAAACGGACTTCGATGGTGTCGTAATTCAGCAAGTCGCGGATGTAGCGCCGGAGATTGTGCTTGAGCAGCGCGACCCGTTCGGGTTCGCTCATCTCGGAAAGCTGCGAGACGTCGAGGTCCGACATCTCGCGGCCGGCTTGGTGGAGGGCGTCGAGTTTTCGCTGCTGATCGACTTCGGCCGAAACGTCCCGGCACATCGCGAGGATTTGCGGCGCGGTCCCGGTCGGGCCGCGGAGCGGTTGCAACCGGACTTCGACGTACTCGGCGACGGCGGCATCGGGGCGGTGGAGGCGGAGGGACACGGCGTGATTGCGACGGGCGAGTTCGAGGGGGTCGGCGGTGTCGGTGGCGAGGACTTTGGAGCGGAGGGCGCCGAAAAGTGACCGGCCGATCGGGGGGCCGCCGCACCACTCGGTGAGGACGGTATTGCACCACGTGATCTCACCGAGGGGGTCGAGCACCGCCAGTCCGCGGTCCGCGAACGAGAGGATCACGGCGTCGCGGCGGGATTCGTCCAAGAGCTTGGCGAAGATCGCGGGTTCGGCGAGGATCGCATCGAAATCGCCCGGCGCCAAAGCTTCGGCCGCGGCTCCGATTGTCTCGGCCGTTCGGAGCTGCGCCGCTCCGGGAAAATGCGGGACGTTCCCGAGCACCAGAACCCTGGGGGCACCGGCACTCGAGGCGGTGATCGAATCGGGAATCGAAGCGGGAATGGGCACGTTGGAATTATATCGGAGACGGGCACGCCCCTCAAGCGGACAATTCGGTCGCCGGTCACGACCGATCGACGGCCGTCGGGTTCGGCCAGTTATCCCGCGTAGCGCGTCCGGATCTTCGGGATCAAATATTCTTCGAAGGCGGCCTCCAAGCCGTACTGGGGAGCGTGACCCCAGTCGCTCCGGGCGGCCCCGTCGTTTACATCCGCGGGCCAAGTATCGACGATCCCCTGCCGCTTGGCATCGAGTTCGTAACGGATCGCGGCCTCCGGGAAGGCCTTCCGCACGATACTTTCCACTTCCCCAGCGCTCGGGGCGAAGGCGCCGATGTTGTAAACCGTACGCGTCAGTTTCGCCTTCGGGCAAGTCACGAACTTCCAAATCGCCTCGACCGCGTCGGGCATCGCCATGAACGGAATGCGGGCATCGGGCCGCACGAAGCACTCGTAGAGTTCCTTCTGCGCTGCCGCGTGAATCATCTCCGGAGCGAAGTCCGACGTCCCCCCGCTCGGCACGGTCACCGCCGAGATCAAGCCGGGAAAGCGGATGCAACGGAAGTCGATTTTGCCGAACAGCGTCTCGGCGGCGAGTTGCTTGTAATGCCCCGCGTAATAGCGGCCGAGGTGTTCGCAGTAGAGCTTGTTAGCGCCGTACATGGTCGTCGGAAAGTTGAATTGATCCTCGTGGACTCGGCCCGCCGCCGTTTTGGCCACCAGAGTGGGGATCCCGTAGGCCGCGATGCTGCTGGGGAAAAAAAAGAGCACGGGCCGGCCGTGCGACTCCCCCTGCTTCTGGGCGAATTCCAATAAGTTCAGCGTCCCCTCGACGTTCACTTTGTGCGCGAGCGCCGGCGAGAACTCCGCCCGCGTGCTGAGTAACGCCGCGAGGTGGTAGACCTGATCGACCTCGTGCGCCGCCACGATGCGCTCGAGCAATTCCGCCGCGCGGATATCGCCGGTGAATTGCTGCTTCACTTTGCGGGCCAACTCCGGCGACAGCGGATTCAGATCGAGCGTGACGATCGGCTTCGAACTCACCGCGGCGAGGCGGTCGATGAGGCTGTGACCGATCTCCCCGCTGGCGCCGGTGATCAAGATGGAGGAAGGTCGGGACATGGAACCCCGAGGGATCGGCGTGGGAAATTCGATGCCGCGGGGAGATTCTATCGAGTGCGGCCCGCCCGCCCGGCCCGCGGACAATTTCCGCCGTCCCCTTCCATTCCCCGTGCGGGCCGACTATCGTAAGGCGAATCTTACGCCGGTCCGCGCCCTACCTCCGTGACCCATGTTGTACCGCCCCTTCCGCAACGATGATCCGCCCGCGCTGGTGGAAGTGTGGAACGAGGCGCTGGGCGCCCGCGGCTCCTACCCCCTCCGATTGGCCGGGTTGATCGACCGCTGGATCCTCAGCAAGCCTTACTTCGACCGCCACGGCCTGATCCTCGCCGTCGATCCGGATACCAACAAAGTCGCCGGGTTCGCCCTCGCCGGCTTCGGCCCCAACGAGGAGCGCACCGCCCTCGACCCCGCCGGCGGCGTCATCTGCTGCGTCGTCGTCCGGCCCGGGTTCCGCAAACAGGGCATCGGCCGGGAACTCGTCCGCCGCGCCGAGGCCTACCTGCGCGAACGCGGCGCACAGATCATCGTCTTCGGCGCCCAGCGGCCGTACAACCCATTTCTGTTCGGCCTCTACGGCGGCGCAAACTCCCCCGGTATCTTGGACAGCGAACCGGACGCGGAGTCGTTCTTGAACAAAGTCGGTTACGAGAAAGGCGAAGGGCACATCGTCTTCCAGCGCCGGCTCGACACGCAGATCCAAGTGGCCGACGCCCGCTTCGCCGGTTTGCGGCGGCGGTACGACATCCAACTGATCCGCCCGACGGTCAGCGGCTCGTGGTGGGAAGAGTGCATTTGGGGGACGCTGGAACCGACCGAGTTCCGCGTCGTCGACAAGATGACCGGGCAACCCGCCGGCCGCGCGGTCCACTGGGATTTGGAAGGCTACAGTTGGAAGTGGAACATGCCCTCGGCCGGGTTGTTCGACGTCGAGATCCGGGCCCACCTCCGCAAGCAAGGCTTGGCGAAATTCCTGCTCGCCAGCATTTTGAAACTCCTCCAAGATCAATTCTTCGCGATGGCCGAACTGCAAGTCTGGGCCGACGATCCCGCCGGCGTCGGCATTTGCGAATCCTTGGGCTTTGAACAAGTCGACATCGGTTACCGCTACCGGGCGAAAGAAACACTCACCGATCCGAGTGCCCCGCCGACCTGAAGGGTTGCTCGACTGTCATCCCCGCACGACAGCACCGGCCGCCGAGGCGATGTAGTCCCGGTTCAACTGGGCGATGAACTCGGTGCTGATCGCTTTCGGGCAGGCCGCTTCGCACTCGTTGATATTGGTGCAGTGGCCGAAGCCCTCGCGGTCGTGCGCGGCCACCATCGCTTTCACGCGCTGCTTTTGTTCCGCCTTGCCTTGGGGCAGCGTGCCGAGGTGCCCGACCTTGGCGCTCAGAAACAACATCGCCGAAGCGTTCGGGCAGGCCGCGACGCAGGCCCCGCAGCCGATACACTGGGCCGCGTCCATCGCGTGGTCCTGATCGACTTTCGGGATCGGCAGCGCGTTGCCGTCGGGGGTGCCGCCGGTGTTGACGCCGACAAACCCGCCGCTCTGGATGATCCGGTCGAAGGCGCCGCGATCGACAGCCAAGTCTTTCACGACCGGAAAAGCCCCGGCCCGCCACGGTTCCACCGTCAGATTTGCCCCGTCCCGGAAGCTGCGCATGTGCGTCTGGCAGGTCGTGGCCCCGCGCTCCGGGCCGTGGGCGCGGCCGTCGATCATCATGGCGCACGACCCGCAGATCCCCTCGCGGCAATCGTGGTCGAACGCCACCGGCTCCTGCCCGGACCGGATGAGCTGCTCGTTGAGAATGTCCATCATCTCGAGGAACGACATATCCCCGGTGATGCCGTCCACGTGGTAAGTGGCCAGCGATCCCGCGGCGGTACGGTTCGGTTGCCGCCAGACGTTGAGTGAGAATTTCATGGTTGGGTATCGGGGAGGAAAACGGGAGTGAATCCGGCTTGGCGGAAATGGTGATCCGCGGTGAGAGCGCGGGTGAGCTTTCGTTGTTTCATCACGACAAAGGAGGTGCAGTCTGTGAGCGACCAACCTTTGTCGGGGCGGTTACTGAAGAGGTCGTAGGCTTCGCGATAAATATGGAGATCGAAGCTTATGATTTCCACCGATGGGTTTCTGCGGAATCGGTCGATCATTCCCAAAGCGGACGAGCGGCACGCCGGACCGGCCAAGGAATCGAGCGACTCAATAATAATCCACTCGGTTGTCAGCATCTTTCCTTTGTAAGTATCCAAATATGACGTAATTGCGCCGTGGAATTGATCGCGTCGGTCCACGACTCCGACGAAAGCAACTGTGTCGAGAAATTCGATCATCGCTTCGGCGTTCCCAATCGATAATGATCGTGCTGGGCGGCCCGGTCGCCTGGAGAATCGGGATCATCCACAATCAAGTCTCTGACCATATCCATAAACCAGCCCGGCTTCGGTTCCGACATTTGCTCGAACGCGGTCGCTTCAGCCGGCTTCACTTTAAACTCGATCCGCGTCCCATCGTCCATCGATGGCGTACCGGAGTCCGGGACGATCAATCCACCGGTCACGGTGCCTTCCAATTCCATGTCATCACTCTCCCCGAGGTTACTTGTAGCTCCGCACGCTCGGTTTCACGGACTCGAAATTCAGCGGTTCTTCGTTGCGGATCGGGGTCTTGTCCGACCCTGCGTATTCCCACGCCGCGGCGTGCACGTAGTTCACGTCGTCGCGCTTCGCTTCGCCGTCCGGGTACTGGTGTTCCTCTCGGAAGTGGCCACCGCAAGATTCCTCGCGGGTGAGGGCGTCGCGGGCCAGCAGTTCGCCGAACTCCAAGAAGTCGGCGACGCGGCCGGCTTTTTCGAGCGCGGAGTTCAAGCTCTCTCCGCTGCCCGGCACGCTGACGTTCGTCCAAAACTCGGCCCGCAGTTCTTGGATGTGTTTGATGGCCGTCTCGCATGACGCCTTCGTCCGCGACATGCCGACCTGTTCCCAGAGTGTCTTGCCGCAGTCGCGGTGGAACTCGGTCGAAGTCTTCTTCCCTTTGATCCCCAGCAACCGTTTCGTCTGCGCCGCCACGTCCGCTTCGCACTTCTTGAACTCGGGGTGATCGACAGGCTTGCGGTCCACCGGCACGCTGGCGAAGTAGTTGCCGAGGGTGTACGGCAGAACGAAATAGCCGTCGGCGAGACCCTGCATGAGCGCCGACGCCCCGAGGCGGTTGGCGCCGTGATCGCTGAAGTTCGCTTCGCCGACGACGAATAAGCCGTTGACGTTCGACATCAAATGGTAGTCGACCCAGAGCCCGCCCATGGTGTAGTGCAGCGCCGGGTAGATCCGCATCGGGCGCTCGTAGCCGTTCTCGGCGGTGATGCGCTGGTACATGTCGAAGAGGTTGCCGTACTTCTCTCGGATCTTCGGCAGACCCTGCCGTTGGATGGCATCGGCAAAGTCGAGGTAGACGCCGCGGCCACCGGGGCCGACGCCACGGCCTTCGTCGCAGACTCGTTTGGCCGCCCGGCTGCTCACGTCGCGCGGGGCCAAGTTCCCGAAGCTCGGGTAGAGCCGTTCGAGGATGTAATCGCGCTCGCCTTCGGCAATTTGCCCGGGGTGCTTGCCGATGTCGCCTTGGCTCTTCGGCACCCAAACGCGGCCGTCGTTGCGGAGACTTTCGCTCATCAGCGTCAGCTTCGCTTGGTGATCCCCCGCTACGGGGATGCAAGTCGGGTGGATCTGCGTGTAACAGGGGTTCGCGAAGGTCGCCCCGCGTTTGTAGCTGCGGTAAGTCGCGGTGACGTTGCAGCCGTTGGCGTTGGTGCTGAGGTAATATGCGTTGGAATAGCCGCCGGTGGCGAGAACCACGGCGTCCGCCGTAAACGATTCGACCTTGCCGGTTTCGAGGTGCCGCATGACGACGCCGCGTGCCCGACCGTCGATGACCACGAGGTCGAGCATCTCGGTGCGCGGGTGCATCTTGATGTTGCCCGCGCCGATCTGTCGGCACATCGCTTGGTAAGCCCCGAGCAACAACTGCTGGCCCGTTTGGCCCCGGCAATAGAAGGTTCGAGATACCTGGGCTCCGCCGAAACTGCGGTTCTCGAGTAAACCGCCGTACTCTCGCGCGAACGGCACGCCTTGGGCGACGCACTGGTCGATGATATTCACCGAGACTTCGGCGAGTCGGTGGACGTTCGCCTCGCGGGAGCGGTAGTCACCGCCTTTGATCGTGTCGTAGAAGAGGCGGTTCACGCTATCGCCGTCGTTCTGGTAGTTCTTCGCGGCGTTGATGCCCCCTTGGGCCGCGATGCTGTGGGCGCGCCGGGGGCTATCTTGGAAACAGAAGCTGAGCACCTCGTAGCCGAGTTCGGCGAGGGTCGCCGCGGCGCTACCGCCGGCTAGACCGGTGCCCACAACGATGACGCGGAATTTCCGTTTGTTCGCCGGGTTGACGAGCTTCTGATCTTTCTTGAACGATTCCCATTTCAGGGGCAGCGGCCCCGTGGGAATGCGGGCATCGAGCTTCATAAAGGGTCGCAAATCGGTGGGGGGAGGTATGTGCTTATTATAGGCGTACGGCGGGTGCTGAGCACGGGCGAATCGGCCTCGGAACTCACCGGATTGCGATCGTCAATTCAGGAACTTCGACCAGACGGCAATCACGATGGCCACGTTGCCGAGGACGATGACCGCGGCGATCGCGTTTCCCAAATACCAAGCCGCGCGCTCGAAGCGGCGGCCGACTAAGCCGAGCGTGCGCAGCGAGCTGGCGATGCCGTGGCTGAGGTGGAGATAGAGGATGGCTTGGGCGACCAAATAGAGAACCGAGATCCACCAGGTGCCGAAGCCGGCGAGGACCATGGTGTAGACATCGTGGCGACCCTCGGCGTCGCGGAGGTCCAGGTAATTGACGATTTGGCCGTCCACTTCGGCGCCTTTGATCAGCCCGAATGTGTAGTGGGCGAGGTGGAAGACCGTGAATGCCAAAACGACCAACCCGGTCAAGAGCATCGACTTCGACGCCGTTCGAGCTTGGGACGAGCGCATCATTCGGTAGGCGATGGGCCGCGCGGCTTTGGCCCGCAGTTGCAGGCGGATCGCGAGGTACAAGTGGATTGCGAAGATCGCCAGCAGGCCGCCGCGGGCGATCCAGATGAGGACGCCGATGTCGTGCTTTAGGAAGTGGGCGTAAGCGTTGATGGAATCCCGCCCGCTGAACATCTTCGCGTTGCCGATCATGTGGACCACGAGGAACGCGGCCAACCCCATCCCGGTGAGGGCGACCAGGACTTTTTGCCCGACGCTCGACCCGAGGTAAGCTTGGTTCCAAGCGAGGGGCCCGGCGCCGGCGGCATACGTCCGGGCGCCTTTGGGATTGATGGCGGTTGTGCTCATGAATAGTCGAAAGCATTGCGGGAGGGATAAATCTATCATAGGCGGACGCGGCATACCGACTACAACACTGCCAGCCGCACCCGACTTGGCCGTGAAAATACGTTGGCTCAGTCTCGCTTGAAGAGTTCCAACTTCGCCTCGGCCACGACGGTTCCGCCGCTCGCCTTGACCGCGGCGGGGGCGTTGAATGGGCCGATTTCACCGGCGCTCAGCTTCAACACCAGTTCTCCAGTGTCTTTGTCCTTCGGGATCGTGATCGCTTCGGCCGAGACGCCGCGCCAATGGGCGGGCGGCACCAATTCGACTTTCACGTCCCCGGTCAGGCCCTTGGCCCTCGCGATGCGCACCGGCACGCGGACGGTTTCCCCCGGGGCCACGGCGAGGGCCGATTTCGCGAGGTCGATGCCCAGCCGGCCCGGTTCGGGGACGACGATCAACTGGTGGTTCTGTTCGTTCGACGTGAACGAGACGGTGTGCTCGGTGCCGTCGGGGTCCTTCACGGTGCCCGCGATCACGATACAAACCCGGCAGGTGCGGCCCATCTCGATCCACGGCGGCAGATCGGCGAAGTAGGCGAATTCGTTTTGCCACGGCGCCACGGCGACGGATGGCCCCGTGACGCCTTGCAAGTGGCGGAACTGTCGGTCGGCGACGCCCACGGTCAACGGCCCGGCGAAGCCGTTGCGGACGAGCTTGAAATTGCGGCCGTAGGGTTGGCCACGCGGGGCGGTGGCACTCGTGAACTCGCCTTCGTAGGCGAAGGGCGTCGGCACCGCGACCGCGACGAGCAAGACTTCGGTGCGTGACACCGGCTTGTCAAAGATAGTCGCGCGGCCGGTGACGGTGGCGTGGCCGACCCGGACGACCGCGAGCACCTCGGCGGAAAGTGGAACTTCCACCGTCGATTGGCCGACCGCGATCATCGTTTTCGGGGCGGTCACGCCGGCGGGCAATCCGGCGAATGCGATGTCGATGGAGCCGTTGAATCCGCCGAGGCGTTCGGCGGTCAATTTCAATTTGGCGGTGCCGCCGCGCGGGACATTCAAGGAGTCGACCGCGAGTTTGATGCGGAAGTCGGGCACCGCTGCGGGGGCTTCGCGGATGCGCAGACGGTAGCCGAATTCCGGCCCGCCCCGGTTGCGGAAGCGGTCGCGCACCCAAATCGTGTAGACGCCGTCGGCGTTCGGGGTCAGCGCGATCGTCGGATCGCTGTCGAGGTCCGCCCCGGTTTGCTTCGCGATTTCGACGCCTTGCGGATTCAGCACGCCGACCGACCCGCACAGGGGCGAGTCGAGTTTTTTGGCCCGCAGTTCGATCTCGTATTTCTTCGGGGTCGGGAACCGCACCTTCCAAGTGGCAGTGCCGTTCTTCTCGATGCGGCCGTTCAAAATCGCCGGTGCGATCGCGGGTTTCGAGGAATCGGCGAACTCGGGGAGGTCGTCGACATCGAACGGAATCGTTTGGATTCCGAACGGGTGCGACCAATTCGCGGGCGCATCCAACGGGATGGTGACCGGCACTTTCTGACCGGTCCATTCGACATCGATCTCGGAACCCCGTCGACCGCCGAGGGGGAACACCGACTCCGCGACCGGGTCCGTCGTCAGCGTGAGCCGGTAGACGAACGCCGGACCCCCGAGTCCGCGGGCGTCCGAGATGCGCACCCGGTAAACGCCGTCGGCGGGCGCGGTGCATTTCGCGGAGGCATCGAATCCGATGGCGGTCCGCGCCGAGGTTTCGGCGAGCACCTTTCCCTCGCCGTCGAGGATTTCGAGCTTCGCCCGCAGCGGCGACCGGATCCCCGCCGTCGTCGCTAAGGCCGAGAGGGTCTGCCCCCGCTTCAGTTTCACTTCCCACAGGTCTGAGTCTTCGCGCGGGAAAATCCGGCCGTTCGCAGTGACGGGCATCGCCGCGAGTTTCTCGGGGATCGGCTCGCCGTCAGTTTCGGTTTCGACGACTTCGGGCAGGTCGCCGACGACGAAGCTCAACCCCGTGGCGACCCCTTGAGAAGTCCACAAGTGGCCCTTCCGCGCCCCGAGTTGAGCCGTCGCATCGACACTCACCGACCCGAGCAGATCGACCGGGTAATCTTCGGGCTGTTGCGATTCCGGCATCGCGAGCACGGGCGCCTCGAACCAAATGCGGTCGGTCCTCTTCAGCGTCGGCGACGCGGTGACCCCGGGGCCGTCCAACGCGAAGTGGCACCGATCATGGACGAAGAGACCGCCGACGCGCACCGGCACTTCGGTGCCGCGCTGTCCCCCGGCCGGGTAAATAAAGCTGGCGACCGGCGGCGCGGCGCGCGCCGAATCGAAGATTGTGAACAGTGCGAAAGCGGCGAGGAGGATGCGAGTGGGCATGGGGGGCTCGCGGACAAAATTGCGGAGCGTCGGTGTGGCGACACGTTTTTAACGTGTCGGAACGGAGTTATCGGGTCGATTCCCAACCGCATGTAAATCGTCGCGGCCAAATCTTCGGGGCC
>JAYSYN010000316.1:0-2914 GCA_043727575.1 Fimbriiglobus sp.
TGTACGAATTCGATCTTTTCGACTCGGATTCCGTAACCTTTGTCATCCCGGAACGTCTCCAGTTTGCAAGTACTGAGAACTTCACCGTCGTGCAGTGACGCCAGTGGCACCAGCGATTCCGCGAGCGACAGTCGCTCCAGAATTGCGGCCAGATCGCCGGTGCTGAAAAGGCCGTCGAAATCTTTGTTCAAGACGATCCGTGGCGAAAAGTTCATGGTGACTCCTCGAGTAGTGAGATTTCCAACGAGCGGGGTTCCGAAATTCGCGGTGTCAGCAGCACTCTGACGGCATTTTGCCAGGCGCTGGGCGCCGCCGGGGAATCTTTCGGAGGGTCGATTACGATCCGCAGGCGTCGCCGGAACCGCAGATCGGCCGGTGCGACACCGTTTTCAACGGCAATCAAGCGCAAGTCGGGCAGATCCGCTGCCAACCTGCGGCGGATATCGCCGTGTCGCAATAGCGATTCGTGGATGAGATCGGTCGTAGGAACGGCCGCCATAAGTTGTACTGCAGTGTGCAGTCCGACGGCACCATTCAGCAGCGTTTCGCAAGTTCTCGCAGGGATGGCCTCCGTCGACACGGAGGGTCGATGAGTTCCGCTTCTCGGATCGTGATCGACGACCCGCATCGCCGCGGGATTCGGCAGTATTCGAATCGATTCCCCGGAAGAATTGAAGGCTTCGATCTTGCGTTTCTGCCGCGCGGCCACGGGTTCAGGGAGGGGGAGACACGCCATGCCGTATCGGCTCCATGATGGCCGAACGGGTAGGCCATCGATGTACCAATCCAGCCGGCCTGCCTCGGACGTGGCCACGTGCAGCCGATCGGTGGGGCGAAGTGCGGTCCAGGTGCATTCTTCGGCGCGCCAGGCCGGTGCAAACGGCTGAGTATTGATCAGGAAATGGCCGCGGGCCAGATCGCCGACGATCAACTGCTCCGCTTGCACGAGGCGCGGTTCTCCTTCGATCGCCACGACGGCCCGGCTTCCGGCGCCCGAAATCGGAAGCGCGATCGGGTCGGGGTCGGCGACCGCGTTCGACGGAGCCAGCGCGGCGACGCCGCCGTGCCAATGGTGTACGAGATGGAGTTCATCGTAATCGGTGGGCAACCAGTCGAGTGCCACGGTGCGGCACCAATCGCTCAGTTCCGGAAAACGACCCGGCAGAGAGCGATCCTTCCAGTGAGCTTGAACGCGAATACGGCGTCGGCGCGGTCGGCAGCCGAGCGCCGCTTGGCCCTCGGGCAGCGCTACGGGCCAAACGGTACCGGCTTCCGGGTGGAATTCCAAAGTCACACCGGGGTCCAAGAGCGCAAAGCGGGCGACGAGATCCTCGCGGGAACCGGGAATGCGCCCGCGCCAGCCGAGACCGAAGTGACGCACACCGGCCGCGTTGAGGGCGGCGCGCCGCGGCATCGGGATCCCGGTCACCGCCAGCAGCGATGCGAATCCGAGGTTCACTTTCACGGCTGGACTCCGGAGCGACGAAGCGCATCCATCATGAATTGAAAGGTCTCCGCTTCCGCCATGCGGTCTTGGAACTTCGTGATCGTCGGAATCCAGGTTGGCGGGCAGATATTGTCGCGGTCGCGTCGCCAATGACAGCGTTCGTCGATAACGGGGCGGAGCGGGTGATCGCCGGTCCAAGAGCTGCCACCGAGTGCGGCGTGCGTGCCCCAGATGGTTTTTTCCTCGATCTGGTTGGGAAAGGAGGGGATCCTTCCGGTGTGGCCGAAGTACGATCGCGAGCCGACCCCATCGTGCCGCACGGCGTGGAAGCATTTCTTCACGTTGCCGGGGATCACGGCGGTCTCCACGCCGAAATCGCGCTGGACGGCATCGAAGAGCAGGAGGACGTCGATGGAGGTCGAGGGTGCGCAGGCTTGGAGCAATCGCGCGGTTTCAATGCAAGCGCTCCCGCCCCGGCTGTATCCGGCGAGGACGATCGGCGGACGAGTCCCGGCGGCCAACCTTCCCAAGAGCCAATCCTTCGCCACGAGGGCCAGATCGTGAGTCTGGCTGGGCGTACTTCCCGGACCGCTGAACCGGTGGCCCATCGCCAATAGGTTCGGCCCCCGGTGGTAGAACCGACCCGCGCCGAGCCGCGCGTAGAGATCGTAAAGCCGGGCGATGAAACTGCGTTCCATCTCCGCTTTGTACTGTTCATCGTCGCTCGGACCGGTACCGTCGACGCCGAGAAATAGCATAGGGGCAACCCGGGTTATCGGTGATAATCGACGACGTCCGCAATCGTGTTGTCGATCGTGTCGGCAACGACGTTCCATTTTTTGATTCGGAAGGCCGCCTCGGCGGCGATCACTTCGAGGTGCTTCGGCCCTGAAGCGGGACCGAGCGGTAACGCATCCGGGAGGCCCGCGAAAATGCCCTTGGGCCAGATGACGCGGATACGATCCCCGGTCGCCGTTGGCAGACTGATGCGCGTGTCCCCCGCTTGGCTTTGCAAATCGAGCAACTGCGCCCGAAGATTCATCGTCCGACCGTGAATCGAGACTTCGGCGACGAGCGGATCGAGGGATCGAACCGTCGCCGGCATCCAAGCGATGGCCGCCAATGGCGCCCGCGAGCGGGGCGGAAGCGACCCGACTACAGCGGTGACTTTTGCGGTCTCACCGCTCCGGTAAAGGAGTTGCCAGGATAGGACGCGACCCTCGATTCCATTGACTTTTACGAGCGAACCGAGTTGAGGCACCCCGTGCCGAACGCGGATTTCATAGCCTTCATCGGTCGAGAGAAGCGCATCGATCGCCAATTCGGTCGCCGCACCGCTTTCTAACGATCCGAGGTGGAAGCCGCGAGTCTCCGGGTACCAGTGCCAACCTTGTTCCGCCGCCAAATGGCCGAGTATCTGCGGCAGCGAAACGTCGTCGAGCAGGATGGTAGGGTACTTGGGGCTCT
>JAYSYN010000317.1:0-26479 GCA_043727575.1 Fimbriiglobus sp.
CCACGGGAGTTGCAGGCCGAACTCCTCGAAGATCTTTTTGAACTTCGGGATGATCATCACCATGATGAAGATCAAGATGCTCACGGCGACGCAGATCACAACGGCCGGGTAGATCATGGCCCCGATGATCTTCTTCTTGAGGCTCTGCGATTTCTCTTTGAACTCCGCGAGGCGCTGGAGGATGACTTCGAGGGCACCGCCGGCCTCGCCGGCGCGGACCATGTTCACGTAGAGCCGGTCGAAACATTTCGGGTGCTTGGCCATCGATTCCGAGAGCGTCATCCCGGATTCGACGTCTTCGACGACATCGATGAGGGAGTTTTTCAGCGCGCTCGGTTTCATCTGCTTTTCGAGGATGCGCAGGCTTCGCAGGACGGGCAGACCGGCGTCTTGCAGCGTCGACAATTGACGCGTGAAGATCGTGAGCATCTTCTGAGATACGCCGCCGATGACGAAAGTCTTCCGCGACTTCCCGGCCTTTTTCTTCTTGCCGCCCTTGCCGCCCTTGCCCGCGATGGCGGTGAGTTTGGTGACGAAGTAGCCCATCGCTTTGATCTTTTGCGAGGCTTCTTCTTCGTTGCCCGCCTCGACCGAGTCTTTGACCTCGGTGCCGGTGGTGTCCATGGCTTCGAACTTGTACATCGGCATGATTGAAACCAGTGCGGAGTGCGGAGTGCGGAGTGCGGAGTGGAAGAATTCGGAATTCCTGCCAATCGGTCGATCCGGTTCGCGGCACCTAGCAATTCTGGCCCTCCGTAAGACATCGGTTTCAAGTGTTTCGGTTCGCTCGACTCGTCCGGATCGAAGACACGACCATCGCCGTGATTTCGTCGGCCTCCCGCATCAAATCCCTCAACATCGCCACCGGTACCAAGCCCGTTTCGACGAGCAGCTCGAACCAATAAATCGATTCATCCGCTTCTTCTTCGACGATGCCGAGCTTCGCGACGAATTCGGCCTGCGATCTTCCGCGACACGCGGAACGATAATTCGCCCCGACGGAAGTCGCCGAGCGCATCAATTGTTGTCCGATGATGCCGGCCGCTCTCGTCGCCGGCAAGGCATCGACCAATTTCACAACTCGTACCGCGAACGCTTTCGTCCGGAACCGCAAATCACGCTTCGGCTCCGGTTCAGAATTCTTGTCGTCCATTCCACACTCCGCACTCCGAATTCCGCACTTCCCCGGTCAGCCTTCGTCGTCCAAGACCGTCTCCCGGACCACTTCTTCCAAGGACGTATGGCCTTCGTACAAGGCGCGGATGCCGGCGTCGCGGAGGCTGGGGACGCCTTTCTTGCGGGTGTAGGCGCGGACTTGGTCCGTACTGGCCCCGCGGCTGACCATGTCGCGGATGTCGTCGTTCATAATGAGGAGTTCGTAGAGGCCCGTACGACCCTTGAACCCGAGGTTGTTGCACTTGTCGCAGCCTTCGCCGAAGTAGAACTTTCGACCTTTCAAGTCTTCGGGCTTCAAGTTCAGTTCCATCAACTGATCGCGCGTCGGTTCGTACGGCGTCCGGCAGTGGAGGCAGTTCCGGCGGACCAACCGCTGGGCTTCGATCGCTTCGACCGTCGCCGTGATCATAAAGGGTTCGACGCCCATATCCCGCAGCCGCGTGATCGAACTCGGAGCGTCGTTCGTGTGCAGCGTGCTGAACACCAAGTGGCCCGTCAAGGACGCTTGAATGGCGATGGAGGCCGTTTCCAAATCGCGGATTTCGCCGACGAGGATGACGTCCGGGTCTTGCCGGAGGATGGCGCGCAGGGCGCTGGCGAAGGTCAGGTCGATCTCGGCGTTGATCATGCACTGCGTGATGCCGTCGATTTCGTACTCGACCGGGTCTTCGGTCGTGATGATCTTGGTTTCGATGTCGTTGAGTTCGGACAGGGCCGAATACAAAGTCGTCGTCTTCCCGGCCCCGGTCGGCCCCGTCACGAGCACGATGCCGTTGGGTTTGTGGATGCACTTGCGGAAATCGACGAGCATGTCCTCGGGCATGCCGATGCGCTCGAGGTCGAGACCGACGTTGGAGCGGTCGAGGACCCGGACGACGACGCTTTCGCCGAACATCGTCGGCAGGACGCTCACGCGCAAATCGACGGCGTTGCCGCCGACGTTCAGTTCGATCCGGCCGTCTTGGGGCAGGCGGCGCTCGGCGATGTCGAGGTTCGACATGACCTTGATCCGGCTGCTGATGGCCGCGGCCAAGTGGCGCGGCGGCGGCACCATCTCGTAGAGCACCCCGTCGCAGCGGTAGCGCATCTTGTATTCGTCTTCGAACGGTTCGAAGTGGACGTCCGAGGCGTGGTCGCGGATGGCCATCAGCAACACCATGTTGATGAGCTTCCGCACCGGGGCGGAGTTGGCCATTTCCGTGAGGTCGTCCAAGTCGATGCTGGTCTCGCGCTTCGTCGATTTGTTGTGGAGGTCCTTGTCGGCCTCGAGCGCTTGGATGATCGTGTTGATCGACTCCTCGTGCCCGGGGCCGCCGTAAGCTTTCTTCATCAGGGCTTCGACGGCCGCGGCCGGGGCGAGCACCGCGTTGACTTGGCGGATGCCGAGGAAGTTGCGGATGTCGTCGAGCGCTTGGAGGTTGTTCGGGTCGGACAGGGCGACGGTCAGAGTGTCGGCGTCGAACGCGAGCGGGACGAGTTTGTACAACTCGGCCATGTTTTGCGGGACGACTTTGACCGCTTCGGGCGTCGGCTTGGCTTCGTCGAGATTGGCGACGCGCATGCCGTGGACTTCGGCCGTGGCTTGGAGCAGTTGATCTTCGTTGACGAGCCCGCGGGCGATGCAGATTTCGCCGAGCTTCAGTTCGCTCGTGCGCATTTCTTCGTAGATGCTGTCGAGTTGAACGTCGTCCACGTAGCCGAGGTCGACGAGCTTTTGGGCCAATTGCCGGGTGGCACTATCGACGTGGGTATGCTTGGGCCGCTGCGGTTTGGGCGCCGGGGTAGGGGCTTTCGCAGCGGGCGGTTTTTGACCGGGGACGCCCGGCTTTTGCCCGGCGGGAACCGGCGGCTTCGGGGCGCCGGGCACGGCCGGTTTCTGGCCGGCGGGAGCCGGCGGCTTGGGGGCTCCCGGCTGACCGGGTACCGGCGGCTTCGGTGCACCGGGCTGCCCCGGCACGGCCGGCTTTTGGCCAGCGGGGACCGGCGGCTTCAGGGCGCCGGGTTGGCCCGGCACGGCCGGTTTTTGGCCCGCGGGCGCGGGAACGGGCGGCTTCGGCGCCCCCGGTTGGCCGGGCACGTTGGGCTTCTTCGGATCGGGCGGGATCTGGGACATAATGTCGCTTCGGGTTCGGGTTCTACAAACGACTGCGACTGGGGTCGTCGAATTCGAGATTCACCAAACTCTGTTCTCTCTCAATTTCCGCCGGTGTCAGCGCTAGCACCATCGTAATGTCGCCGACGATTTCCTCGGGCAGCGGCGCCAAGGCTTTCATCACCCGCCGATGGCGCTGGGAATAGGACAGGCCCGCGAAAGATTCGTCTACTACACGGACACGGATCGCCACGGGGTTATACACGTACACAACTTCCTTGGGCCGGCGGTCCAACTCCGGGAATTGGCTCGACAACGCCTGATAGATTGCCGCGGTACGCTCGTCTTGCTTCTTACTTGCTTTGGGTCTCACAATCACCTCTCCGCCCATCGGGCGATTCCTTCCGCTGCTCGAAAAACATCCAACGCGTCGGAGGGTTCGATGAGTTTTGGCCGGTATCGCATTTCGACCGACCAGAGAGACTTTACGACTTGAAGTAGTTTCCTCATTCTCTGCGGGAAGAATACATTTTCTTTCTCAAGGATGACCTTCAACTCGTCCAAATCGTGTTTGACTCGCTTCTTGAATACGTCCGCAATCACGCGTCCTTGGTGAGACCGCTTTTGAGTCCGAAGGTATCGCCCTTTCAAGGCGCATGCGACCGCGTAACCGCCATATGGTTTCCGGTCGTAGCGGCATCACGTCCAGCTTCGAGGAGCAATCGACTCGCATCCAAATGCATCTCCATGGCCCGGAAAAACTCCCGGTCGTGCGATTCTGGATCCTTCATTTAGCGCCGCTTCTTCCGCGGCGCTTCGTCTTCCTCATCATCATCGTCGTCATCTTCATCGTCCCCGTCGTCATCGTCTTCGTCGTCGAGTTCGTTACGCTCGGCTTGGGCGATTTTGGCGGCCAGTTCGTTCGGCTTGGACGACTTCAACAGCACTTCTTCCTTCTCGCACAGGCCGTCTTTCCAGAGGCGGAAGAGCGACTCGTCGAGCAGGAACATCCCTTCTTTTCGACCCGTTTGCAGGGCGCTGTCGATACGGTAGACCTTATTCTCGCGGATCAAGTTCTGGATGGCGGGCGTCACCACCATCATTTCGTAAGCCGCGATGACGCCTTCGGGTTTCTTCGGCAATAGGGCTTGCGACAGCACCCCCATGAGCGCGGTCGAGAGCTGCGTACGCACCTGGTCCTGCTGATCTTTCGGGAAGACGTCGATGATCCGGTTGACCGTCGAGGCCGCTCCCGAAGTGTGGAGCGTGCCGAAGACGACGTGGCCCGTTTCGGCCGCTTCGATGGCCGCGTGGATCGTCTCCAAGTCGCGCATTTCGCCGACCAAGATCACGTCCGGGTCCATCCGCAGTGCCCGGCGAATCCCCTCTTTGAAGTCCGGGCAATCGGTGCCGATTTCCCGCTGGTTGACCGTGCATTTCTTGTGCTTGTGGAAATATTCGATCGGGTCTTCGAGGGTGATGATGTGCCGGTCGTAGTTGTCGTTGATGAAGTTGATCATCGACGCCAAACTCGTCGTCTTCCCGGACCCGGTGGGCCCCGTCACCAAGAGCAAGCCCCGCGGTCGGACGATCAAGCTGCGAATCGCTTCGGGCATCCGCAGAATTTCGAACGACAAAAACTGGCTCGGAATGCGCCGGAGCACCATACCGATGGAGCCGCGCTGTTTGAACACGGCGACCCGGAACCGATAGCCGTCGGTGTACTCGATCGCGAAGTCGGCCCCCCCCTTTTGCTGCAGCTCTTGCTGGCAGCGGTCGGGGGTGATCGACTTCATCAATCCGGCGGTGTCGTCGGAATCGAGGATTTTCGCTTCGAGTTTGCGCAGGCGTCCGTGGTGCCGCACGACGGGCGGTTGACCGACGCTGATATGCAAATCGCTGGCCTTCAGTTGGATCACTGTGGACAGCAACTTCTCCATTGCCACGGCCACGAGAAAGCCCCCGGTGTTCGGGCTCGGCCTGCGCCGACGCAAGTCTGGACACAACCATTGTCACGCCGTGCGCCGCAGAACCAAATAAAAACCTGTTCAGTCCGCGCCGATCATCTCCGCGTGGCAAGTGCTCAATACTTCTTCGAGTGTCGTGTTCCCTTTGATCGCTTTCTGGATTCCGTCTTCCAGCAGGGTCCGCATGCCGCCTGATCTCGCTTTCCGACGCAACTCCTGTGCGGGAGCCTGCGCGAACGTCAATTCCCGCAGCTGGCCCGTCATCCGCATCATCTCGTAGATTCCGATCCGTCCGCGGTAACCCGATTGCCGGCAATGGTTACAGCCGCGCCCCTTCATAAAAGTGGCCTTCGTGATCATCTCCGGCGTGACCCCGGCCGCGCGGAGGTGGTCTTCCTCGGGCATGATGGGCTCCCGGCACTTCACGCAGTTCACCCGCACCAACCGCTGCGCCATAATCGCGATCACAGAGCTGGCGATGAGAAATGGGGCCACGCCGATATCGACCAGCCGGGTCACGGCACTGGGCGCATCGTTCGTGTGTAGCGTACTGAAAACCAAGTGTCCTGTCAAAGAAGCCTGCACAGCGATCTCGGCGGTCTCCTTATCGCGGATTTCGCCTACGAGGATAATGTTCGGGGCTTGACGCAGCATCGCCCGGATAATCCGGCCGAAGTTCAGCCCGATGTTGTGCTTCACCTCGACTTGGTTGATGCCCGGCAGGTAATACTCGACCGGGTCCTCGGATGTGATGATCTTTCGATCCGGCCGGTTGAGTTCGTTCAGTGCCGCGTACAAAGTCGTTGTCTTGCCTGAACCCGTCGGGCCGGTCACGAGGAAGATGCCGTTGGGCCGTTTGATGATGTTCTGAAAGCGGAGATAATCTTCTTCGCCGAATCCGAGGTCGCGGATGCCGACCATGATGTTGGCCCGGTCCAAAATCCGCATGACCGCCGATTGACCGTGGACCGTCGGCAGCATACTCACGCGGAGGTCGAAGTGTTTGTTCTGGATCGTCATCTTGATCCGGCCGTCCTGCGGACGGCGTTTTTCGGAGATGTCGATGCTCCCCATGACTTTGATACGGGCGAGCAGCGCCGACAGCAGCCGGCGCGGCGCGGCGTCCCGTTCGATGAGGTTGCCGTCGATCCGGTAACGGATACGGACGCGGTCGCCGAACGGTTCGATGTGGATGTCCGAGGCCCGCAGCTGCACCGCTTCTTGGATGATGAGGTTGATCAGTTTGACGACCGGCGCTTCCGAATTCCCGGCGTCGGCGAGATTCGTCGTGCTGTCGATCTGGGTCGAATCGATCTGCGTGCCCGTGAACTCGGCGAGCATGGAGTCCATCGACTCCGTTTCGCTCTGGCCGTAGTTCCGGTTGATGGCGTCGGTGATCTGCTCTTGGATCGCCAGCACCGGCTGGATGTCCTTGTTCAAAATGAACTGGAGTTTCTGCAGCGTATCGTAGTTCGACGGGTCGGACGTGATGATCTTCAGCACGGTCCCTTCGAGCGACAGCGGCAGGATCAGGTTTTCGCGAGCCACCGATTCGGGCACGAGTTCGATCACCGACTTCGGGATTTCGACGTTGTTCAGGTCGATGAACTGCATCCCGCTGAACTCGGCGATCGCCTCCATCACTTCGGTGGCGCTGGCGTAATTCAGTTTCGACAGGGCGTCCTGGAGCTTCAGCCCTTGGCCGAGCGAGAGGTTGCGCGCTTCGTCGAGTTGCTCGGCGCTGAGGATCCCCTTGCGGATCAGGATGTCCGTGTAGTCGCTGGCGGCCTTCGCCATGGGTGGCACTCCGGGTGGGGTAGCGTGAGAATTGTCGGCGCGGGCGACCGAATGATCGCGCGGGACTGCGGGTGACAATCGGGTGCGGTCGGACGGACGCGGGCGAAAAGAAGGATGAAGGCCACGACGGAACCGCGAGAATGAATGAGATCTGATATTGGAGTATCGGCCACCCCGGGGGCGATAGCAACGGCAAAGTGCGCCGCAATGAGGATTTTTCACAATCCGGGTGCTGCATCGCTCCGGTGGCGGAAAACCAGCGCTCGGACTGGAACGGCTCGAAGACCGCATCGTCCCGGATGCGACGGCGTGGGCCTTCCGAATTTGTTCGACCCGATGGTCACGCCTCCCCCGGCGGACCCCGCGCCGGCGCCGACGGCCCCGCCGAGCCCGACCTGGTACGAGGACATCACGCCCGTTCCACTGGACGGAGACCCGGACGATTGGTCTTGGCTTTACGCGATCCCCGTGACCGCCGGCGATCTGTCCACCACGACCCCAACCGATTCCACACAGTGGTGGCAATCTGTATTCGGGCCCGCGCCGTTGAACAAACCCTTCATGCCGGTCGAGCCGCCAAGGGGGCGCTTTGGCCTGTGGCCACTCACCGGTGCAGGCGATTCCCCCGCCGTCATGCCGACCGCGCCTCCATCGACCCCAACCAGCTCCGGCCCGTGGTCGGGCCTCGCCTTCGATGCCGCCCAATCTATGGTCGCGGGCGTGCCGCCTACTGATCCGAACGGTCCGCCCCCGGCCGGATTCGTCTGGTCGGCGTTGCCGCAACTCATCTATGCCGACGCCGCCCACCCGCCCGCCGGCAATAACTACACGTACGACGCGGCAAAATATTACTGGGTCCTGACGACACCGGCAAACGCTCGTCCCGGTCACGCCGCCGGCCATTCTGCAATTGCCCTCGACTCCAGTTTACTCCGGCTACTCGGCTTCGGGCCAGAACGACAATTGGAAGAATCACACGGCCGAGGATCTCATCCAACTCATGGTGAGTCGGTACGGCGAAGAGGGCGCGAAGCGGGTGAAGTTGCTATTCGATGCCGGCTACCGGATCGAGCATGTCACTTTCGGCGGGGTCGGCTCCTACACAGTCAGTGCGCCGGCGATCAAGATTTACGATGGCACCACCTTCGGCAATCGGTCGATGTACGACGCGGCTACGGCCCTGTTCATAGCGCTGGACAGTTGCAAGGACGACATGGAAGCGGCCGCGAAGAATCGCGCTGTCGATGCGATGAAGCCGGCCGATGTCGCCACGGCCACCGTGCTACGCGTTTCGCAAGACAAGCTGATCTCCGCGACGGATTCGAGTGGCCGAGTGATGGTTTGCTACATTCGCACACACACGTTTTCAGCACCGGGAGATGCGCCGCGCTGGCTCGGCGAACTGATCACCGTGGACGGCCCGCGTTACGTCCAACGCGGTGACAAAGTCGTCCTCTTCTCCAAGGTCGAGGAGCGCGCGGGTTTCGGCACCATCTTCGACAACTCCGGGACGACAAACAACTACAGGGACCGCTTCTTCGCGGGCAACGTCGTCGATTTGGCGAAGCTGATCGCGGAGTTGCGCCTGCGCGAAGTCGGCGTGGATCGGCTGATCGCCGAAGTCAAGAGCCCTCCCCCATCGATGGCGAACGGCTGCTAAAACTGATGGCCGATGCCGGGGTGACCATCCGGATCAGCACCGACACGACTCCCGGTTGCGGCGTCGGTCGGTTGGAGGGCCGAACCTTGATCCTCGATGGGGATCGCGGTGGACTGGGTTGGAATTCGCGGACGCCGTCTCAGGGGGTGGACGACCCGCTGGTCCTGCTCGTCGGGTGAATGAAGAGGCGTTACAGGTTTGATCGCCACCGCGGGCGAGGTCTCGGTGCAGTGGCGATCCTCTCACTTCACCGGGAACGGGATGACCACGGCTTCGGATTCCGTCGCGCCGCGCTGCTTCGGGCCGCACCCCAAGATCAGCGACCCATCGGAGCGGATGTCGACCGAGTAGAGCGGGCCGTGCTCGAGTTCCTGCCCGTACAGCAGTTTGCCGTCGGCGACGTTCCAGACGGCGAGGTAGCCGCGCAGTTTCGGGGCCGTGCCGACGCTGACGAGCTTCGTCCCGTCGGTCGTGTACTTGACGCACTGCACGAAGCCGGGGTGCGAGGGCGCGGGTACGCCTTCGGCCAACGGCTTGAAGTTCGGATTGGGGAAGTCGCAGATCAGCGCCCCGGTCTCGGTGTTCCACAGTTTCAGGCTGCGGTCGCTCGATCCGGATGCGAGTTGCTTGCCGTCTTTGGAATAAGCCAGCGTGAAGACCTGATCGGTGTGCCCCGGCAACCGCGGCGTCCCGGGCTTCGGTACGTCGTCGCTGCCCGGTTTGATTTCCTTGAGTAGCGTCCCGGCGGCGGCGTCCCAAATCTTGATCGATTTGTCGAGGCTCGCGCTGGCGACGAGTTTGCCGTCCGGGTGCCAGGCCACGGCGTAGATCGACTGCGGCTGCGGCAGGATGTGCGCGGGGATGGCCTTCGCCAAAGTCCCCGGCGCCTTGGTGACATCGTAGATTCGCAATTGGCCGTCCTGGCAACCGGTGGCCACGAGCTTGCCGGTTTTGTCGAAGGCGGCGCAGTGGACGATGTTCGGAAGCGCCAGTGTGAACGACGGTTGATCCGACACGAACTTCCAGATTCGCACCTGCTTGTCGTCGCAACCCGTCAGGATCGTGGAACCTTCGGCGACGAATGACAACCCCTTGACAGTCGCCGGGTGCGGCAACTCGAGCATCGGCTTGCCGCACTCGGCCGGCAGCGGCTGGCCCGCTTCGATGAGCACATTCCAGAGCATCGCTTTGTTGTCGACCTGAATGCCCGCGAGCGCCGGAGCCGTGGGGTGGAAGGCGAGGTCGGTCACTTTGCCGGTGGTCTTCCACGTGCTGAGCACGGCGCCGTCGCCGAAGTTGTAGAGGGTGATCGTCGGTTCCGGCCCGTGCGCCACGGCGACGAGTTGGCCATTCTTGTGCGCCGCGATCGCGGTGATCCCCGTGGCATCGCCGAAGGTGCGTTCCTTCGCGCCGCTCCCGGCGTTGCCCAGGACGACACCCTTCGCCGTGCCGTTGCTGAGCGTACTCGCCCCACTCGGCGTCCCGGCGAAAGCCCCACCGTACACCGCCGGATCAGAGACCTGTTTGGCGAGCACCAACGGCGTCACCGAGATCGTCTTGTCGGCACTCGCCACGATGACCTGGGGCAGTGTCGGATGGAACGTGACCCCGGCGATGGCCCCCGTGTGGAAGACGACCTGCTCGGTCAAACCTGTGGCGACGGTGATGACGGCGACGGAGTTGTTCGCCAATCCCACGGCCAATCGCGTGCGATCGGTGTTGAACGACACCTGCGTGACATCGGCCGGAAGCACCGGTACCGGGAGTTCCTTGCCGTCGGCGGTTTGCCACAACTTGAGGGTCTTACCGGTCGCCGCAGCGAGGATCGCGCTATCCTTCGAGATGGCGAGAACCTTCGCGACATCGGGTAACGGACCGAAAGCCTTCACTTCCTTCGCGGGCAATCCCACGGCGGTCTCGTGGATGCGCACGAATTTGTCGGCCGTGGCCGCGACGGCGAACGTCGGCGCGAGCAACCCGGTGCCCGCTCCGGGTACGGTGGCGCGGACGCCGTCGACTTGCAGCACCGCGACTGACACCGTCTTGTCAGCGGCGATCGAGACGGTCTTGTTGTCGATCCAGTTCAGGAAACTCACGACGGCCGTGGGCTTTGCGATGGTTTGCAGTTCCGCGCCGGTGAGCGCGTCGTAAACCCGCACGGCCCTGGCGTCGGGCCCGACTACGGCGACGGCGATACGGGTACCATCGGGGGAAAAGCCGATCTGGTCGACGACCTCCGGCAACGGTAATGCCCAGACCGGTTTCCCGCCGGCCGCGTTCGGTTGAATCAGCAGACTCCGCACACTATTGAAGGTGCCAATCAGTGCGATTTTCGACCGATCCGCGCTGAACACGGCCTGCGTCGGGGCCGTCGCCGCGAGTGGGACGTTCGTCTCGTCTTTGAGGACCGCCGGGTTCGTGCTCCGCACCAATCCGTCGGCCGCGATGCTGAGGATACGCTTCCCATCGACCGAGAACCCCAACGCGAGCGCCGGCTTCGGCAAGGTGAACGACGCGACCTCTTTGTCCTTCGCGGCGGCGGCCGGCCAGACGCGCACTTCGCCATCGGCATAGGCGATCGCCGAGCCCTTCGCCGCCGTCAGCAGTGCGAAAGTCGCGGCGGTTTTCTTCGTCCCCGCGAGCTTTGCAATCACCTTCGCATCGGCCGGGTCCCAGAGGATCGCTTCGCCGGACGCGTCGACGCTCAGCACGGCGTCTGCCACCGAGGCGAGCGCCGTCACCGGCGCTTTGTGCTCTTTGAATTCTCGCTCGATGACTCCCGCACTCCAAACGCGGATGCTGTTGTCGGCCCCGGCCGCGTAGACCTTCTTGCCGTCGATGCTCGGCATCGACGCCGTCACCGCGACGGGGTGGACCATCGGCTTTGCGGGTGCCGGCGGGATCAATCCCGCCACCGGCCAGCGCCGGGCGAGCCCGTCGTTCCCTAGTGTCGTCAAGGTCGTTTGATCGGCCGAGAATGCCAGCGATTTCAGACCCGATTCGCACGCCAGGATTTCCCCCTTCGGCTTGCCGTCGGCCCCGATGAATAGCACCCGCCCGTTCGCTTGGGCCACGGCAAAGCCGGTGGCCGCGTTGCCGATGGCAACTTGGTTCGACGCCGTTGGCAACGCACCCAGTTCTGTCAGCACGCCCGTCGCCGTGTTCCAACTCCGCAGTTTCTTGTCGTCCGTCGCGGCCAGCATAGTCGCGCCGTCATTGCTCAGTGTCATCACAGTGACAGTGGCCGGGACGGGGGCCAACGGTTTCGGCAGCACCGGCAGCGCGGCCGGGAACGACTTCAAGGATCCGTCCGAAGTCGCCACCATCACGGTCCCCGTCGCTGGGTTCACCCAGAAGCCGCTGATGTCGACGTGCGACACGCCGACCGAACCAAGGGCGATGCCCGTGGCCGGGGTCCAGTAGCGCAGCGTTTTGTCGGCGCCCGCCGAGTAGATCGTCAACCCGTTCGGCGCGAAGCCGAGACCGACTACCGCCCCGGCGTGCCCCGTTAGCGTCTGCGTCAGTTTGCCATCGACTGCCGTCCAGATTCGGATGGTGCCATCGGCGGCCCCGGCCGCGACGAGCTTGCCGTCGGCGCTCGCGGCGACGCGCGTCACCCCGGCGGCATGGGCCAACAGCGACGTCGGCTTCCCGTTGGCGATATCCCAGATTTTCAGGCTGTTGTCGGTCGACACCGTCGCCAGCGACGATCCGTCCGGAGAGAACGACACGCCCAACACGAGGTTGGTATGGCCCAGCTTCCCGGCGAGCGTGCGGAGTTCCTTGCCGGTCGCGGCGTCCCAGAGCTTCGCGGTCTTGTCGAAGCTCCCGGTGGCGAGCAATTTGCCGTCGGGCGATACCGCGACGGAATAGACCGGGTCGGTGTGCCCCTTCAGCGCGAGTGTGGGCTGCGGGGCTTGGGCGAGGACGACCCCGAACAGAGCGAGCGAACCGGCGACGACGATGCGGAGTCGGGCCAATATCATAACAGCCTCAAAGCGAGCGGGAGAAGAGCCGACGGGCGGGCACCGGAGTTTCGCACGCCACAGGGGTCGGGTCAACAGAGCATGGATTTCCACGATCCCGTCGCGGCGTCGACGCACCTCGGCTTCGCCGTCTGGTGCCTCTTCGCCGGGCTGATTCTATTCCGCCTCACGCGGCATCACCCCCCCGGCCACCGCCTCGCGGTCGGGGTGTACGCCCTCAGCGCCGTGGTTCTGTACACCTGCAGCGGCCTCTTCCATAGCTTGCGGTACGATTCCGAAGCCGATCCCCAGTACGAGTTCTTCCGCCGGCTCGATCTCTCCGCGATCTTCGGCCTCATCGCCGGGTCGTGCGTCCCCATCTGCGTGTACGTCTTGCCGAAGTGGTGGGGCCGGATCAGTCTGGCCCTCGAACTCGGCAGCGCCGTCGTGGGCATCGCACTGGTCTGGTCGATGGAAGAAGTCGTCACCCAGACGCTGATCTTCGTTTACGTCGGCATGGGCCTGGTCGCGATGGTCCCCTTCCACATTTACATCCGCAAATGGGGCCTCGGCGGCGTCCTGCTCATGCTGCTCTTCGCGGCGTTTTACGTCCTCGGCGCCGTCGCCCAAGCGGTGAAATGGCCCGCCTACTACCACATCGTCTTGCACGTGGCCGATATGATCGCGACGCTGTTGCACTTTGTCCTGCTCGTGAAGTACACGCTGCCGCATGTGCGCCTCGCGGCGATTCCGGGTACAATCACCCCGCGTTGACCCGACTCCCCACCGCCCGAAAGGCCCTCCCCATGCGCTGCCTCGCACTTCTGTTCGCCGCCCTGATCCTGACGACCCCGCTGCGGGCCGCGGAACCGGCCCCGGAGTTCTTCTTCAAGCCGAACGATCGCATCGTCTTTCTGGGCGACAGTATCACCCAACAGTACCAGTACAGCTCGTACATCGAACTCTACCTGACGACGCGGATGCCCAAGGGGAACTTCGTGTTCCTCAACGCCGGCATCGGCGGCGACACCGCGAACGGCGGGGCCGGGCGATTCCAAAACGACGTGCTCAACGACAAGCCGACGGCGATCACGATCAACTTCGGCATGAACGACGGCGGCTACGGCAAGTTCGATGCGAACCGCAACAAGCAATTCGTCGACAAAACCCGGGCGATGCTCGAGATGGCCAAGAAGGCCGGCGCCCGCGTGGCGCTCTGCTCCCCGAACGCCGTCGACAAGCGGATGATGAACAACGGGGCCGAGTACGTCGAAACGCAAAAGCAGTTCTACGCCCCGCTGAAGGACCTCGCGGCCGAGTTCAAGATTCCCTTCGCGGACCAATACACCATCACGCGCGTCGCGACCGACGCCATGGAAAAGGACGACCCCAAAGCCGCCAAGGCGAAACCGTATTACGATGGCTTCCACACCTCGCCCCCCGGTGGGTTGCTGATGGCCGGAATCATATTGAAAGAATTGAACGCCCCGTCGGTCGTGAGCTCCGCAAAACTCGAAGTCGGTGAGAGCAAGCCCGAGCGCGGCGTTCATACGAACTGCAAAATCGGCGATGTGGAACAATTGGAAAACGGCGTGAGCTTCACCCGACTCGACGACGCCTTGCCTTTGCCGGTGCAGAAAGATTGGCTGCCGATGTTGCCGTACATGAACGACTTGAAAGATTTGAACCTCTACGCCCTGACGGTGCTCGGCCTGAAGGACGGCGATTTCGACATCGCCATCGACGGTGTGAAGGTGATGAAAGCCAGCGCCAAAGAACTGGCCGCCGGGATCAACCTCGGCAACGTCACGAGCGGGCCGATCTACGACCAAGGCAACAAAGTCCTCGCGGCCATCACGGCGAAGAACACCATGGTCTCCGACCGCTTCTTCAACGTGTTGAAGTACAACGTGCCGGCGTGGATCGAAGACGGGGCCGCCCAGAAAGCCAAAGAAGTGGCGAAGCGGATGGAGAAGATCGATGCGGCCCAAGAGGCCATCTACAAACTGGCCGCGCCGGTGCCGCACAAGTTCACCGTGACCCCGGCGGCGAAGTGATGCCATGCCCGTGACCGCGACCTTGGTGCCGGATCACTTCGTGATCCGGCTGTCCGGCTCTTTCACCCTCCGGGCCACGGTCGAAGGGCCGGCCCCCTTGCGCGTCGAGATGCCGGCCGCCGCCCTGTCCGACGCGTCCGCCCCGCTCTGGGAGATCGCCCCGCTCGGCCCGGCCCAACGGGTCGACCTGCCCGGCGGGCAACAGCGCTGGACGCAGGATTACAAAGTCTCGCCATTCGCACCCGGCCCGGCCGTGCCGCTGTCGCTCCGGGATGGCACCGTCGCTTCGGGAGATGCCATCGAAGCGACGGCAATCGCTTTCCCGGCGCTGTCGATCCGCGTCGATACCAAGATCATCAAAATCGAAACCGGCGAAGCGCTCCCCGCGACGGGGATCGAAGAATTGCCGCCGTTGCCGTCGTCGGACGCGCTCCCGCCCGGCGTCGTCGGGTTCGGCCTTGCGGTCGTTCTGCTGTTGACCGCCGGCATCGTGCTGTCCCTCCGCCGCCGGAAGCCGAAGCTCGAACTCGGGCCGGTTGACGTGGCACTCCGAGCACTCGTTTCCGACGCGGACACCGCCGACCGCCTCGCCGCGATCCTGCGGACGTTCGCCGCGACGCGCTTCGACCTCCCCGCCACGACGATGACGACCGCCGAGTTGGCGAAGGCCCACCCGGACGGAGAACTGCAAGCGATTTTGGAAGCCTGCGACCGCGCCCGCTTCGCCGGAGTCGCTTGGGGCCCCGAAGAAGCGGGCGCGATGGTCAACCGGGCGCGGGCATGGGTGGTCGATCCGACGCCCGACCCGGCGAGCGGCACGGCGTGAGCGTGCAGTAGGGTGGCAACTCGGAGACAATATCCCCACTACCACTCCGACTTCCGCGGAACGCTGACGCCCTCACGCCGTGCCGCTCGCCAAAAATCTCGAGATACACGATGCGAGCATCCTGGACGTTGCTTTTCCTCTTGGCCCCATCCGTCGCCCTCGCGCAATCGGCGAAGCCGGGGGAGACGCATGTCGTCAAAATCGGCGAGCATAACTTCACCCTGCCCCAAGGGTTCACCATCGAGAAGGTCGCGGGGTCGCCGCTGGTCGACCGTCCCGTGAACGGGAGCTTCGACAAACAGGGCCGGCTGTACGTCTCCGACTCGTCCGGCTCGAACGACAAACCGACCGAGCAACTCAAGAACCCGACGCACCGCATCGTCCGGCTCGAGAGCAGCAAGAAGGACGGCGTCTTCGATAAATCGGTCGTCTTCGCCGACAAGCTCTCGTTCCTGCAAGGGACGCTCTGGCACAAGGGGTCGCTTTACGTCGCGGCTCCGCCGGTGATCCTGAAACTGACCGCCACCGACGGCAACGGCATCGCCGACAAACGCGAAGTTTGGTTCGATGGGAAGTCGCTGACGGGATGCGCGAACGACTTGCACGGCCCGTACCTCGGGCCGGACGGTAAGATTTACTGGACGAAAGGCGGCTTCGGCACGCAGGAACACATTTTGAAGGACGGGAAGAAGTTCAAAACGCGGGCCTCGCACATTTTCCGCGCCGACCCCGATGGCAAGAACCTCGAAGTGGTGATGACCGGCGGCATGGATAACCCAGTCGGCGTGGCTTGGGTGCAAAACGAACTCTTCTTTTCGACGACCTTCTTCCAACATCCTGCCAACGGTCGCCGCGACGGAATCATCCACAACACGTACGGCGCACTCTACGGCAAACACCACGACGAGCTGGAAGAGTGCCTCCGCAGTGGCCCGAAGCTGTCGGAGCCGATGACGCACCTCGGGCCGGCGGCGCCGAGCGGGCTAGTGGCGTACGACCACTCTCAATTCGGCAACGCATTCCACAAGAATCTCTTTTGTGCCCAGTTCAACATGGCCAAGGTGAGCCGGCATATCCTGAAGCCGAAAGGCGCGACCTACGAATCCCTCGACAGCGACTTCGTGACTTCGGACAACTACGACTTCCACCCGACCGATGTCATTGTGGCGCCGAATGGCAGTTTGATGATCGTTGATACCGGCGGTTGGTACAAACTCTGTTGCCCAAGTTCGCAACTCGTGAAAAAGGAGGCGCTCGGGGCGATTTATCGGGTGAGCAAAGTCGGGGCAGATGGGACTGAGGAATCGAAAATTCGACGCATTGAATTTCTAAAACCGGATCTTTTCGGCGAGAATTTGCGAGCGAGATCCTACGCTGCGGAGTTCTCGGAGATTTCTCCAACGCGGAAAAACCCTCCGGGTAGGTTGTTGGAAGCCCTTGCTCAAATCGACAACGATCCGGTCGTCGATTCCGCACTCACGCGGGCACTCATCGATTTGGGCAATGCCAAAGCGACTCGCCTCGGCCTCGAGCACAAATCCCCGCGCGTCGTCCGCGCCGCCCTCGCGGCGCTCGAACAAATCCCCGGCGCGAAGATCGCCTTCGCCCAAGTGCGACCGCACCTCGATGCCAAAGATCCAGACCTCCGCGATACGGCGTGGTGGATCGCCGGCCGGCACCCCGATTGGGGCAAAGACCTCGCCGCGAGTTTCGCCGAGGCGATCCAATCGGGGACGGCGGACACCGAGCGCATCGCGAAGTTCGCGGGCAACGCCGAAGTGCAGGCCATGATCGCGGAGAACGCCCGAAGTCTCGCGGCCGTGGAAGTCATGGGCCGGGTGAAGTTGAAGGCACCGCCGGCCAGTTGGATGGAGGCCCTGTCGAAAGAGATTGCGAAACCCGAACCTACCGCAGAGTGGACTTTCGCGGCGCTCGGCGCGATGCGGAGTTTCCCCGCGGCGATGAAACATTCGGCCGGACTCGATGACACGCTCCTGAAGATCGCCCGCGATGCCGAACAAAAACCGCGCGAACGCCTGCTCGCTCTGATCGTGGCACGCTCGAAAATTCTCGATGCCGAAACGCTGACATTCGCACTCGGGCAACTCGGAGCGGCCAATCCCGCGATGCTCCGTTCCGATGCGGCCGAGGTGCTACTGAATGCGAAGCTCGACGCGCCACAAGCCGCGAACCTCGCCGTTCGACTTCCGAAAGTCTCGATCCTCGACCTCGAGAAATTGTTGCCGGTCTTCGCGAAGACTCCCGATGAAGCAGTCGGGTTGTTGCTTTTGAAAGCCCTCGACACACCGACGCTGCGGGCCGCGGTTCGATCCGAACAATTGAAACCGATATTGGCGGGCTACCCGAAAGTCGTGCAGACCGAAGCCGCGAAATTCTTCGATAAGCTCGACGCGGAGTCGAAAGCCCAACGGGCCAACCTCGGCACACTCCTCGACGGCACGCGACCGGGCGACATCAAACGCGGGCAAGTCGTCTTCAACTCGGCGAAGACCAACTGCGCGGCCTGCCACAAGATCGGCTACGTCGGCGGCAGCATCGGTCCGGACCTCACCCGCATCGGCGGCATTCGCCAAGAGATGGACCTGCTCGAATCCATCGTTCTACCGAGCGCGAGTTTCGTCCGCAGCTACGAACCGGTGGAAGTCGTCCGGCTCGATGGCCGGGTTCACAACGGCGTCGTGAAGAAAGATTCGCCCGACGAGGTCGTCTTGGCGGTCAACGCGACGGATGAAGTCCGCATCCCGCGCGCCGACATCGACACCTTCAAACCGGGCGCCGTCTCGGTCATGCCCGCCGGTTTGGAGAAGCAGATTTCCAAACAGGAGCTGCGCGATTTGCTGGCGTTTTTGCAGTCGATGAAGTGAGGGACTGAACTTGTCGGAACCGACCCTCGGCATATGATGGCGTTTCTCGATTGGCGGCGCGGAGTTGCGCCGTCCGAACCGAACTCCCGAACCCGGACGAACCCGTGTCGATCGACAAGAGCTTGAAGCGGAAAGCCGGCGGCGTGCGAAACCGCTGCGTGCTGACCCGCGTGGAACGCATCGCGAAGATGAAGGAAGAAGGCAAGTTCGCCGACGGCCAAAGCCCGTTCGGCCTGCCCAAGACCCGCGTCGCGAAGGTGATGGTCAAGAAGAAAGTCAAGAAGGAAGCCGAGGGCGAGGAAGCCGCACCGGCCGCCGCCGCGGCTAAGAAGAAGTAGTTGATAGCACACGCGCGGCGGGTTCCCACCCGCCGCGGTCGGTTCACATCGCCTGACCCAAAGCCCCGGCATAGTCCCCGTTCAACAGCGACGCCAGCGCCCGCAGCGGTGCGAGGTCATCGCCCGCCCGCAGACCCGCGGCTTCGATCAAGTTCGATTTCGCGCTCTCGCCTCGGCCCTCGGCCAAAGCGAATCGGGCCGATTCGATCAAGTACCCGCGTCGGGCTTCCACCGCGACCAACAGCGATAAGTCGGCTTTGCAACGCCGGCAAGTCGCGGATTCGTTCGACGCCCGGCAACAGGGGCAAAGGATCGTCATGCGTCTTCCAAGTAGAAGAGGACATCGGCGAGGGCGTTGCTCGCGCTGGTGAGGTCGGGCCAGCGGCGCTCGTCGAGGGCGGACTTCACTTCGGTCGTCAGCCGGCCGAGTTCCGCCTGATCTTCGGCGTTGGCTTTCAAACCGACGCGCTCGGCTTTTTCGAGCAATGCCCGGGCTTGCACGGCCTCGCGTTGACCGGCGGTACTCGCGGCGGTGTCGGCGGGAAACTGGAAGCGCGGCGCCGGGGCGGGCACATCGTCTTCCGGTTCCGGCGCCGGGAACTTCTCGTAGCCGTCGTCTTCGTCGTCATCCTCGTCTTCGTCGAACGCGCCCGGCTCGGCGCCGAGCAGGTCGGCGAGCTTCGACGGGTCGATCGGCGCGTCGTCCCCTTCGCTCCACTCCGGTTCGGCCCACATGCGGTCGAGCCGCGACTGGGCCGCGTCTTTTTCTTCGACGGCGAAGCGGGCCATGGCGTTGTCGATGACGATGTTCTTCATCATCCCCGTCGCTTTTTCGCGGGCCGTGACCTTCAGCGTGCCATCGAGCGTGAGATCCATTTGCACGACGAGTTGGTTCCCGGCGGGGACGCGGGCCAAGCCTTCGATGAGGAACTTGCCGACGCGGTGGTTGCGCCGCACGTCGCCGCTTTCGCCTTGGAAAATATCGATGTCGACCTTCGCTTGGTTGTCCGAGACGGTGCAGAAGATTTCGCTGCGGCTCGTCGGCAGCGGCGTGTTACGCGGGATGATCGGGGCGAATTTGAATTCGTTGAACTGCCGGGAGAACGAGTCGGGGACTTCGAGCGACTTGATGCCGACGGAGTGCGGCGTGATGTCGACGAGGACGGCGCCGACGTCGCTGCCCGCAATGATCGCGGCTTGGATCGCGGCGCCCATCGCCACGCAGAGATCCGGGTGAACCTCGCGGTGGGCCGGTTGGCCGAGTCGCGCTTCGAGCAATCGGGAGATGACGGGGGACCGCGTGCTGCCGCCGACGAGGACGACCTGCTTGAGTTCACCCGCGTTGATCTTGGCATCGTCGAGCGCCTTCTGCAGGCAGTCCATCGTCCGGCGCAGCAGCGGGTCGATCAGTTGCTCGAAGGTGCTGCGCTCGAGTTCTTTTGTCAGGTGCAGCGGCACGCCGTCTTTCTCGGCGATGAACTCTTCTTCGATTTTGGCGAAGGCGTGATCGGAGAGGGCCTTCTTGGCGTTCTCCACCGCCCGGAGCAACCGGGCCCGCGTCGGCGGGTTCGACCGCAGATCGATGGCGTAGAGCAGTTCGAACTCGTCGGCGATGTGATTCAGCAGGAGTTCGTCGAAGTCGTCGCCGCCGAGTTGGGTGTCGCCGTGGCTACTCAAGACTTCGAAGACGCCGCCTTCGGCTTGGACGATGCTGACATCGAAGGTGCCGCCGCCGAGATCGTAGACGAGGAACTTCTCGCTCGCCTCCGGGTTCGGCCGGTACGTCAGCGCCGCCGCCGTGGGCTCGTTCAAGATGCGCACGACTTCGAGGCCGGCGAGTTGCCCGGCTTCGCGGGTCGCCTGGCGCTGGCTGTCGTTGAAGTACGCCGGCACCGTGATGACGGCTTTGGTCACCGGTTGCCCGAGATCCTTCTCGGCGGCTTCTTTCAAGCGCCGCAGGATCATCGCGGAGAGTTCCTGCGGGCGGAACTGCTGCGTGCCGAGGGCGATCTTCAAGTCGAGCCCCATCTGGCGTTTCACCGATTTGACGGTGCGCTCGGGTGCGAGCACGTACTGGTTGCGGGCCGGCTTGCCGACCAAGAGTTTGTCGTCCGCGGAGAGGCCCACGACCGACGGCAGGATCGGATCGCCGTCGACGGCGATGACGCGCGGCTGGCCGTTCTCGACGACCGCGACTTCGCTATTGGTGGTGCCGAGGTCGATTCCCACGATGATGTCTGGCATCTTGCACTCGGGTTGAAATTCCTAGTTTCGGCTCAGCGGGCCACGGCCACTTGGGCGAAGCGGAAGACCCGTCCGTTCACCCGGTACCCGGCGCGGACGACGTTGACGACCGTGCCGCTCGCGGCGTCGGAATCGCCGATGACCTCGACGACTTCCATCAGTTCCGGGTCGAAGGCTTCCCCGTCGCATTCTATCGGTTCGAGGTCGAATTGGGGGAAGGCGCGCTCGATGCGCCGCAGGCTCAGGGCGTAACCGTCGGCGAGGCCGGCGAGGATTGAATTTTGATGTTCCCGTTCGGCGCGTCGTGCCTCGGCCATTCCATTTGCGTGAGAGCGCATCGCCCCGACCCAGGCGCGCCATTCGGCACTCGGGCCCGCCACTCCCGTCAACCGTTGCCAGAGTGTCCACCTCGGCTGGGCCGGCTCGGGTACCGAGTTCTCGACCGCTTCCGCATGCGATTCCAAAGTTCGCTGCACTTGCTTCAGCGACAGGTTCAGCGCGTCGGCCAAATCGACGAGCAGCTTGCGTGTCGGTTGCAGGTGCGATTCCGGGTCGGCCGTGGCGGGCCGCGCGGCGAGTTGTTTGAGGGCCTCGCCCGATTGATCCAAGACCGCCCGCGTCGCTTTGGTTTGCAGGTTCACGTCGTGCCGCAACGCCGTGAACTGCGAGGCGAGCGCGCCGAAATCGACCGCGGGCGGGGCGGTCGGTCGGGGTTCGGCGGGGTCGGGCAGGGCTTCCAGCCACGTGCGGAAATTCGCGAGGATGCGGTCGATCTCGTCGGGGTTCATGGTGTCTTGATTGCCTCGGTCGCGTCGATCAATTGTTGCAGGGTGGGCCGGGGCCGGGCTTGCGCCGACTGGACCACCGCGAGGATCTCGTCCAAGGTGTCTTCGCCGCCGGCGTCGAACAACCGGTAGTTCGCCCGCGCCGGCAGGGTGCGGATTTTCTCGTAGGCGGCGCGGATCGCCGCGAATCTCGCCGGCTGCTGCTCCGGCGGGAATTCGCGGATGAGTTGCAGGTACCGTCGCCGCACCGCGTCGTCGGCGACGTCTTCGCCGGCGGGCAAGCCGAGAATCGCGTAGGGATCGTAGGGGGTCATGGCGCGCCGGTTAGAAGAAGCTGTCGAACATATTCCGCAAGGTCGAGAACGGGTCGAGTTGTTCGTTGAGTTCGTCGATCCGCTCTTCGAAGACTTTGTATTTCGGGTCGGTGGCCTTCTTCGCGAGTTCCCGGGCTTTGCGCAACAGGTTGACGATCTTGTACGGCGCGCGGCCGGCGGTCCGTTTGGCGGCCCAAAGTTCCACGATGGCCAAGGCGAAAAGCGGGTGGTTCGGGAACCGTTTGCCCAGCGCGGCGGCGAACTTCTCGAACTTGGGCGCCGTCGTCAACGGCCCAAGATTCGCGGTCAATTCGACCGCTTGGTCTTCCGTCAGGGCCGGGTCGGCCGCAGTCGCCAGCATCGCGTCGACAATCCCTTTCAGCAGGGGCTTCTGGCTGGTGAATTCGATGCCGCCCGTGATGAAGAACTCGTAAGCGTGGAACAACGCCAAGACTTCGGCGGGGTTCGCGCCCGCCGCGAGCGCGGCTTTGTACCCCTTGGTCGCGGCGCTCTTCTCCGCCGGCTTGCCCCGGAACGTCTGGGCGTTCGCGAGCAGCAAAAACGCGTGGACCAACCGCGCCGGATCGATCTTTTGTAATTCGGCCTCGGCTTCGACCATCCGTTTGCGCTTTTTGTAGTACGCGTAGCGCAGGTGCCCCGTCATCACCGCGGATTCGCTCTCGAGCAATTCCCGTTCGGCCGTCAGTATCGCCTCGGGGACTTCCCAGTCGCCCGCGATGGCGAATTGATAAATGCAATAAAAGACACAATCGACCGCCAGTCCGCGGATGTCCGCATCGAAGGGATTGGCTTTCCGGAGCGGGGCCAGTTGCTCGAGGGCGCCCGCGTAATCGCGCTGCTCCATCAGCACCTCGACGTAGGCCCGGCCCACCCCTGCGGCATTGGGATGCGCGGCTAAATACTTCTCCGCGAACGCGGCGGCCGCAGGGGCGTTCTCCTCGTCGAGGTACGCGCTCATGAGATCGGCCGCGGCGGGTTCCCAGTCCGGCGAGGCCTCGAGTGATTTCGACAAATAGAAGCTCGGCTTCGGCGGTGCGACCTTGGGCTTGGCCTTCTTCGGAGGGGCGAAGGGATCGTCCGCTTCGAGGTCGTCCAGATCCGCGGCGAGGCGGGCCATCGCCCGGTAGAGGCTCGCGATGGCTTGCGCCTTCAACAGCGGGGGCCACTCCGCGCCGTCGCGGAGCCAACCGATGTAGTCCGACCACCGCTTGATCGAGAGTTCGACTTCGCCGACGCCGTCGTAAATTTGCGCCGAGAGTTTGTAGAAGTTCGGGTCGTCGGGCATCCGGCCGAAGACGCGGATGAACTTGTCGAGGTCCTCCGGTTCGGCCCGTTTCTGCATGGTGGAATAGAACGCGTTCATCAAATGCGGCACGAGCTGCGGATGTTTCGCCTTGAGGGCGGGGAGCAATCCCTCGGCCATTTTGATGGCCTTGGCCATGCCCCGGCGACCGGCGAGTTCCGGCCGCAATTGCAACAGTTGCCCCGCGAGACCGCCGGAGCCGAGGCGTTGGTACTGATTGAGGAGGCGCTCGCGCAGCGGCGGTTGATCGGCGAGCCAAGCGGCATCGGCGGCGGCCCGCAGCGGCGCGGCCAGTCGGTACGGCAATCGCTCGGGGTTCAACCGCGACCAATTCTCGAGGGCGCGGACGGTGTCGTCGGCACCCCACGCCAGCAGCCCGCGCAACCAGACCTTCCATTCGAGAAACGGCGAACCGAGCCCGATGGATTGGAGCGCTTCGCGGGAATCGTCGTCCCGCTTCGCCTCGTAGTGTTGGAGGGCCGACAGAATCGCGGCGAACGCCGCTTTCCAATCGTCGGGCAACCCTGTGGCGGACCGGGCGCGCACGAAATGATCGGCGAGGTCGCCGCGCAGCGCGGCTGCGGTGTTCGCATCGGACAGCGAGCCGCTCAACCGGTAGACTTCGCCGGGCTGCAATCCTTTGAGCAGAAGGCGGGCCAAGGATCGGATCGATTCCGGGCCGGCCGCGAGGCAGAGCGGTTCGAGTTCGTGCGCGGCGCGGTTGAAGTCGGCGAATTGTTTGCGCTCCGCGCACGACCTGGCCAGCGCGAAGAGGCACTCGCGCAGCAATTCCGAAGTCGCGTGGCCGGGGGCGAAGCCGGTGAGTTTGCGCGCTTCCGCCGCGGCACTGTCGAATTTGCGCAGGGCGAGGAGTTGCTTCACGGCCTTGGCCGTGGGCACGTCCGTCAACCGCTTTTTGGCCATGGCCGGATCCCCGCCGTCCGGGTCGAAACCCCGTTGCCGAGCATCTTACAAAAGTACGAACGGAAGAAGAGGTGCTGCGAGCCGATCGAAAGTCCCCCGACGCGGCCGTTACGGGTGCGGCCATGAAATGGTGACGCGGGACGCCGGCCCCGGCAGTTGCAGCTTCAAAAACGGGATCGGATCGTGGAAATCGGGATCGGGGACGGGGGTCACGTTCATCGGCGCGACGCGGAGTTCTTGCTGGTAATGCAAACTGAGGCGGACCCAGCCCGATTCGTCCGGCACCACATCGGTCAGCACGATCCGCTCGCGATCCATTTGGATGACGGTCGCCCGACCGCCGAGCACGTAGGTCCGGGGTCGATCCCATTCGATCAACGCACCCCCGTCCTCGATGTCGCCGCCGACGACCTTGGCCCGCGGGTCGCCGAGCCACCAACGGGCGCACTCCGGGGTCCGGCACACCACCCAACCGATGTTGTAGCGCGCGCAGTACGCGGCGCGTTCGGCGGGCGTCCACTCGGCGAACGGGCGACCTTGCAGCGTTCCGCGTTTGAGCCCGCAGGCGAGGTGTTCGATGTTCGCCTCGGGGTCGAGCCCGCCGATGCAGTAGCGGTCTCCCGATAAGCCGAGCAGCGCCGGCCAATTCCACCCGGCCCGGCTCGTGCCGTCGTCTTCGATCAAGATCCGCGCCTCGGAATTCGTCGAGTTCCGAATCGCTTCCATCACCCGCCGTTGCGCCGCGTTCGGCCCGAGTTGCAGCGGCTCGACCATCGGGAACCACGCCGCGATCAACGGGAGCATCGAGGCCGCGGCGAAGAAGGCGAACCCGGCGCGGAAGCGCAGCAGCCAATGCCCCACGGCGAACGCGGCCGGCAAAACCGCGAGCGCCGGCACCGCCACGCCCACCGACTCGGCGCAGCGGGCCGCGAGCCACGTTTGACCGAGCCGAGCCGCGCCCGCCGCGCTCAGCCCCGCCGCGAGCAGTAGCCAGACCGAACCGCTGCGACCGGATCGGAGCAAGGCGATGGCGCCGGGGATCGCCAGGATCGCGCAGCCGATGCCGAGGAAGCCCGGCCCCAAGAGATCGCGGTAGTCCGACGCGGTCCCCAAGAATTGCAGGGCGTCCGGGAGCCCCTCCGCTTCGCCGGGTGTCGGTTGGCGCAGCCACCAGAAGCGGCTCCAGTCGGCGAGCCACCAGAGGTTCGGCACCACGCCGACGGCCAGCACCGCGAACAAACCGAGGTGCCACGCCAGCCCGTGCCGCGGCGCCGAGACGAAATAGTAGACGGCGACCATCGGCAGGACGCCGAGCCAACCGACCGGGTGGACGTACCAGCCGAGCAGCGACGCCCCGGCCATCAAGACCCAGCCCGTGAGGCCAGGGTCGGCGGCGTACCGCGCGAGACCGCCGCCGAACGCGATCCACGCCAAGCCGAGCATCAGGGCGTCGGTCTGGCCCGATTCCAACAGCGCCCGCACCGCCGGGGACCACCAGATGGCGCACCCGCCGACGGCCGCGAGGCAGGCCACCGGCGCGGCCAGTCCGAACCCGCGCCCGGCGGACGCGAAGACCAACGGCACGGCGGCGCAGACGAGGAACAGCCCGAGCTTATAGGCCGCCACGGGCGTGCGGTGGCCCAGGGCGAAGATGAACAACTCGGCGGGGCGGGAGCCGGAATCGAAGACCGGCGTCTTCGGGTAGCCGGCTTGGAAGTGCGGATCGAAACAGGTGACGGCCCGCGTTTCGCGGAAGGTCGCGGCGCCGAGCACCCCGTGGTAGAGGTGCAGCGGGTGCCGGCCGTCGAAGATCGGCCGGTCGTCGCGGACATCGGCGAACGAACCGCCGAAGAGTTGGAGCGCGAGCGCCCCCTGACCGACGACGATGAGCGCGAGTGCGGCGAACCAAGCGGGGCGGGAGCGAAAACCGACTTCGGGGGCGACCATCCGACGCGCATCCTTGCGGGGAGACCACGGACGCGAACTCTACCCGAAAGAATCGCCCCGCGGCAAGCCGGGGTTGGGGGAGGGTATCCCTCCGGATTTTGCCACGGCGTTAGGCGGCGGTCCAGAGGTCGTTCCACTCCGGGGTGTCGCAGAGGGCTAGGAGTTCCACGAGCGGGCC